>DATBFX010000432.1:0-16995 GCA_036558305.1 Thermomicrobiales bacterium | reverse complement strand
CAGGATTGCGTTCCCGTACGAGGGCGGACACGGCGGTCCGCCCCTACGAACTACGAACAATGCGGCCCCACTCTTCTGCATCCCGCTGTAGTACTCCGACCAGCAAGGTTCGACGGGTCGTGGCGGCACTGCTTGCGGCTCCCCAATCAGCGACCTGCTCGCCAAACCAAGATGGTCAGAGTGCTAGTCGTCGTTCGTGGAGTAGTTCACGAACACGTCGTCGGCCATGTCGAGTTCGTCCAGGATGCCCTGCACCGCTGCCAGCATGTACTGCGGGAAGTAGCCCATAAACAGGTAGTGATCCCCCAATCTTGCCCAACGGCTGGTCCACTCTTGTGTCTTGAAGACGGGTCCCTCGTGTGACGCGCTGTACTCGAGGACCTGACGTTGGTTGGTCTCCCAGAGGTGCTCGAAGGTGCGTTGAAAGAGCTCCTTCGCGTTTCGGACTTCCCAAACCTCGCCGTGGAACCGGACGTACTCGAACTCGGTCTTCCATCCCTTGTAGCGCCCGGGCTTCCTCGGGGCGTCGAGGATCGGCACGAGGTAGTCGGGGTCATCGGTCCCAGCGATGCTCGGACGTTGCCAGATCGCGAGGAACCGCTCGGTCAGGGCTTGGGTCCGATCCGCGATCCGCTCCAGATCCCAGGCACGCGTGCCTGCTAACTGCCTCGTTGAGGGAACCTCGCTCGCCTCGTAGTACATAGTCTTTGCCAGGAACGGCTTGTTGCCGGCCGCCGCGTTCAACGCTGGCTCCAAGAGCGCAAGGTTGCCCATGGTCGGCAGGGCTTCCCGATACGCGGCGCGCTCCGCTTCGCCGTAGGCTCCCCATTCGGCCGCTCCGTCACCGCTCCAGGTATCGCTCGCAAACTGCGGGAAGATGTGCTCGATCTGCAGGTCGCCCAGGTGGTCCAGGTCGTGCGGCTCTTCGATCCGGCGCAGAACGTATCCCGCGTGCGGCAGCGGATTGTGCTTCAGCGCCTCACGGATGCGTTCATCCGTGGGCATCCGTCGCGCGATCTCGCGGATCGGGTAGCCGTACTGCCGCCGCTTTCGGCACAACTGCGCAGCGAGGTGGTCCCGGCTCGCGCCGACCACCATCTTGCGCAGGTACAGCGACTGAAGCTGCTCCAGGATCTCGAGCAGGGCGTTCCTGTCGATCACGTTGATCTGGTAGTCGCGGTAGACCCCGAGTAGTAGCGGGTACATCGCCGTACCGAACGTGTTGCAGTGCCTGAGCTGTCGAGCGATCTCCCCATCAGCGCACCGTGATGGATCGAGGAAGACGCTGTACACCTCGGAATACGCCTTCCACTCCGCAGCGTGCGTGGTCAGCGACGGGTACCGCGGTGCCGGGAACTCTTTCTTGAACACCTCATACCCGCCGCGATCACCAGTGAAGTCACTATCCCGGCCGGTCTTGAAGATTAGATAGTCCCGTAGGAAGCTGTCGATGGCGTCGCCGGTGTTCTCCTCGATGGGAATCCAATACGAGTCCTCAATCTCGCTCTGTTGCCGCTCGGTCAGCCCCATCAGCACGTAGTTGTGGATCAGCTCGTGGTTCCGCAGCGGCGTGCCAGTGGAGTTGAGACTCTCGAAGACCTGCTGCGGGTTGACATGCTCCCGGAGTGTGATGGCCACGTGTACCAACCTCTGCAGGCCGCTCCAGACCTCCAGGGCGTCGTCACGGATCTCTTGGAGAAAGAAGTCGTAGTTGTCCTGCAGGTGGGAGACCGCCACACCCACCTCCGGTAACGGGCGCCCGAAGACTATGCCAGCCAGCTCGCGCTCACCCTCCCTGCGGAGCCGTAGCCTCGTCTGTCCCGCACGCGTCGGATGCCGCAACATCCGGTGCAGCACCCCAGAGATCGCCTCGCCGGTGCCGGCGAGCGTGTCGCGGATGGCGGCGAGGAGAAGCATCAGCGTGGTGACCCGCTGTTGGCCGTCGACCAGCATCCATTCGGTGCCCTCGCCACTGCTCGTAGCCGTGTAGAGAATCGAGCCGAGAAAGTGGGTCTGCCCGGCATCCGCCCTCGCGACGGCACGCAGGTCCCGCAGAAGACGGTCACACCCGTCGATCTCCCAGCGGTACTGGCGCTGGTAGACAGGGACGACGAGGGTCGTGCCCGCGGTCGAGAGCCACTCGGTCGTGACGACGGCGTCGGCTGTGACATTGGTGAAGGTCATAGTCGTCTGCTCCTGGGTCCCTGCCATCCTCTCATCCAGGCGTGCGTCTGGGCACGGGCGGCGGTTTTGCCCGCCGTGATCAGGTCAGTCAGCAGCGTGCGTTCGGCAGCGGACAGGCGGACAACGTACTTCTTCGCCATGGCGGGCCTCCAGGAGCATGGGCGCAGTTCGGCTGATCCGCGCACTCTATCCCCAGGATCCTCAGCCGTCAAACGTTGCTGGTCGGTGTATTAGCTATCCAAGAGCACGAGCACCGGCGCGAACTCCTCGATCGCCTCGATCGTGATCGGATCGAGGACGAGTTGGACGTGGCCGATGCCCATGCGGGCCAGCACGCGCAGGCGGTCCGCCAGTTCTTCCGGTGTCCCCTTCAGCGGCTGGATGGCGCGTTCGGTGGGATCGGCGGCGGCGCGGCCGGTGCTGCCGGACAGTCCGACGAGGATCGCCACGGTTCGCTCGACCGCCGACGGATCGCGGCCGGCGGCAAGGCAGGCGGCGTCGATCTTGGCCAGGAGGGGTGGCAGCGCGGTCGGGTCGTTGCCGAAGTCGGCGTACCAGGCGTTCCAGTAGTCGACGTGCGGCATGGTGATGCCGAGCATGCGATCGCCGAACGAGCCGATCAGGAGGGGAGGACCCCCGGGACGCGGTCCGCGTGGTGTCAAAACGCAGTCGCGTGCCTGGTAATACAACCCCGCGAAGTCGATCTCGCCTTCTCGCAGGAGGGTGCGGATGATCGTGAAGGCTTCCTCGAAGCGGCCGCCGCGGTGGTCGAACGGGAAACCGTAGGCGCGGTACTCCGGTTCGTGCCAGCCGGCGCCGAGACCGAGGATCAACCGGCCGCCGCTGATCTCGTCGATCGTCGCCGCCTTCTTGGCGATGATCGCGGGGTTGTGGAACGCGGTGCAGGCGACCAGCGGTCCGATCTCGACCCGGTCGGTCACCGCAGCCAGGGCAGAGAGCAGCGACCAGGCCTCCCATGGGGCGCGCGGCGGTTCGCCGGGGGGGCGGTAGAGCAGGTGGTCGCCGAGCCAGATCGAGTCGTACCCCAGCTCCTCGATGCGGCGGGCCATCGCCAGCAATTCGGTCCAATGGACGAGGCGTTCGGCCTCCGGAAGTTGAACCCCGATCTTGAGTGGTCTCCGTCGTTCCATCCTGCCCCCCCCGTTCACCCCGCCGGGCTTGACGCCGTGTCCGGTGCCCGCAATGATGGGGCCAGGGCAACGTCTGCCTCAACTCATGCCCAGACCGCCGCCAACGCCGGCTCAGACAAGGAGCGAGTGTCCGAGATGCCCAGCCTTACGGAGAAACGGGTGCCGGTCGTGATCGAAACCCCGCTCGGCGAGATCGCGGTCGAACTCGACGCGGGAGCCGCGCCGGGCACCGCGGCGAACTTCCTCGGGTACGTCGATGGCGGGTCGTACGACGGCGGGGTCTTCCACCGCACCGTGACGATGGGGAACCAACCGAACGATGCGGTGAAAATCGAGGTCATCCAGGGCGGTATCAGCGCGGACTACCCCCGCGAGGGGGAACCGTCGATCCCGCTCGAACGGACGAGCCTCACCGGTCTCCGCCACGTCGACGGCGCGATCTCGATGGCCCGTTTCACCCCCGACAGCGCCAACTCCGGGTTCTTCATCTGCATCGGCGACCAACCGGAACTCGACTTCGGCGGCACACGCAACCCGGACGGACAGGGATTTGCCGCCTTTGGCCGCGTCACCGCCGGGATGGACGTGGTCCGCGCTATCCAGCAATCCCCCCATCAAGAACAGCGCCTCACCCCGCCGGTGCCGATCACTCGCATTCGCCGGGCGTGATGGCGGGACCGAGGGGTTCTTACTCCGTCTGCTCCGCCTCCTCCCCCCGCACTACTCCCTGCAACAACTGACCCGATTCGGCGAGACTCGCCCGCAACGCGTCCACGTATTGCAGCGCCTCCAACAACTCCGGCCCCTGCAATCCCTCGACCGCCGGCGCCAAACCGCCGAGTTCCGCGAGCGCCGACACCAGATTGTCGCGTGCCTGTTCGCCACGCTCGCCGATCGTTGCCGGTGCGTAGCCGTCGTCGCCGACCGTCGCCGGGGTCGTCGGTGGCGTCTCGCCGATCGGTGGCGTGGCGATCGCGACGAGGGCGTCGTCGCGGGGCATCGGCGGAATCGGGCTCGGGGTTACCACGACCGCGCGGTCCTCGCCCGCGACCGGCAATTCCTCGCGCGGTTCGAACCGCATCATCTGCGCCCACCGCCGGCTCCAAAGATAGACGGCCCCGCCGATCACGATCGGTACGGCGATCACGATCGCCCAGATTTCCCACAGCGTCATCCCGAGTTGGTCGTAGTAGGCCGCCACGAAGAGCGTGCCGACGAAACTCAAGACCGCGATCCCGAGGGACAGGCGGACCGGTGTTTGCCGCGGCGGTTCTAGGTACTCGAAGCGGCGAACCGCCCACCGGTTCGTCCGGTCCAACCACGGCGCGAAGGTCATCACCCCGAAAACGAGGGCCGGGAAGAGCAGTCCGCCGTAGAAGTTCGGGGAGAAGGTCGTCCCGAGCAGGTGAAACTCGGTCCAACTCGGCACGATCTTCAGGAAGCCGTAGATCCAGAGGAGGTACCAATCCGGTTTCACCTCCGGCGTGGTCGGTCCCGGCGGGCCGAAGTCCTTGAGCGGGTGCGGCGGCACCACGGCCGAGAGGAGGAAGAGCGCTCCGAACATCAGCATCAGCAGTTGACCGGCGAGGAGCGCCTGGTACGGCCAGAGCGGCACCCCCAGCACCTTCCCCGGCTCCGAGAGCTTGCGGGCGTAACCGGGTTGGGTGTGCTTCTGCTTGACGACGATCAGCAGATGCAGACTCATCACCAGCGCGATCAGTGCCGGCACGACGAAGACGTGGATCGTGTAGAGCCGCGGCACGCTGCCGAGGGTCGGGAAGGCGCCGCCGAAGAAGAGCTCGGCGGCGACGCCGCCGACCCAGGGGATCGACCGCGCGATCGAATAGCCGATACCGGTCGCCGTCACCGCGTACGAGTCGTACGGAAGGGAGTAGCCGACGAACCCCGCCATCAGCGTCAGCCCGAGCAGCACGATCCCGATCGCCCAATTCACCTCGCGCGGTTTCCGGTACGTCCCCGTGAAGTAGATGCGGAGCGAATGCAAGACGATCGATGCCACCATCACGTGGGCTGCCCAGTGGTGGACGCTGCGGAACAGGTTTGCCACCGGGATGGACTCGATCAACTGCACGCTGGCATAGGCCTGCGGCACCGTCTGCCCGTTCAACTCCACCTCGGCATTGGAGGGCACGTAGATCAGTCCGAGGTAGATGCCGGTCAGGACGAGGATGACGAACGAGAACAACGCCATCTCGCCGAAGAAGTACGTCGAGTGGACCGGAAACACCTTGCGCCCGTACTTCCGATAGAACGCTTGGAGTCCCAACCGCTCGTCGAACCACCCCACAACGGGCTTATCCATGGATTGTTGCATCGCGCGTTCCTCAAGGTGGTCTCAAGTCGCAGGTCGCAGGTCGCAAGTCACAAGTCGCAGGCTGCCTCCGGGCAACGTGAGACTTGTAACTTGAGACTTGTGACTCGTAACTCGCTCACTGTGGCCCGACCGGTCCGCTGAATCCGCCGTCCGCCGCGACCGCTCCGTTCGCGCCCAGCGTGATCGGCAGGGAAGGCAATGGGCGTGGGGCCGGGCCGTGCACCACCTTCGCGTCGTGCGCCGGGTCGTACATGCTGCCGTGACACGGACAGACGATGATCCCCTCCGGATTCGGTTGCGCAATCACCGAGCAGCCGAGGTGAGTGCAAATCGCACTGAATGCGACCAGACCGTCGGTCCCACTTCCCTGCGCAATCCGGACCAGTTCCACCAGGTTGTCCTGGTTGTCAGACTTCCCTTCCGGGAACGCCTGCAGACCCTGACCGGCCTGAATCTGGTCGGCGATGACCGGCTGCCCCGCGTGATTGCCGGTCGCGTAGACCAGGGTGTCGCCGGCCGCAACCGTCTTCCGGGTCTGGTGGAGCGTCCGAATCGCGAGCGCCGGCACCGCGAAGGCCAGTGCGAACGCGCCGGTGCCGATCCCCATCAACCACTTGAGCAGGGTGCGACGGCTCGGATGGACGTCCAGTGCCGCCTCGTTCCCTGGTTCGTCGTTCGTCGAAATCGCATCGCCGCTGGACATCTCGCCTTACCTTGCCTTACCAGGGAACGCCGTCCTCGCGTTCGTCGAAACCGGCCTCGTCGCCGACGAATCCTTCCTTGTAGAACACCAGCAGGAACGCCAGCGCCAGGCAACCCGCCCCGGCCAGCACCCCGATGGCCTCGGTGCTCCAATCGGCCGTCAACCCGTAGGCGAGCCCGGTCGCCGTCGCCAGGAGCGCCACCGAGAAGATCACGATCCCCACGCTCAGCAGGTCGGTCAAGCGAGGTGGCATCCGACCCGGCTGCAACTCCTGGCCTTCGACCAGAACCGACAGCAACCCCTGCAAGCCGAAAATCGTCAACCCGATGGCCCAGGCGACGCCGCCCAACTCCAACTCGGTAAGCGGGCCTTGATCGTGGGTCAACCAGACGGTGGCGGCCAGGACGAGCGCGACGGCGAGCGCCACGGCAGGGAGACGCGGAGAATTCCTCATCGGCATCGACCTCCCGCACGGCCCTCAGCGTGTCCTTCCCCCCGGAACGATGCGCTGCCCCGATCACACGGCCAGCATGACCGATGCCACCGCCGCGCAGCCTGGCGACACTCGGGACCGCGTCCGGTCCGAGTCCCACGATACTCTACCGGCGCCACCGATTCACCGGCTCGTGCGCCCGGTGACAATGCAGCCTCCCACGATGAGCAAATGCCGGCTTCGCGAGCGTGCGCTACCGTCCATGCCGGCGGTCAAACATCCCGCAAATCCATCCATTTCGGGTTGGCACACCGTATGCATAGAGACCGGTGCTCGCGGGTTGGCGATGCCCTGCGCAATCGCTCGATACTGAGGGCCGACGAGGCAGCGAAGGGCGCCTTCGCCCGACCCGTCGCGACCGACCGGAACCAAGGATCGGGATGGAAAGCGTCATCCTGTGGCTGTTCATCGGTTGCGCCGCCGGCGGCACGGCGTCCTTGGTCGTGCCGGGGCGGACGCCGGGTGGCGCTCTCCAGACCGCGGTCGTCGGCATGCTCGGCGGCGTTTTCGGCGGTTGGGCCCTCGACGCGCGCGGCGTCGGACCGAATCTGACCCGGCTCGGATCGCTCGGCGTCGCCGCCACCGCCGCGCTCGCACTCCTCTCGCTGATGCGCTCGGTCGATCGGACCACGCGGCTCTGAGAGTGCGGCGAAATCGGCAATCGCCCGCTCCGCCCGGGCGCGCCGGGTGGCGACACGGCTCGGCGCACGACCGGCGATTTGGATTCCGAACCTCGAACGTCGAAGATGACCGACGGGAGCACAGAGAATGGTGGCGATGGAACTCGACTACGATCAACTGCAGGAACAGCGCCAGCGCAACCTGCCCCGCCTGATCGAAGCCAACTACCTGCTCAACCTCTCGTCGCAAGAGCTCGAGACCGTCATCGCCACCGAACTCTCCGCCAACCCTGCCCTGGAGGTGGAGGATCGAACGACCTGTCCGCTGTGCGGTGGCACCATCGAAGGCGGTTATTGCGCCACCTGTCTCGTCAGCCAGAACGAGACACCGCAGCAGCCGACCGAAGGCGGCGACGACGACTTCGACCGCATCGAAACCATCTACCAGCCCCGCGCGGCCGACGAGGAGTTCGACGAGGTTACCCTCATCGCCGACGAGATGGACCTGCCCCAGCAACTCCTTGCCGACGTCCATACGGTCCTCGATCCGGTCGACTACGCGATTGCCGAGTGCCTGATCGACGCCCTCGACGAGCGCGGTTTCCTCGACGCCGATCTGGCCGAGATCACCGCCCTCTGCCAATGCGACGTCGGCGACGTCGAACGCGTCCTCCGCGTCGTGCAAGAGATGGCGCCCGCAGGTGTTGCCGCCCGCGACCTCCGCGAATGCCTCCTCCTCCAACTGCAATTCCTGCGCCTGTCGGAGGTCGAGATTCCGCCGTTGGTCGAGCCGATCATCGACGACCATTTGACCGAGCTCGGCAACCACCGCTATCAGCACATCGCTCGGCAACTGCACGTTTCGCCCGAGGACGTCGGCGAAGCGCACGACTTCATCCAGGCCTACCTCAGCCCGCATCCGCTCCAGAACCACCAATCCAAAACCTGGCAGAGTCCCGCCAAGACTCCTTACGTCGCACCCGACGTGCTGATCGCGATCGTCGACGGCGACCTGAAGGTCGAAGTCACCGGTTCCTCCCAGGCCCAGCTCCGCGTCAATTCGCTCTACGAGGGTCTGGCCGCCCGCCTGCGCCGCCGCGCCAGGGCCGAAAACGAAGCCGCGACCGCCGCCGTCATGGCCCAGACGTCCGACGAGGACCGCGACCACATCCGCGACTCCGTTTCCCGCGCCAAGCAGTTCATCAGCAAGATCCACCAACGCCGCGAGACCCTCCTCAAGATCAGCACCTGCATCTGCGAGCTTCAGGAGGACTTTCTGCGCGAGGGTGTCCGCGAACTCAAACCGCTGACCCGGTCCCAGGTCGCGCAGCAGATCGGCGTCCACGAGTCGACCGTCAGCCGCGCCACCGCCAACAAGTACGTCATGCTCCCCAATCGCAAGGTCATCCCCTTCAGCGACTTCTTCACGCCGTCGCTGAGCATCAAAGACGTCATCAAGGAACTGATCGAAAACGAGTCGGAGGCTGGGCACCCGCTCTCCGACATGCGCATCCGCGAACTCCTCCTCCAGCGCGGTTACCGCATCGCCCGCCGCACCGTCGCCAAATACCGGGCCGAGCTGCGCATCCTCCCGTCGACCGTGCGTTAGCCACGGCATAGCGCCTCGGGGCGCACCTCCCACGGCGAATCTGGTGCGTTCGTGTTGCCGATCGCGGCGCGCTGCGTCCTTCTGCCGGGCGCACCGGGTGCCCTCTGGGCGATGCGCCCCGACGATCGCTCCTCCTCTGTGCGACAATCCGCCGCATGGCGGAAGCACAGAATTCCAACCGCAAGCCTGTGATCTACGGCGCGGGCGCGATCGGCGGCCTCATCGGCGCCTATGCCCAACGCGCGGGCCACGCCGTCCTCCTCGTCGACAAGGCCGCCGATCACGTCCGCTGCATGAACGAGCACGGGCTCCACGTCTTCGGCGACCACGGCGACTTCACCGTCCCTGTCAACGCCGCCCTCCCCGATGACCTCCCCGGCGAACTCGATCTCGTCCTTCTCGCGGTCAAGGGACAGGACACCGAAGCCGCGCTTGACGTCATCGCTCCCAAACTCGCCGCGAGCGGCGCGATCGTCTCCCTCCAAAACGGTCTCATGGAGGCCGTTATCGCCCGTCGAGTCGGCAAAGAGCGCGTCGTCGGCGCCTTCGTCAACTTCGCCGCCGACTACAAGGGACCCGGCCAGATCCTCGAAGGCGCCGGCGGCAACGTCTATCTGGGCGAAATCGATGGCCGCTCGTCCGCTCGCCTGGAGCGGATCGCCGACCTCATCCGCCCGGCCAAACCGGTCGTCGTCACCGATAACATCCTCGGCTACCTCTGGGCGAAGCAGGCCTACGCTTCGCTCGCCTTCGCCACCGCCCTCGTCGATGCCCCGATCGGCGACGTCCTCGATTCGGAGCGCAACAAGCGCGTCTGCATTGCCCTCTGCCGCGAGGCGATCGCGGTCGCGACCGCCCTCGGCTACCGCCTCGAACCCTTCAGCGACTTCGACCCCGGTCTCTACGACTCGCAGAACCGCGCCGATCTCCAGCGGACGTTCGACTCACTCCAGGAGTACGGCGACCGCTCCCGTGCCTCCGCCAAGAACCACACCGGGATCTGGCACGACCTCGTCGTCCGCCGTCGCAAAACCGAGGTCGAACCGATTCTCGGCGAGATGGTCCGCCAGGGCCAAGCCCGCGGCGTCGACGTCCGCCTGAACGAAACCCTGGTCCGCATCATCCACGAGATCGAAGACGGCGAGCGCCAGATGGGCTGGCACAATTTCGACGAGCTCGAAGTGCTCGCCCGGTCCCAGGAGAAATGGTTTTCCTACTGAGTTTCCGTTTTGGGACCGTTGTCGCCGCACCTGCCCAGGACGTTGACGGGACCGAGGCGGTAGCATCCGCGGCGACGGTCTACCGTCTCCTGGGTGCACAGCGGACGATTGGGGAGGAGGGGAGAACGTGTGCGAAGCGTCGTTCCGAGAACGCCGGATCGATGCGGTTTCGGCACCGGCTGAGCAACCCGACCGGGGCGGCAGCGACGCGCCCGTAGCTACGCGCCGCGATGCCTTTCGACTGATCGGTGGCGGTGCCGCCATTGCCGCATTCGCGTTGACAGGCTCAGGGGCAGCTGCCCTGGCGCAGGATGCCACGCCAGTTGCCGGTGGCTCACACGTGGGACTCTACGCGGTCTTTCGCACCCGCAAGGTCAAACCGGACAAATCGATCGACGACCTCACCGCCGCCATCCGCGAGGGATTCGTCCCGATCGTCAAGGCCATCCCCGGTTTCGTCGAATACTCCATCGTCCAGAACATGGAAACCCGCGATCGTACCTCCGTCAGCATCTTCGCCGACAAGACAGGCGCCGACGAGTCGACCAAACAGGCGGGCGACTTCCTGACGGGGCACGGTCTCGCCGACTACTACGAGAACGTCGAGCCCGTCATCCAGGAAGGCACGATCATCGTTTTCGCCGCCGCGGGGAGTTAGGGTTTGGCGAGAATCGTGATGGGATACGACGGAACTTAACCTGGCAAACCGTGTGTGCGGGGTTCGGGGAGCAACGGCCGGAGACCGATTCAAACCCCCGCCACCACCTGCTCGACGTCTGCCGGGGTCGTTTCCGCGGCGTTGAACCAGACGTGCCAGAAATCGGTCAGATCCTGGCCCGAGGCGCGCTCGAAGGCGGCGCGCAGATCGTCCGGGGTGGCGTTGCGATAGGAGAACCGCGCCGCGTAGTCGGACAGCGCCGCGAAGAACGCGTCGTCGCCGATCGCCTCGCGGATCGCCAGGAACCCGAGCGCGGCCTTCCCGTAGTCGAGCACCCCGGCCGATGGCCCCTGGCGCGGTGTGGTGATCGGCAGGTCGACGATCCCGTCACCGGCACTCTCGAGCGCGTTGAGGTACCGGTCCGCCAACTCGTCCTGGATTTGGCGGCGCGCTGCGTCCTTCCCCTGCGTGTCCTCGACGTAGATCGTCGCCAGCGCGTTCGTCAGACCTTCGACCATGAACGTGTGGTCGTTCGAATTCGCCCCGATCAAGGCGCCCCACCACTGGTGACCGACCTCGTGGGCGACGGTGAAGTCGAGTCGGGCCGGATCGGTCTCGACGAACGAGGGATTGGCGAGGAGGTTGGGCCCTTCCAGGAAGATCACCCCGGTCCACGACACCGCCAGGACGGAGGAGGAGAGATCGGTCTCGACGAGATCGAGTTCCTCGTAGGGATACGCGCCGTACCGCGCCGAATAGGCATGCAGCGCCCGCGCCGCCGTCTCGAGCGCCAGCGCCGCCCCCGCATCCGAGCCGGTATTGGGATTGACGTAGGCGGTGATCGTCGTCCCGTCCACCGTGGTCGAGGTCGCCTGGTAGTCGTCGTCTGCCACCAGCGTGAATTCTCGCGCCGGCCCCGATGCGAATTGCGTCTCGGTGCCGTCCACGGTCGTCGATGTCTCGACGGCGCTCCCGGTCGCGACCAGGCTGAACCCGGCGGGCGCATCCACGCTGACGTCGTAGAGGGCGGCGTCGGAGAAGGTGGGGTCGCCGAGCGCGGTCGGTTCGTCGAGCCGCCAGCCGGTTCCGGTTTCGTACCCCGCGACGATCGGGTACCAGTCGGCCAGGACCCAGGTTCCGGTCGCCGTGTCGTGGTTGAAGATCCCGTACGTGCCGTCCGAGTTGGTGGGGATCACCGTCCGAAACCGAAACGAGAGGTTGACCGACCCGCCCGGCGGCACCGCCTCCGTCAGGGGCACGCGCAAGACCGTCTCCCCGACTTCCGACGACCCCGTCGCCGCCTCGCCCGCCACCCGCACGTCTTCGATCGTCGTCCCGCCCTCGCCGTAATAGAAGGCATTGGGGTACAACCGGAATGCCACGTCGTTCAGTGGCTGGTCGAACCGGTTGACCCAGGTCAACCGCTCCCGCCCGCCGATCGTGCTCGCCGCCGGATCGAATCGCACGTCCAGCGTGTAGGTGCTCAATTCTCCTTCGGTTTGTGCCATCACGCCATCCCGCAATGCGGGGATCACCGCCGCGTAGAGGTCCGGTGCGGCGACGACAACGCCGTGGGGAAGGAGGATCACGACGAACGCGAGCAGCATCAAACCGAATCTCTTAGGCATCGTCGTCTCCCGAAGCGTAGTCGCCGAGCCAACGAACCCACGGGGCGACCGCGTGCACGCTGTTGTAGATGCGCTCGTCGCCTGTCCAGAACTCGATGCCGAGTTGTTGCGCCAGGATCACGTAGTGGCTGTCGTAGACGTTGGCGAGTCGGTGCTGCCGGACGAAGCGGTAGGCGCGCTGTATCAAATCAAGAGGTGCGAGGACTTCGATCTGTTGGGCCCAAAGCGCGGCGACGAACCGATCGACGTCGCGTTCACTCAGGTCCTTGCGGCGAAAACGCTGATAAATCGCATTGGTTGCCTCGGCAAAAAGCAACGGCGGACCGACGAGGCGACGCGCCTCCACCAAGCTGTCGGCTCGAAGCGCCCGTGCTTCGGCGATGAGTTCCTCGTCCTCGAGAAACCATTTGACCGTAACGCTCGCGTCGATCACGAGCGAACTGCGCGATTTCTGCGCCATCACCGCTCGCACCTATTCGCGGGTTGCGGACGCATCGGGCGCCTCGTTTCGCTTTCGTGGATCGCGTTTTCCCCAGATCGCCTCCTCGATTTGCCGGGTGCGCTTTTCTCGCTCTCGTCGGATGATCTCCGTGGAGGAGACCGAAAAGGGCTTGCCACCTCGCCGCGCGATCACCTCATCACTGAGCGCGAACGCCTGGCGCATCGCCTGCAAGCCGCGCTCCTGCTCCTCCTTCGTCAGGGGCCGCAACGCGCGCGCCTTCCAATCGTCTTCGGCGTCCGGGTGCTCGTCCTGGCTCGCCACTTCACGCGGCTCGATCAGGTTGTCTACATCCACTCGCCTTACCCGCACCGCCCGCGGTCCCACCCGGTACGCCGGCAACCGACCCTGTTTCAGCCACCGCGCCACCGTGACCTCGCTCACCTTCAGCAAGGCCGCGACCTCTCGCATCGTCAGAAGATCCAAATCCGATGTCGCACTCATTGCCCTGACCTGACCGCGATCGCTCCCAACATGCCAACATAGCCTATCACGAGTTACCACATCCCTTCATGACCCAGCGCAGATGCGGTAGGTACGGACCGGGTGTCCGCGTCATGGACGACGAGGGCCGCTGGGCGTGGCCGGCCCCGGTCTGGGCAGTGTCGTGAGGCGTTGGAGCAGGCGCCGGAGCAGTCGCCGGTCTTCCGCGTCGATCGCCAGGCGGGAGAAGGCGAACAAATAGGGCATCGCGTAGCCGATGGTCAGCGCGCATGCGCGGAGGGGTGTGACCCGCGCCGAGAGGGCGAGTGCCGTCAAGACCGGAGCGACTGCCGTCGCCGCGGCAAGACCGGGCCGCAGCACGGCGGCGACCAGGAAGTGGCGGCCGTCGATTCCGGTTTCCCGAATCGCCGTGCGCAGGTAGAACGGCTCCAGCACGACCACCGGGAGCGCGGTTCCGAGCGCCACGCCGGCCAACCCAAGGCGCTGGATGAGGACCACGCTGAGCACGACGTTGGCGGCCGCCCAGGCCACTTGATAACCCAAATAGGCGCCGATGCGACCCATCCCGGTCAGGAGCGCGAAGGCGACCAGGTGGTTGTTGTTGGCGAGGAGGCTGAGCAGGAGGATCTGGAGCGACGGCGCCGCGCGGGCGAAGTCGGCGCCCGCCCAGGCGACGAGAAGGGGTTTGGCAAACAGCGTCGCAGGGATCGCCAGGAGCAGCGTCAGCCCGTTGGAGTATTTGGTGCCACGGACGAGCAGTGCCCGCACCCGCGCGGGTTGGGCAAGTGCGGTGGCGCGGGCGGCATCGGGGACGAGCGGGTTGATGAGCGCGTAGGTGAATTGCCTGACGACCAGGTAGACGCGATAGGCGGCGGCGTAGATCGTCACCGAGGCGACGGGGAGGAAGGCACCGATGATGAGGTTGTCGGTCTGGAAGATGACGAGGGCGGAGAGACCCATCGCAAAGACGCGCAGACTGTAGGGCATCATCGAGGCGAGGAGCGACCGGCTGACCAGCGAGACCCTCGGTCGCAGCCGCGGGATGAGGCGCCGGCAGGCGACGAGGTAGCCGCAGCCGACCGCGATCCCGATCGCCGCGTCGGCGATCACCACCGCCAGCACGTCGAAGCCGGCCCAGAGCAGGGCGACGATGCTCGCGAAGCGCACCAGCGCTTGGGCCAGTTGGAGGGCGTTGGCGACGTCCGCGCGCTGGATGCCGACGAGGGTCGTGCCGAAGACGCCCAGCGGCAGACCGAACAGGAAGGTCGACAACGCCGCCCAGAGGAGCATCGAAAGCGCGAGCCGGGTTTCGCCCGGCGGGATCTGGAATCTCGGCCAGAGGAGCCACATGCAACCCAGGTAGGCGACCGTGAGACCGATCCCGAGCACGGCAAAAAACGCCAGACTCGTCGAGACGACCCGGTCGAGTCCGTCGCGGTCGCCGTGGGCGTGCCGGTCGGCGATCTGGCGAAGCGTCGCCGTTCCCATCCCCAGATCGGCGACGACGAAGATGCCGATCGAACCGCTTACCAGTAACCACAGTCCGTAGCGCGCCAGACCGATGTGGTGGGCAACGACGGGGAAGAGGACGAACCCGCTCGCCACCGAGACGAAGCGGACGGCGTACGTCGAGAGCACGTTGCGGACGAGCGGCGACACGGTCACTCCAACCGGGCAGGAGATCGCGGCAGGGAGAACGGACGACCACGGAGAGAAATCGCCAGACCGCCCGACGGCAAATATCGCCTCGAAACTTGACGAATCCCGCTGGTGCCGGCACTCGGACCGCGCAGTATAGGATACTTCTGGTATCGGTGCGCTCGACGTGGACCGATCGAGGATGGTGGTCCCATGACGCGGTCGGTACGGTTGCGACGATTCGAAGATCGCGACTACGCGGCGATCGCGGCCGTCGCCAACGCGATTTTCCCCGACGACCCGCGCGACGCGGAGGATATCCGGCGGCGCGACCGCTTATGGGACGGTGAGCGCTACGATCTGCTGCGTCTGGTCGGCGAAAACGCGACAGGGCAGATCGTCGCCTGGGGTCAGCTCAACCACCTGCCCCACCACTTCCATCCCGGCCGGTACCGCATCGGTATCTACGTCGAGCCCGGATCGCAACGGCGCGGTGTCGGCGGGCAGATCCACGATTGCCTGCAACGCGAGTTGCGCGGTCGTCGGGCAGCGGTCGTTGGTGCGCGCGCACGGTCCGACATGGCGGAGAGCGTCCGCTTCCTCACGCGCCGAGGCTTCGCGCCGGTCGAGGAGACCGCGGAGTCCCGGCTGAACGTCGCCGACTTCGATCCCCGCTGCGCGGACGAAGCAGAAGCGCGGCTGGCGGCGGAGGGCATCGCGATCACCACCCTCGCGGCCGAACGGGACCGGAATCGGCATGTCCTCCCGGATGTTCATGCGTTGTACCTCGCCTGCCTGCGCGATGTTCCCACGGCCGGGGCGACGACCGACGTGCCCTTTCGGCAGTTCGTGGCGCGGGAGATCGAGGCGCCCAACGTCGTTCCGGAGGCGATCTTCCTGGCGGTCGCCGACGGGTGTTACGTCGGCATGTGTGCGTTTGTTCGTCATCCCGGTTTGCCGGACGTGTTGTCGGGGCGGATGACCGGTAGTCTGCCGTCGGTTCGCGGTCGGGGGATCGTCTCGGCGCTCAAGCTGCGGATGGCGGCGTACGCGCACGCCCACGGGTTCCGCGAGATTCGGACCTGGAACAGCGCGCAGAACACCGCGATGGTCGGGATCAACGAACGGATGGGTTTCGTTCGTCACACTGCGTGGATTACGCTTCAGAGGGACGAGAGCGAGTTTCCGGGAATGTCGTAACCGGAGAGGATCGGGCGGGGTGTGCGGGCGTTGGCCGCTTGGTAGGACGGCCGGCGGTTTCGGTTGCTTCGAGATGAGCGAATGCCAAGAGCAGGGTCAGTGCTGTCCGCCCGTGCGCGGGGCTGAAGCCGCCGCGCTCAACCGACGAAGCCCCCTGAAGGGGGCTGAGGCCGCCAGCGGGCGCGGCGCCGGGTGGTCTCGTGAAGAGACCGGAATGGACGACGACCGTCTCGACCTCGATGTTCCCGCGTGTGGCACGGGTATATGGGCAGAGTTCGTGTGCCGCGTCCGCAAGCTGCTGGACCCTGGCATCGTCCATCCCCGGAATCTCGACCGAGAATCTTTCAGCCAGCCCGTACCCGCATTCCGCATCGGGACCCTGCGCAATCTGCACGATGACGACGGACTTCGACACATCGTCACCGGTTCCACGCGCGACCGCGGTCAGCGCGCTCTGGTAGCACCCACCCCAGGCGGCGAAGAGTTGTTCGGTGTTCGTTCCGTCGCTGACTCCATTCGATTTCGGACGGCGCAACTGCACGTCCAGGACGCCGTCGTCGCTGATCGCATGCCCCTCACGTCCGCCCCTGACCGTGACCGTCGTCGCGTACTT
>DATBFX010000431.1:0-2227 GCA_036558305.1 Thermomicrobiales bacterium | reverse complement strand
CTTGAGCAGGTAGTCGAAGGCCCCCCGCTTCATCGCCTCGATCGCCGTCCCGGTCGCCGCGTACGCGGTGATGAGGACGACGGGCAGTTTCGGGTCGATTAACCGTACCGCGTCGAAGACGTCCAGCCCCGACATGTCCGGCAGCCGGACGTCGACGATCGCCGCGTCCGGGACCTCGGTCTTGACCAGGGCGATGGCCTCCCGCCCGGACCGGGCGGCGACCACCGCCAGGTCGTCGTCCGCGAGGCCCATTTCGAGCGAGTATAGGACGTTCGGCTCGTCATCGACCACAAGGAGCTTTGACATCGTGACCCTCGGGGGCGCCGTCGGCGTCCGAGTTATGGGCCGGCGGCGCACCGGGAGGCGTCCCGCCCGGCAGCCGCACGGTAAACACGGCCCCGCCCTCCGGACCGGTTGTCGCCAGGAGTTGACCGCCGTGACTCTCCACGATCCGCCGGCAGATCGACAGGCCGAGCCCCATGCCGGCCTCCTTCGTGCTGACGAAGGGCTCGAAGATCCTCTCTCCGAGTGGGGGCGGGAGGCCCGGGCCGTCGTCCTCGACGCGGATCGCCACCGGGGCGCCATCCGGGGATGGATCTTTTTCGTCGTCAACGGCGATCACGACGCGGCCGCCGGCCGGCTGGGCATCGAGGGCGTTATATGCGAGGTTATAGAGCAACTGGCGCAGTTGGTTGGGATCCGCTTCGACCACGACGGCTTGCCGCGGCGTCTTTACGTCGAATGCGACGCCTTGAAGCCGCGCCCGCTCGCGGACCCCGGAAGCGACCTGTTCGGCCAGGGCGACGACGTCGCAGGGCGACTTGTCGGGCTGGGGCGGTCGCGCAAAATCGAGGAAGGAGGTGGTGACCTGCTCCAGCCGGATGATCTCCTCGTCGAGGACTTTCAGGTCCCGCGCCTGGAACCGCTCGCCGCGGCGGCCGTCGGCCAAGGCCTGGACGAGGAGCTTGATCGCCATCAGTGGGTTGCGGATCTCGTGGGCAACGCCCGCGGCCATCTGACCGGCCCACGCGAGCTGCTCCGCCCGGAGGGCGTCCTGTTCGGTTTGCCGGAGCCGGCCCACGACTGCGGCCGCGGACTTGGTCACGTCGTCCAAGGCGCTGACGGTCCGCCCGCCTCGGTCGGCCGCGTCCTCGGCCGACCGGGCGGCCTCGCCTAACTGGCGGGCGGTTTGCCGCAATTGCTCTTCGGTTCGTAGCATGGTCCGCCGGTGGGCGGACGAGATCACCCAGCCGCCCAGCAACCCTCCGACCGCGCCGCACAGTCCGAGGCTGAGCAGGCCGAACGTCAGCCGGTCCGCAAGCCGTTGGTTCTCCTCGTTCGCCTTGGTCAGCATTCCCTCGTTGAGCCGCAGGTATTCGCGGGTCGGTTCGAGAACCTCCTTCGCCAGGACCGAGTCGATCAGGTTGAGCGTCTTGGCGAAGTCCGCCCGGTCCGGGTTGCCGCGGGTCATCCGCTCGTATTCGTCGAAGAAGGTTTCGAGGCCGGCCCGGGTACGCCGCATCACGGCTTGTTCGCCCGGCGTGAGGGCCGCGGCCTCGGCGGAGGCCAGGGCGGCTATCGCCCGGTCGCGCAGACGGGGGACCGATTCCAGGTGCTTCGACACGCCGGTGATCAGGTACAGGTCAACCTGCGCCCTCAAATCGCGGACGCTCAACTCCAGTTCCTGCGCGGCCCGCATGCTCCCAAGGTTTTCCGCCAGCATGGTGGCCACCGACTTTTGCATGTCGCGGATGTACCAGGCCGACCCGCCCGCGATCACCAACAACAGACCGCTGACAACGGCAACAGGGGCGGCAATGCCCGTCCAGACGCGGGGCGCCAGGGTCAACCGGGATGGTGCTGTTTGGATTTCAGACACCGTGACCAATCTCCATACACGCCATCGTTCGACCCGATTCAACCGGTCACGCCCTAGGTCCCGCGGCGCGGATCGGGGCCGCCTCTTCCACCGTGCAAATGCAAATCACCGAGCCGTTGCGTGCCACCGCAAGATTATAGTCCCGTGGCAGTTAGTTCGGCCCTGGGTCGTATTCGGAATCCGAATTGACCTCCCACGGCCGGACGCCTCGCAAGTCAGGGACCGTTCAACCGGTTCTGGTACGCGCGTTGCCAATGGTCCATCGCAACTGTGGTGCCCAGGACATCGCTCTGGTCGTCGGTATCGGCGGGTACATCGCCCATCGACGAGTAGTCACTGCGCGGAGGC
>DATBFX010000430.1:0-20244 GCA_036558305.1 Thermomicrobiales bacterium | reverse complement strand
GCCGCGAAGAGGTTCGACGTCGGCGGCAGCCGGATCGTCACGTCGTACTCCTCCCCCGGCTCCATCAGCTCCTCCGACTCGAACCCGTTCCGGTACCGGCAGCGGATCACCGAGTCGTTGATCAGCATGTCGTACCCCTCGGGGTAGTCCTCGTTCGGCGGGTAGACGTCGAGCAGTTTGGCGGTGAAGTCGGTATCGACCGCCGACGACGATATCCAGAGCTTGACGATCGCCTGCCCCGTGACCTCCATCGGCTCGGGCAGGGGCGGGGTTTGGAACACCAGCACGTCCGCCCGGTGGGCCAGTCGCGGGTAAGGTGGGCGCGCACCGATGATCTCGGGCGACTCGCGTTGGTGGGTCGGGCCCATCGTGACGATGCTGCGCATCCGCACCCGCCACGGCACGTTCGGTTGGTAGCCATCCTCGACCGTCTCCGCGACCGGAACCAACTCGAAGAAACCGACGACGTTGCCGGAGATGGTCGGGACCGGGTGACCCGGATCGTAGGTGAAGGTCCGCGCCGGTTCGCCGTCGCCCGGCGCCTCGGTCGTGAGGCGACCGCCCGTGCGCAAAAACAAGACCTTCTCGGTGGCACGCGCGAGCGGCCAGGCACGCTCGGTCCGCCAGGCGCCGCCGTGGAAGAGTTTGCCGAGCTTGGTGCGGTGCCCGTCGCCGCCGCCCATCACGAAGATCTGGACCGGGGGATCGTCCTCGACGCCGTTGCGGTCGTCGCGCAGCCAGCGGTCGAACCAGCGCAGGCGAAGACTGTTGTAGCGGTGGTTGCCGACGACCGCATCCGGACCGAAGTCGACGTCCGCCGCCCAACTCTCGCCCCGGCGCATCGTCTCGTGCGTCCAGGGACCGACGATCAGGCGTTGCGGCGATCGGTTCTTCGCGGCCATCGCCGCGAAGTGGTTCGTCGTCGCGATCGCGAAGGGGTCGTACCAACCGCCGGAAAAGGTACCGGGGACGTCGGCATGGCGATCGAAGTGACGCTCGAAGTCGTTGAAGTCCTGCGCCCACCAGTCGTCGTAGGCGCCGCGATAGTAGTAGTTGAAAAACGTCTGCTCCAGTCCCGGCACGGCGGTGAGCGGGGTCATCCCCGGTTCGAACGGCGTCAACCAGACCCAGTCGCGCAACCGCCCCATCTCACGCTCGAACGCCTTCTTGGCGATCGGATCGCGCATCAACTCGTGCGACTCGAAGGCGTGAAGGAACTGCGCCCCGAACATGTGGAGCTGCATCGCCCCGCCGAGGCGGATGTGGTGGTGGTAGCCGTTGATCGGCCCGACGTCGGGCCAGATCGCCGCCAGCGCCGGCGGGTTCTCGAGGGCGGCGGTCGTCTGCGACATCGCCCCGTGCGACGAACCGAGCATGCCGACCTTGCCGTTCGACCAGGCTTGGGCGGCGATCCAGGCGATCGTGTCGAAACCGTCGCGACCGTCGTCGGGGTTGGCGACGTGAAAGTACTGCCCGGTGCCCTCGGACTGGTGCCGGCCGCGCAGGTCCTGGAGGACGACGACGTAGCCGCGCCGGGTGAAGAAGCGGGCGACCGGATCGACCCACATCCAGGGCGTCGTCTTGTCGTACGAGGTGCGGCCGAGGATCGTCGGGAATCTGCCGTCGACGATCTCGCCGTTGCGCGCCGGCCGGTAGACGTCCATCGCCAACCGAACGCCATCGCGCATCGGCAGCATGACGTTCTCGGCGGCGACGATTCCGTATTCCGGCGGCCGCATCTCGGGGAATTCCACCGCGCTTCCTTCCGCTCCGACGCGCGCGACGCGGGTTGACAGGCTCGCGACCGCTCCGTATGATGAATGTATATTTTATCCAAAACCGCCGCCGACCGCACCGCCGCCGTCGCCGCTCCACGGCGCGCGGCCTTGACGAGGGAACCAGCGATGTATTCCGTTTGCGAGGGCCGCGCAACGTACGGTCATTCCGTCGGCATCATCATGCAGCACGACGGTCTGATCCGCCTGCCCGGCGACGTCGGCAACCTGACCACCTACTCCTTCCCGGTCACCTTCCGCGTCCTCCGCGATTTCCCGATGAGCGCGATGATGACGCCGCAGCTCACCGACCACGCCGACTGCTTCGTCGAGGCCGCCCGCGACCTCGTCGCGATGGGCTGCACCGCCATCAGCGCCGGCTGCGGTTTCGCGGCGCTGATGCAACCGATCGTCGCGGCAGCGGTCGACGTCCCGGTCGCGCTGTCGGCCCTGATCCAGGTGCCGCTGGTCAGCGCGATGCTGCCGCCCGGCAAGAAGGTCGGCATCATCACCGCCAACGGGCAGCGGCTCACCGAGGCCCACTACAACGCGGTCGGCTGGTCGTCGTCGCAGATCCCCGTCGCCATGATCGGGATCGAAGAGGACTACCACGGCGACTTCAGCCGCCACAACCTCCTCCGGGTCGAGGAAGACCCGGCCGTCATCCCGAAGATGGAGGCGAGTATGGTCCGCCTCGCCCAAAAACTGGTTGCGCAGGAACCCTGCGTCGGCGCGATCGTCCTCGAATGCACCAACATGCCGCCCTTCGCCGCCGGGGTCCAACGCGGGGTCAACCTGCCCGTCTTCGACATCGTGACGTTGATCAACATGCTGCACGAGTCGGTCACCCGCCGGCCGTACCTCGGTCACTGCTAGACGGGCCGTTCGCCAACAACGGGGAGAGGAATCGGGAGCGATGACGGAGCAGCACCTGCTCTACAAGATGACCTGGGAAGAGACGCGCGAGGCGGTGAAGCAAGACCGCGTCGTCATCGTCCCGGTGGCGGCGATCGAGCAACACGGTCCCCACCTGCCGGTCGACGTCGACAACCTGTTGACCGTCACCCTCTGCGAGGAAGCGGCGCGGCGCCGTCCCGATCTTTTCGGCTGCGCCATGCACATCCCCTACGGCTACAACGCCCACAACCTGCCCTTCGCCGGCACCGTCAGCATCCGGCAGCAGGTCTTTTTCGACTACTGCTTCGACGTCTGCGCCAGCTACGCCGCCCACGGTTTCAACTACATCCTGCTCATCAACGGTCACGGCAGCAACGTCCACCTCTGCGAGGGGATCGCCCGCGAGGTCTCGATGAAGACGACCGCGCGCTGCGGCCAATTCATCTGGCCGCAATTGGTCCTCGATACCATCGCCAGCTTCCGGGAATCGGTCTACCCGGGCGGTACCGGTCACGCCTGTGAGGTCGAGACCGCCCTCTACCTGGCGATCGACCCGGACAGCGTCCAGATGGAGAAAGCGGTCAAGGAGATCACCTGGAACGTCGGCGAGTACTGGTACAAGGACTTCGCCGGCGGCGGTCCGATCAGCTACACCTCCTGGCACCACGAATTCTCCCGCACCGGCATCGCCGGCGACCCCACGGTGGCGACGGCCGAGAAGGGCCGGCAGATGCTGGAAGCCTTCTGCGACCGCCTCCCCAAACTCGCCGAGGAGTTCAAGACCATCGTCAACGAACCCCGCTACCGCGACCTACCGAAGGACCGGTAGGGTCTGCCAGGCGTTTCGTAGGGGCGGACCGCCGTGTCCGCCCGGCCGCGAATGCCGGGACGTTTGTGCCATCACGACGCGTCGCGGCAGTCGGACCAGGGCGGACACGGCGGTCCGCCCCTACGACAGAATCCGGTGAGCGTGCTACTCGTAGAAAGGCAGCAATGCATCCGCAAGAACTGAAGTCCCGCCTCCGTGGCGTGATCGGTTTCACACCGACCCCGTTCACACCGGACGACCGACCGGATCTTGACGGGCTGGCGCGGCAGGTCGATTTCTTGTGCCGCAGCGGCGCCAACGTCGTCGTCGTCTGCGGCGGTGTCGGCGAGTACTTCTCGCTGGAGATCGACGAGTATCGGAACTGCATCCGGGTCGGGGCGGAGGCGGTCGCGGGACGCGTCCCGTTGCTGGCCGGGATCGGGCACAGCACGCGGATCGCGCGCGGGCTGGCGGAGCACGCGGCGAAGGTCGGCGCCGACGGGTTGATGATCAACCCGCTCTACTTCGTCGAACCGTCGGAGCAGGGGCGGTTCTGCCACTATCGCGAACTGGCGCACGCCTCCGGTCTCGGCATGATGATCTTCAGCACGACCGGTTCGGTCTACGGACCGGGGATGATCGAGCGGTTGGCGGAGATCGACGAGGTGATCGCGCTCAAAGACGAGTACGGCGATCTGCGCCTCTTCGTCGAGACCCGCGAGCGCCTGGGCGACCGGCTGGCCTGGATCAACGGGATGGCAGAGACCCTGGCGGCGCCGTACTTCGCGGCCGGTGCCGTCGCCTTCACCTCAGGTATCGTCAACTTCGCACCGCAATTCAGCCTCGCCGTCTACGACGCCGGCGCCAACGGCCGCTGGGACGAGCTCCACGAGTTGGTGGCGACCAGGATTCGACCGTTCGCCAAACTGCGGTCGCGGCGCCCCGGCTACATGATCGCGGTGATCAAGGAAGCGATGAACTTGCTCGGTCTGCCCGGCGGCTGCCTCCGTTCGCCCCTGCAATCGGTCGAGCCGGCCGACCGCGCCGATCTCGAATGCGAACTCCGCCGCGCCGGACTCTTGATGACCTGACCATGCCGGGCCGGTTGCCGGCCCTGGGGAGCTGCCACCGATGCCCGACGCGCAGGGTCGCCGGATCGTCGATTGCCACACGCACCTGATGTGGTACCCGGACCACGTCGGGCAGCGGTACGCGGAGGAGGCATTGGCGTCCAAGTTGATCAAGCTCAAGTACTCGGGGGGCCAGGCCTACGCCGGCCGCCTCGACCTCCATTCGTACGACGCGAAACCGGAGACCCATTGGCAGGTCTCGGCCACCGCCGACAAGGTCGTCGTCTTCGGCCTCCAGGCCAAGGCGACGGGCATCTGGGTCCCGAACGAGCTGATCGCCGACTACGTCCGGCAGCACCCGGAGAAGCTCGTCGGCTGGGCCTCGGTCGACCCGAACGAGCCGGACTGCGTCGAGCAACTCGCCCATTGCGTCGAGGACCTGGGGCTGCGTGGGCTCAAGCTCGGCCCCACCTACCAGCACTTCGACCCGCAGGACCGGAAGCACTGGCCCCTCTTCGCCAAGGCGCAGGAATTTGGTCTTCCCATCATGTGGCACCAGGGCACCACGTTCCCCAGCCGTGCTCGGCTGAAGTGGGCGCTCCCCCTGCAACTCGAAGACGTCGCGATGGACTTCCCCGACCTCAAGATGATCATTGCCCACCTCGGTCACCCGTGGGAGGAGGACTGCGTCGCCCTCGTCCGCAAGTGCCCGAACGTCTACGCCGACATCTCCGCTGTCCACTACCGGCCCTGGCGCTACTGGCAGGCGATGGTGACCGCGATGGAGTACGGCATCGCCCACAAGATCCTGCTCGCCTCGGACTTTCCCTCCGCCACGATCGACAACGTGATCGCCGGTCTGCGCAAGGTCAACGACCCGGTCGCGGGCACGAAGTTCCCGACGATCCCGACCGAAATCCAGGATCTGATCATCTACGAGAACTGGAAGAGCTTCTTCCCGGAGTGGGCATAGGGAGAACCCGATGCGGATCATCGACTCGCACGCACACGTCTTCCCCTTCCTCGGCGAGCGCGCCGGTTTCGCCTCGGTCGAGGAGCACCTGGCGACGCTGCAATGGGCGGTCCGCCAGCACGTCCAGCCGACCCTGCGCAAGCGCGACAACGTGCGGGTGTCGGAGCCAACGCTCATCCGCCTTCCCTGCGAAGGGCGGAGCAGCCTGACGGACGTCGGGTTCCGCGTCGGCAAGTACGGCCGAGTCGAATGGGAGGCAAACGGCGAAGGGTTGTACCTCCAGTACATGCCGCCGCTTCTGAGCGACATGACCGCGCCGCCGGAGTTGCTGCTGGCGATGATGGATCACGCCGGCGTGCGCACGGCGGTCCTCCACAACGACTCGATCTACGGCAAGCTGAACGATCTTTTCGCCTCCTGCGCATCGCGCTGGCCCGACCGGTTCATCGCCCTCGCGAACGTCGACGTTGCCCCCAACAACCGGGACGCCCAATGCGCCACCCTGGACCGCGCGCTCGACGAGCAGGGCCACCGCGGTCTCTTCTTTAAGATGGATGACTTCTTCATGCACGACTTTGCCGAGGACCCGTTCGGCCCGGAGTACCGGCCGTTCTGGGACCACGTCGCCTCGCGCCAGATTCCGGTCTACTGGCAGGTTATCGGCGTTCCCGTCCCGTCGCTGGAGAACACCGTGCGCGTCTGGCAGGGTTTCGTCGGGTGGCTTGCCGCGTACGCGGAGGTGCCGGTCGTGCTGGTCGGCGGGCTCCCCTGGGAGTTTGCCGGCCGCGAGAAACTCCCGGACTTCGTGCGCCGCGCCCTCCACGAGCACCCGATCCTGATCGAGATCGTCTACCCGATCCAGAAGGGCGGCTCCTTTCGCTACCCCTTTGCGGAGTGCCGGGAGGCCGCGCGCTTCCTCTACGAGGAGTACGGACCGGAGCGGATCGTCTGGGGTTCGGACGCGCCCAACGTGGAACGCTACTGCTCCTACCGCCAGAGCCATGAGTACCTCGACACCTACGAATTTCTTACGGACGAGGACCGCCGGCTGATCCTCGGCGGAAATCTGGCGCGGTTGTTCGGTCTCGACGCGAGCGAGGCGGGGTAAAGGGAAACGAGATGGGCGTCTACGATCGGCTCGGCGTTCGCCCGGTCATCAACGCGACCTGCCATTGGACCGACTACGGCGGCGCCCTGATGTGGCCGGAAGTCTTCGCGGCAATGGAGCAAGCGCGCCACTGCTACGTCAATATCCACGACCTCATCGACAAGGCCGGGGTCGCCATCTCCCGCTATACCCACGCCGAGGCGACGCACATCGTCTCCGGTTGCTCTGCCGGGCTTCTCGCCGGCGCCGCCGCGATCATGACCGGCGACGACATCGTCAAGATGGCGGCGCTTCCCCACGCCGCCGGGGTGATGAAACACGAGTTCATCGCCCACCGTGTCCCCCGCCGCCGGGACGATTCCGGCCGCGATTACCCGGTCTGGACCTACGCCCACGCGGTCCGCGCCGCCGGCGGCAGCCTCGTCGAGGTCGGCGACGACGCGGGGGTTACGCGCGAGCAGATCGCCGCCGCCATCGGCCCGAACACGGCCGGCGTCTACTGGCTCTGCGACAACCCGTCCGCCCGCATCGACCTGGCCGACGTGGTCGACGTCGCGCACCGGCACGGCTTGCCGGTCCTCCTCGACGCCTCGAACACGCTGCCCCCGCCCGAGCACATCCACAGCTTCATCGATCTCGGGGTCGATCTCGCCGCCTTCTCCGGCGGCAAGGGGCTGCGTGGCCCGCAGGGGAGCGGTTTCCTCACCGGCCGTGCCGATCTCATCCGCGCCGCCCGCCGCCAGAGCTCGCCCAACGACGGGGTCGGTCGGTCGCTCAAGGTCTCGAAAGAGGAGATGATCGGTCTCGTCACGGCGATCGAGGTCTGGAGTCGACGCGATCACGCTCGAGACATGGCCGACGCCAAACGGCGAACCGACTATGTCGCCCGCGAACTCGCCGGCGTCTCCGGTGCCCGCGCCGAATTCCGCTTCCCCGACCACATCGGCCGCCCGTACCCGACGGTCTTCATCCACCTCGACCCGTCCGCCGGCCGCACCGCCCGCCAGGTCATCGCCGCCCTCCTCGCCGGCGATCCGCCGGTCGCGACCATGGACTTCGCCGACCCCTGGGTCGTCCGCGCCGACGTCCGTATCCTCGAAGACACGCAGGTCGAACAGGTCGCGCGCCGCTTGCGCGAGGTGCTGACGGCGGCGTAAAGGGAACGGTCGTTGCTCGTAGGGGCGGACCGCCGTGTCCGCCCTGTTCCGAATGCCACCGCGTTGCCTACGAGGCCGGGCGGACACGGCGGTCCGCCCCTACAAGGTCCGCAATCGTGGATCGAGCGCGTCCCGAAGATCGTCCCCAAGTAGATTGAACGCCAACACCGCGATCATGATCGCCAGACCGGGGAAGATGGCGACCCACGGGGAGAGGATCATGTAGGAGCGAGCGTCGGCGAGCATCACGCCCCAGGACGGCGTCGGCGGTTGGACCCCCAACCCCAGGAAACTGAGGGTGGCTTCGGTCAAGATCGCGGTCGAGACGGAAAGCGACGTCAGGATGATCAGCGGCGCCGCCACGTTGGGCAACAGGTGCCGGAAGATGATCCGCCAGGACGAGACGCCGACGACGCGCGCCGCCTCGACGTACTGCTCCTGCATGACCGCCAGCGCCGGGCCGCGGGCGACACGCGCGAACCGGGGCGCATAGACGAGCCCGATGACCAGCGTCGCCGTCCCCAGGCTGGGACCGACCGCGGCGGAGACGGCCAGGATCAGGATCAGGGGAGGAAAGGCGAAGAGGACGTCCATCACGCCCATGACCAGGTTGTCGAGGTAGCCCAGGTTGTAGGCGGCGACGATGCCGAGGAACCCGCCCAGGACCAGCGCGATCACCACCGCCGTGATACCGACGAAGATCGACGCCCGCGCGCCGTAGATGACGCGGCTGAGCACGTCCCGGCCGAGGTCGTCTGTTCCCATCGGATACTCTCGGCTCGGCGGGGCGAATCGCTTGCCGGGTTGGCTGGTCGGATCGTACGGTGCGATCACCGGCGCGAAAAGGGCCGAGAGCACCAGCAGCAGGATCACGACGAGACCGCTGGCGGCGAGGGGGAATTGCCGCGCCAGCCGCAACACCCGGCCCCGGCGACCGGCAACCGGCGCCGGTGAGGCGACGCTTCCAGGCATCCCGAGCGTGACGGCGATGGGCCGCGCCTCGTCGCTCATTCGTAGACGATCCGTGGGTCGAGCCGGGCATAGACGAGGTCGACGGCGAGGTTGACGACGATGAAGGCGAAGGTGACGAAGAGGACGCCTCCCTGGACCACGGGGTAGTCGCGCTGCATGATCCCCTTCATCAGCATCCAGCCGAGCCCGGGCAGTCCGAAGATCTGCTCGACGACGACGGCGCCGCCGAGCAGGTAGGCGAACTGGATCCCGATCATCGTCACCACCGGGATCATGGCATTGCGCAGCCCGTGGCTCAGCACGACCGCCCCTTCGCGCAACCCCTTTGCCCGCGCCGTGCGAATGAAGTCCTGATTGAGAACCTCCAGCAGCGACGAGCGGGTCATCCGCATGATGACCGCAATCAGCCCGACCGCGAGCGAAATGGCCGGCAACAGCATCTGTGCCAGATTGGCGAGCGGGTCCTTCCACAGCGGGACGTAGATCAATGCCGGACTCCACTTGAACCAGCGGGCGCCGGCGAGGAGCAGGAGGATCGCCAACCAGAAGTTCGGGAGCGAGAGGCCGAGCAGTCCGACAAACCGCGTTCCCGCGCTCGACCAGCCGCGGCGGTGGATCGCCGAAACGACGCCGAGCGGTAACCCGACGACCAACCCGATCAGGGTCGAAAGGACCGCTAATTCCACCGTCACCGGTAGCCCGCGGAGCAACGTCTCCCGCACCGGTGCGCGTGAGATGAGCGAGACGCCGAAGTCGCCGCGCAGCAAACCGCCGAGCCACGAGAGGTACTGGCGATAGACCGGTTGATCGACGCCGAGGATGCGCCGCAACGTGTCGCGCGTCTCCGGCGAGAGGTTCGCTTCGGTGCCGATCAGGGCGTCGACCGTGTCGCCCGGTATCAAGTGCATGATCGCGAAGGCGACGATCGACACCCCGAACAGGGTCGGCACGAGGAGGATCAGTCTGCGGATCAGGTAGCGCGTCATCGCCGGCCCGCCTTATGCAGGGTCGGGCAACTCGCCGAGGCGAGCGGGAGACGACGGCAGCCGTCGCGATGAGCGACGGCTGCCGGACGGAAGAGGAACCGGTGGCGAGGAGGGATCAGGACTGGAGCCACGTCTCGTCGAAGAAGAGCCGGCGGCCGGTGTACGACTGCCGGTACCCCTGGAGGTTTGGCGAGAGGGCTTCGATGTTCTTGCCGTTCCACAGCGGAACCACCGGGACTTCGTCCAACAGGATCTGCTGGGCCTGGAAGTAGAGCTGCCGCCGCTCCTCGTGGTCGACGAGTTGGCGGGCCCTGGTGACGATGTCGTCGTAGGCGGGATTCTTGTAGAGCACCTGATTGAAGCTTCCGGTCGAGTGGTAGTGATTGTACAGGTAGCCGTCGGCGTCGGGATAGAACGAGTTGCCGTTGAGCCGGAGGTCGTAGTCCGAGGTCGGCGGTTGCGTCTCGCTGACCCAGCGGGTGGTGTCGAGTTGGATGATCTCGACGTCGATCCCGATCGCCTTCAACCGCTCCTTGATGATCTGCGCGGTGGCGACGTCCTCGTGGACGCCGGTATTCGCCTTGTAGGTCGTCTTGAACCCGTCGGCCAGATTCGCCTGCGCGAGCAACGCCTTCGCCTGGTCGACGTCGACCTTGTACGGCAACTGGTCCACGGGGATGTACCAATCGGTGTGACCGGTTGGCACCGGACCGGTCAGCGTCGCGAACCCACCGAGGACCTTGTCGATGATCTCCTGGTGGTCGATCGCCAACCCGATGGCCTGGCGCACGCGGACGTCAGAGAATGGCGAGCGGCTGCAGTTCACTTGGAGGTGCCAGTACCAGGCCTTGTCGCCCATCAGAAGATTGACGTCGGCCCCCTCCAGTTGCCCGGTGAGGTCGCCCGGTAGCGTCGTGTAGTTGGCGGCCCCGGTCTGGATGGCCGTCAAGCGGGCGGCCGGTTCGAGCAGGAGTTTGTTGTCCGCGGTCTCGATGTAGGGGAGCCCGGTTTCCCAATAACTGGGATTGAACTCCCAGCGATACGAGTCCTGGGGGACGACGTTGGTGAGTTTGTAGGGGCCGGTTCCGGAGGCCTGCTGGTTGACGTCGACCGTCCCGGCCCAGGCCCGCGACATGATCGCCGAACCTCGCATCGAGGCGAGGTTTGCCAGGAGCGGCGAGTACGGGGACGAAAGGGTGAACTTCGCGGTCGCCGGATCGACGGCTTCGACGTTGGCGATCGAATTGAACCAACTCCGGTAGGGGACAACCAGATCCTGGTTGTTGAGGCGCTCGAACCAGAAGACGACGTCGTCGGCGGTGAACGGATCGCCGTGGTGGAAGGTGACTCCCTGCCGCAGGTGGAAGACGTAAGTCAGCGGATCGGGGATTTCCCAGGCGACCGCCAAATCCGGCACGACGTTGAGCTGCTCGTCGAACGTCACCAGCGATTGGTAGGTCTTCTCCCAGGCGAAGAGGGAAGCGAAGGCCGCGTTGGTGAGGGGATCGACCCCGACCCAGTCGCCTTCGACGGCCATCGTGACGGAACCGCCACGCTGCCCGGTCAGGGTGGGCGTCGCCTGCTGAGCGAGTGCCGATCTGCCCAACCGCCCCGCGAGCGCGGCGCCGATGGGTGCCGCGGCGGCATACCCGAGCAGCCGGCGGCGGGAAACCAGACGGTCCCAGGAGGACCGCTCATTCGAGATGGACCATCGCATCCGATCGCTCATTGCTGCCTCCCTTGAGAGATGGTCGAACCCGCGAGGTGTGCCGCGAACTCCCGGATTTGGTGAGGAGGGTTCCGAGGGCCACGAGGGGATCATGTCCGGTTGCTTCGCCGTTCTGGATATATTATCCATTATATGGCCACGGCCGTTGCTGTCAAGCGGCTGCCGTCCGGTTCCGGGCTAGAATTCCCGGCGGTGCGGCCGCGCCGGACGGCGTCCGGCGGTCGCGGACACCGGAGTCCGCCGTTGGCGACCTCCCAACGCCGGGACGCGCACGTTCGCGGGAAGGATTGCGCGATGCAGCGCGCTCGTGACCAGTTTCAACTCGTCGAGGAGGCGCAGCGCACGCTCCATGCCAGGATCGCGACCAACGTCCGCGAGGCGATCGTGCGTGGGGAGCTGCGACCCGGCGAGCGCCTGAAGACCGAGGAGATTGCCCGTCAGTTCGGCATCAGCCGGATTCCGGTGCGCGAGGCGCTGCACAGTCTCGTCGCCGAGGGGTTCGTCACGCTCAGCCCACAGCGCGGCGCCTTCGTCGCCGATCTCTCGGTCGAGGACATCGAGGAGATCTACCTGCTGCGCTGCCTGCTGGAACCGGTCGCCGCCAGACTGGCGGTCGCCAATCTGACCCCGGAGTTGGTCGAACGCCTCGTCAAGATCGTCGAGGAGATGGAATCGTCGGAAGGGGACCAGACTCGCTGGATGGACCTCGATCGCTCGTTCCACCTGACGCTCTACGCCGCGAGCGGTCGCCCCCGTCTCTACCGGATCATCGCCCAACTGCGCGCCAACAGCGAACGCTACACCGCGATCTACATCGCTTCGCCCGAGTACCTCCCCGGCGCTCGTACCCGGCATCGCGAACTCCTCGAGGCATACCTCCGGGCCGACGCGGACCTCGCGGAGCAGCGGACCCATCAGCACCTGCAGGAGATCGAGCGGTTCTTCATCGCCGAGCTGCGCGGTCGACTCCAAGGCGAGTCCGATCAGCCCGCGCCCGCCGCCGGACCGAACGACCGCGTCGCCCCCGTTTGACATCGCCGGACCTCGCCCATAGCATCGTCACCCGGTTCGGTAAGGCGGTTACGGCGATTGAGCCGAGCCGCGCGGAGGCGGAGCGCGGACTACCGCGCCCGCCGCACCGGCGGCAGGGAGGGCACGTGTGGCGACGGAGACCCCACGACCGGTCGAGCTTATCCGCGACGTGATGATCCCGATGCCGGACGGTGTCCGCCTCGCCGGCAATCTCTACCTGCCGGAGGAACCGGGCCGGTATCCGGGCCTCCTCTCGTTCACCCCTTACCTCAAGGACGGCTACGGCGGGCAGTCGCACGCGCCGGTCCACCGCCACTTCGCCGGCCGCGGCTACGCGGTGATGCAGGTCGACTTCCGCGGTACCGGTTCGTCGGAGGGGGTCAATCCCCATCCGTTCGACGTCCAGGAGCGGGAAGACGGCCACCAGATCGTCGAGTGGATGGCCGCGCAACCCTGGTGCACCGGGACCGTCGGCGTCTGGGGCACCTCCTACGGCGGCATCACCTCGCTCAGCATCGCCTCGACCCGCCCGCCGCACCTGAGAGCGATCGTTCCCATCCACGCCACCGTCGACAACTACGAGTGGCTCCACCGCACCCACGGCTGCCGCGGCCTTCTCCTCGGCGACGTCGATTGGGGCACGCGGATGGCGGTCTCCAATCTCCTGCCCCCGGTCCGCCAGGACGAGGAGGGGCGCTGGGCCCGGCTCTGGGCGGAGCGGTTGGAGGCCAACAGACCCTGGTTCCTCGACTGGCACGGCGACCCGCCCGACCCGGACTTCTGGTTGCGCCGGCGCATCCCCTTCGAGCGGATCGAGGTCCCAACCTTCGGCATCTGCGGCTGGTACGACGCCTACACGGCACCGACGTTCGCCGTCTGCGCGGCGGTACAGGCACCGAAGCGGGTCCTGATCGGCCCCTGGAAGCACGTCCTGCCCGATCTCTCGCCGGTGTCGCCGGTCGGCGGTGTCCACGAGATGGACCGCTGGTGGGACCGCTGGCTGAAGGGGATCGACAACGGCGTCGAGGCTGAGCCGCCGGTGACGATCTTCGTCATGGGCGCCGAAGAATGGCGTCACGAAACCGAGTGGCCGATCGCCCGCACGGAACGGCAGCGCCTCTACCTCCAGGAGCGGCGCGGGTTGGCCGACGAGCCGTCGCCGGCCGCCGCGGCCGATTGCTACGAGTACGATGCCCGCGTCGGCATGGGCGCGATCGGCTACAACGGCCACCGGCTCAACCTGCCGATCCCGACCGATCAGGCGGCCGACGACCACCTCTCCCTCGCGTACACCGGCGACCTGCTCGCCGCCGACCTGGAGATCACCGGGACGCCGATTGCCCACCTGACCGTGTCGGCGACGACCGACGAGATGACGTTGGTCGCAAAACTCTGCGTCGTCGCGCCGGACGGCAGCTCGCGCGTGATTTCCCAGGGCAACGCCAACCCGGCCCGGATCGACGCCCACGCCGCCAAGCGCCCGCTGAAGGATGGCGAACGACGCACCCTCGAGGTCCCGATGCATCCGACTTCAATCGTCGTCCGTGCCGGCGAGCGCCTCCGCCTCTGCCTCGCCGGCGCCGACTTTCCCGAGCTTTGGCCGACACCACGGCGCTACACCATGGCGATCCACCGGGGCGCAGTCGCGGACTCCTGGGTCGACGTGCCAACCGTCCCCGCGCGGGCCGAACCGCTGCCGGCACCCGCATTGCAACCTGCCTGCGCCGATCTCCGCCCGCCCGACGCCTCGGGCGACATCGATCTGCACGTCGTCCACCATCACCTCGGGACGCGCGTCGCCGGATTCGAGACCCGTCGTACCTCTCGGCAATACGTCGACGAGGCGACCGTCATGACCAGCGACCACCACTCGGAGGTGACCACCGACGCCGACCGCCCCTGGACGACCAACCTGCGGGCCGACTCCCGATTCGAGCTCAAACGGCCAGCCGGGTCGATTTCGGCGCGGGTGCAGAGTCTGCTGACTCCCTTCGCGGTCCAGGCGACGGCGGAGATCGACGTCGACGGTCAGCCCTTCTTCCGCCGCAGGTGGAGCACGACGATCGACGACTGGACGACCGAGGCGATCGGTCGCTCGGCAGCGGGGTGAGCGATGGAGACGACTCCCGACGTCATCGTGTTCGGGCTCGGCGCGATGGGGAGCGCGGCGGCGCTCGCCCTCGCCAAACGCGGTCTGCGCGTACTCGGTCTCGATGCGTACGAGCGCGGTCACACCCGCGGTTCCTCGCACGGCCACAACCGCATCATTCGCCAGGCTTATCACGAGGCGCCCGATTACGTCCCGCTGATCAAGCGGGCTTACTCCCTGTGGCGGGAATTGGAGGACGAGACGGGGCGCCGGGTCCTTTTCGTCAACGGCGGTCTGATCATCGGGAAACCGGACGGCCGGACCGTTCGCGGCACCAAGCTGAGCGGTGAGCTTTACGGCCTGCCGTACGAGGAGTTGTCGCCCGCCGAGGTCGCCGCCCGGTACCCCGGTTTCTGCCTGCCCGACGACCTCGTCGCCGTGCGCGAACCGAACGCCGGATTCCTCCTGGCGGACGAGGGGGTCGGGGCGCAGCTCGATCTCGCCGCCCGCCACGGCGCGGACCTGCGGCACGGCGAACCGGTCCGGCGCTGGCGGGTCGACGGCACCGGCGTCCGCGTCGAGACCGACCGCACCGTCTATCGCGCCGACCGCCTCGTCGCCGCCCCCGGTCCCTGGAGTGGCGGGGTGCTGGCCGACCTCGGTCTACCGCTCACCGTGCTCCGGGTCGTCAACGTCCACTTCGCGCCGGTGCGAACGGAATGGTACGACGTCCGCGACTGCCCGATCTTCTCGCTCCTTGTCGAGGAGGGACACTACTACGGCATTCCCGGTCCGCGCGACGTCGGGATCAAGATCGGTCGCCACGACAATCTGGCAGCCTGCGATCCGGAGACGGTTCGGTGGGACGTCACCGACGACGAGATCGCCATGCTGAGGGACGTTCTCGCGCGCTACCTGCCCGGTGCCGCCGGTCGGGTGCTGAGCTGCCTGACCTGTCTCTACACCATGACGCCGGACAAACACTTCATCGTCGACCGCCATCCCGAGCACCCGCAGGTGGCGATCGCCTGCGGCTTCTCCGGACACGGCTACAAGTTTGCGCCCGTGATCGGCGAGATCCTTGCCGACATCACGACGACGGGTGCCACCGATCACCCCACGAGATTCCTGTCGGTGAACCGATTCCTCGGCGTGGTCGCGAAGACCGGCCAGGAACGCCTCTTGCGCTGATCGGGGGCGACAGGAGTATGGCGCCCACGTGCGCCGGATTTCCGCTCAGCGGAACCGGGCCGGCGCAGTGGATCGCCGGGCGTATGTGAGCATTTTCGGTAGGGGAGGGACCCGTGCCCTCCCATCGGCCGCGGGCTGATAACCGGTGGCGCGTTCCCCGGTTGTGGCGCTCCGCGCCACGGGAGGGCACGGGTCCCTCCCTTACGGAGAACTGCGACGGGCACCCTGGATCGCTGCCCGACTGGACAGCAGTCTCCGCGTGCCCTAGACTGACCGCAACCGATTCCGGAAACGTTTCCAGTCCTACCGGGAGGCGCAATGCCCACCACGATCCGCGATGTCGCGCGGGCGGCCGGCGTTTCCGTCACGGCGGCGCACCGGGCGTTGAACGAGAAGGCGGAACTCAGCCCGGACAAGCGCGCCCGCGTCCTGGCGGCGGCGCGACAGCTCAACTACGTCCCCAGCGCGGCCGCGCGGGCCCTCGTCTCGGGCAAGACCGGCACGATCGGGATGGTCGTCACCGACAACGCGAGTCCGGTCTACGCGGGGATCGTCCGCGGGGTCGAGGAGGCCGCCAACGCGGCCGGATTCGGATTGCTCCTTTGCAACTCGGGGGATTCGCAGGAGCGGGCGATCGCCTGTTTGGATCTGTTGCGTGCGAAACAGGTCGACGGCATCCTGCTGACGCCGGTCCAGACCGATCGCCGGGACATCGAACGCCTGAGTGAGTCCGGCGTTCCGTTCGTGCTCCTGCTCCGCCACTTCGCCGACATCGACGCCGACTTCGTGATCACCGACAACGCCGCCGGCGGGTACGCGGTGACCGCACACTTGCTCGGTCTCGGTCATCGCCGGATCGGCCACCTGGCCGGCCCCCCCTTTGTCTCCAGCGCGCAGGGGCGCGCCGCCGGCTACCGACAAGCGTTGGCCGAATGGGGAGTTCCCTTCCGGGAAGATCTCCTGGTCCACGCGCCGTTCACCGTCGGCGATGCCTACGACGCCGCGTTCGCGCTGCTCGACCGTCCCGATCGGCCGACGGCGGTTTTTGCGGCCAACGACGTCCAGGCCGTCGGTGTGATGAAAGCAGCGCGCGCACTCGGTCTGAAGATCCCGGACGAATTGGCGCTGGTCGGTGGCGACGACATCGAACTCGCCGAGTTCCTGGAGGTGCCCTTGACGACGTTCCATCAACCGGCGCGGGAGATCGGCTCCCTCGGCGCCCAAATCCTGCTCGACCGGCTGCGCGGCGAGCAAGCGGAGCCGCGCCGCATCGTCCTGACGCCGCGGTTGATCGTGCGCCGGTCGTCTGGAGGCGTGCGATGACGACGGCAATCGATCCGATCACCTTCGAGGTGTTGCGCAACGCGCTCCTGGAGGTGACAGAGGAGATGTCGGCGGCGCTCCGCCGGAGCGCCTACTCGACGAACATCAAGACCCGCGCCGATTTCTCGTGCGCCCTGTTCGACCGCGAACTGCGCTCGGTGTCGCAGTCGTTCAGCCAGGCCAACCACCTCGGGTCGCTGGTCGAGATGGTGCCGCGGATGGTGCGCGAGTACGGCGCGGCGCGGTTGCGGCCGGGCGATGCCCTCCTCAGCAACGATCCCTACCGCGGCGGCGCCCACCTCAACGACATCCTCCTCGTCTCGCCGGTCTTCCACGAGGGAACGATCGTCGCCTACGTCGCGAACCTGGCGCACCACGTCGACGTCGGCGGCGGGGCGCCGGCCAGCGTGGGCGCGTTCCGCGAGGTCTACCAGGAAGGGGTGATCATCCCGCCGGTCAAACTCCTTGAGGGCGGCGAGATCGTCCCCGACGTCTTCGCCCTCGTCCTCTCCCAGGTCCGGGCGAAACACGAGACGGCCGGCGACTTTCGCGCCCAGATCGCGGCGAACGCGACCGGCAGCCGGCGCTTGTCGTCGCTGATCGCGCGGCACGGCGCGGAGGCGGTCGCCGCCTACGTCGCGGAGTTGATCGGCTACACCGACCGCCGGACGGAGGCCGAGGTGGCCAACTTGCCGCGCGGGACGTTCCCGGCGGAGGGCGTGGTCGACAGCGACGGGTTCACCGAGCAGCCGGTGCGGCTTGTCGCGAAGGTGATCGTCGACGAGAACGGCGTCCTCTTCGACCTGACGGGGTGCGACCCGCAGCGTCGGGCGCCCGTCAACGCCACCTATTCGCAGACGTTCTCGGCCTGCGCCTACGTCCTGAAGTGCCTGATCGACCCCGACGTGCCGGTCAACGCCGGGTTTTACCGGCACGTTCGCCTCGTCGCACCGGAGGGCACCGTCGTCAACGCGCGCCATCCCGCCCCGGTCGTCGGCGGCTGGGAGACGAACGCGCGGTTGACCGACGTGCTCCTGAAAGCGTTCGCGCCGGTTCTGCCGGAGCGGGTCCCCGCGGGCACCAAAGCGATGATCTGCCACGCCGGTTTCGGCGGCACGAATCCCCGCTCGGGCGACTACTACTGTTTCCTGGAAACGCTCGGCGGCGGCTACGGCGGTCGCCAGGGGAGCGACGGCCCGGACGCCGTGCAGACGCACGGACAGAACACGGAAAACGCGCCGGTCGAGGAGACCGAGCGGAACTACCCGGTGCGGATCACCCGCTACGAGTTGGTCGAGAACTCGGAGGGGGCGGGGCAGTGGCGCGGCGGTCTCGGGTTGCGGCGCGACTACCTCTTCCCCGACCACGAGGCCTCGTTCACCGTCCTGGCCGACCGCGATCGCTGGGGACCGTGGGGCCTGTTCGGCGGGTTGGACGGCGAGCGGGCAACCTACATGCTCAACCCCGACACCGACGCGAAACCGCTCGGCTCGAAGGCGACCGTCGAGCTGCAACCCGGTGACGTGGTGAGCTACCGAACCTGCGGCGGCGGCGGGTACGGCCCGCCGATCGAGCGCGATCCGGACCGCGTGCTGCGCGACGTACGCGAGGGGAAGGTGAGTTTGGCACGGGCGCGGGACCTCTACGGGGTCGCCATCGACACCGCACGCTGGACGGTCGACGAGGCGGAGACGGCGCGCTTGCGGGAGGCAATCCGATGACCGCGCGCTATCGCCTCGGTATCGACACCGGCGGCACCTTCACCGACGCGACCCTGATCGACGAGGCGACCGGCGAGGTGGCGATTGCGAAAGTCCCCTCGACGCCCGCTGACCCGGCCGTTGGGTTCCTGGCTGCGAGCGAGCGCATCCTGCGAGAGCGGGGCGTGGCGACGGCGGAGGTCGAGTACGTCGTCCACGGGACGACGGTGGCGACGAACGCGGTGATCGAAGGGAACGTGGCGCCGACCGGGTTCGTCACCACCGCCGGGTTCCGGGATATGCTGGAGATCGCCCGGCAGGTCCGGCCCTCGCTCTACGATCTCCGGTTCGAGAAACCGAAACCGCTCGTGCCGCGCCAGCGCAGTCTCGGCGTGTCGGAGCGACTCGATGCGACCGGACGGGTCGCCATGCCGCTCGACGAGGAGGCGGTGCGGGCGGCGGCGCGGCAACTGCGGGCCGAGGGCGTCGAGTCGATCGCCGTCTGCTTTCTCCACTCCTACGTCAACCCCGCCCACGAGCGCCGGACCGGCGACCTGCTGCGCGAGGAGTTCCCGGAGGCGACGGTCTCGCTCTCGTGCGACGTCGCACCGGAATTCCGTGAGTATTTCCGGGCGAGCACGACGGTGATCAACGCGGCGATCCGGCCGATCGTCGCCCGCTACCTGCGCCGGATCGAGGAGGAGTTGCGCGGTGCCGGGATGAGCGCCGAGCTCCTCGTGATGCAGAGCAGCGGCGGCGTCTTCACCTTCGCCGCGGCCGCGGAAAAACCGGTCTTCATGGTCGAATCGGGACCGGCCGCCGGCGTGATGGCGGCGACGTATCTCGGCGGCGCCCTCGGCTACCGGGACGTGATCTCGTTCGACATGGGGGGGACGACGGCGAAGACCGGTCTGGTCCAGGACGGGCGACCGCGCGTGACCAAGGAGTACGAGGTCGGCGCGATCGCGCGGGCCGGCGGGGGCGGCAGCAAGGCGCGCGGCTACCCGATCCGGACGCCGGTGATCGATCTGGTCGAGATCGGCGCCGGTGGCGGCAGCATCGCCTGGATCGATTCGGGCGGGGTGCTCCGGGTCGGTCCGCACAGCGCCGGTGCCGATCCCGGTCCCGCCTGCTACGGCAAAGGCGGCACCGAACCGACGATCACCGACGCCAACCTCGTGCTGGGCCGAATCAACCCCGAATTTTTCCTCGGCGGTGAGGTGCCCCTCGACGTCGACAAAGCCCATCGCGCAATCGAAGGGCGGTGCGCCCGCCTGCTCGGCCTGGACGTGGTGACGGTGGCGCACGGGATCGTCGAGATCGCGAACGCGGCGATGACCAACGCCTTGCGCCTCGTCTCGGTGCAGCGCGGTTTCGACCCGCGGGACTTCGTGCTGGTCGCGTTCGGCGGTGCGGGACCGGTCCACGCCAACC
>DATBFX010000429.1:0-16062 GCA_036558305.1 Thermomicrobiales bacterium | reverse complement strand
AGCGGTGGGAAGTCGACCGCGTGCGCGATCTCGTTCGCGACGAGCTGATCCCGGTCGTGGCCGGGACCGGGGAGGCACCAATCGACCTGCTCGTCCTCGTCAGCGAGTCACCCGAGATCCGGCAGGCGTTGGAGACCGAGGTTTCCGCCCTCGTCGCCTCCGCGCTCCCTGGGACCGGTGACGTCAGGGTCCGCGTCCGCTCCGCCTACAAAGCGGGGTTGTCCTGGGTTCGGGAGGACGTGATCCCCGCCCTGAGCCGACTCGGCGGGATCGACCGGGTCGAGTTGCGCTACGCGCCGGTGCCGGCGACGGAGGACACGCCACCCCGTCTCGACCTGCCGATCCGGTGGCTCCAAGAACTCTATCCCGGCGACGAACTTCTCGCTTCGGCGCTCGGATTGCCGCTCGCCGCGGTCGATCTGGTCGAGCAAACCACCACCGGCGGCGCGATCTACGAGACCGTCGCCTTCCGAGACGGCTCCCCGATCTGGCGCGATTCGTTCTCGCCGCGCTGGTACGAACTTCCCTACCTGTCGCTCGATCCGTCCCGCGGCAGCGTTCTCGTCAGTACCGGCGGGGTCCAGGCGACCCGCGGCGGTGCCGTCGTCTTCGATCGCGACGTCCCGACGGACTGCGACCGCTTCTGGGTTTGGTATCGGGAGGTCGTTCTTCCCCGAGTCGGCGAACACGTCCGTGAGGATGCCGGTGGGCCGCCGCACCTGGCCGACCAACCTTACTTCGCGGCGCTCCGCATCGACGCCTGGGTCAGCGAGCCGAACGAGCCGCTCGGTCTGCGCGAAGAACTCGACTCGGCCGCCGAAGCCCTGCACGAGGACGTCTACTTCGGCAGTCTCGACTGGCTCGGTGCGTACGGCAAGAGCCTCGGCGGTGACGAATTGACCGGACCGGGCGCCATCTTGCCATTCATCCACGTCACTCCAGGACAGGCGCCGCGCGCCCGCGTGGCGCTGACCGGCCTGAGCCGGGAGGCGCCGCCGGGATCGCTCTCGACGCCCGGTGTCAGGGTGACTGGGCTCGCGGTCGGTCCCGCAGGCCTGGCCGGTCTCGACGTCACGCTGGACCTCCCTCCCGGCTCCGATTCGAGCGCGGTCGGGGCGCACCTGCGTGCCGTCGCCGCCGGAACGCCGGCCGCACCGATCGACGGAACATCGCTGCCGACCACGATTCACGTCGGCGCTGCCGAGTCGATCTCGCTCAACCTTCCCGTCCTTGAGGACGGTCTTGCCGGCATTCCGCCTTCGCCCGAAGGGCCGCCCGCCGATCGCATTCTCTTCGGAAACGACTTGCCGCCGCTCCTGGCGCGGTTGAGGGAACGACCAGGCGTCACGATGCGGCAGATCGGGCAGTCGTTTCAGGGCCGGCCGCTTTGGGGCATAGAGGTCGTCGCGCCGATGCCCACGAGCCGCTGGTCGTCCGCGAAGCTGTCGCTCCGCAAACCGACCTTCTTCGTCGTCGGACGGCACCACGCGAACGAGGTGGCGAGCACGACGGCCGCCTTCCTCCTGGCCGAACGGCTGACCACCGATCCGACCTGGCGAGCACGACGGGACGCCGTCAACGTCGTGATCCTGCCGTTCGCCAATCCCGACGGCGCGGCGCTTCATCGGGAACTCGTCGCCGAGCACCCGACCTGGAAACACCACGCGGCGCGCTACAACGCCGTCGGGTTGGAGTCGGCGCCGCTCTGGTTCGATGAGCACACGCCGTTCGGCGAGGCGCGGGCGCGCCGGGCGCTCTGGGAACGCTGGTTACCAGACGTGATCGTCGACAACCACGGCGTGCCGTCCCACGAGTGGAGTCAGCACTTCGCCGGTTTCGGGTCGCCGCCGCGGTTCGGGACCTGTTATTGGATGGTGCAGGCGCTCATCTACGGCATCATCACCCACGTCGATGCGACCGATCAGACCGCGCTCGCGCGGGAGATGCGAAGGCGGCTTGCCCAGGCGATCAAGGAGATCCCTGAGATCGACGTCGTCAATCGCCTCTACGGTCACCGCTACCAGCGCTGGGGAAGCAGCCGGGTGCCCGCGCGTTTTCCGGCCGACGTCGAGGACGATTTTCTCTGCTACGTCACCGTGGCCGCACCCGACCCGACGTCGCGCAACTTCGCCGTCCGGTTTCCCGCGACGACGACGCTCGATTGGGTGACCGAGGTCCCGGACGAAACCGCCCACGGCGCTCAACTCGCGCTGACCGCTCAGGCGCATCTCCTGGCGAACGACGTGACCCTCCGGTTGATGGCCGAACTCGCACCGCCGGTCGAGCGGATCGCCGAGCGTCGAGGGGTCGGCGAGCTCACGATCCGACTGCATCGGCGGCGGCCCTTGCGAATCGCCGAGCCTCCTCGGACGGGGTGCTCTCCGTCCGAGGAGGCTCGGCGCTGATGCCTTAGACGAGTTCGTACGTGACCTGAACGTCGACCGTCACCTGCGTCGAACCGGGTTGGATCGGCGCACCGGCCTTGCCGCCCGCTCCTTGCGACGCGACGTACGGCACCGGTTGTGCCACGCCCTCGCTGATCGCCAGGACCCGGCCGAGGCTGAGCCCGGCCGCCTGGGCCAACTCCTCCGCCCGCGTCTTGGCATCGGCGACTGCCGCCGCGCGCGCCTGGCTTTGCGCCGCGCTCGGATCGGCGAGGCCGAAGGTGATGCCGTAGATCGAGTTGGCGCCGGCGGCGACGACGTCCTCCAGGAGTGGGCCGACCTTGTCCAGATCGCGCACCGTGACGTTGACCTGGTTGGAGACCTGATAACCGGTGACCTCGGTCGGATTGCCGGAGTTGTCGTAGTTTTGGAGGACGTTGACGCTGTAGTAGGCGGTCTGGACGTCGTCGTCTTTGATGCCGTCCTTGGCGATCGCCTTGAGCACGCGGGTCATCTCTTTGGTCGCCTCGTTTTGCGCCTCGGGCAGCGTCGGCTTGGTTACCTGGACGCCGACCGTGACCGTGGCGATGTCCGGTTTGACCGTCACCGATCCCTCGCCGAGGACGGTTACGACCGCCGGCGACGTGCCCGCCACCGGCGTGGCATCCTGAGCATTCACCCGACTCCCTCGCCCGGCACCGGCCAGAACGGCCGCGACGAGAAGCGACCCGACTCCGAGTGCGCGCACCGATTGCCCCATCCGCGATCCCCGCTTCTCCTCGTTCATCCGACGCCCCTTTCTGAGTGGTCCATGACGTTGGTATCCAGCTTGCCGTGGCCGCGGCGCGCGATTCACCGCGCTGCCTTGATTAACGCGCCGGGCTCGATTTGGTGCCGCGACGTGGGAGGACCCATCAGGCCGCGTACGAGGCGACGATCATCCCGTAATACGTCGGTGCCTCGTAGCTGAGGAGTTCGCCGGCGAGGGGGACTCGCTCCAGGATGCCGGCCAGGATCAGCGCCTGCCAGAGTCCGTCGATGGCGGCGTCGGCGGCGTCCTGATCGGTCACGGCAAGGAGGCGGCGGAGATCGCCGGCGGCGACCGCGTCGACGACCATCCGATCGACCCGCGCCGCGGCCTCGTGGAAGCCGTACGGTCCGTCCTCGCGGTGACGGTGGGCCCAATCGCAGGAGGCGATGAAGGCCACGGGACGGCCGTCCGCTGCCGCCGCTTCGGCGATGGCGTGACCGAACGCGATCAGGTTTTCGCGCGGCAGGCTGCGCGACGGGGTGGCGATCACCACCGCCGGACCTTGGTCGGGCTGCGGACGGTCGGCCAGGACGTGGCCGTAACCGACCATGTTCCGCCCGTGACCGGCGTACCAGAGCGGCGTGATCACGCCCCAGTCGATCGGCATCACCGCCTGGTCGCGTCGATTGCCGGCGTAACCGCCCCGCGCGATCGGTACGCCCTTCGCCTCGGCGGTGCGGGCGATCGCGTCGGTGAGGGTGCCGTCGACCGGCACGTTCATCTCGACCTGGCGGCCCTTCCAACTGAGGGTGCCGGCACCGCGGCCGACGTCGGCCAGGCAGATTGCGCCTTCGACGCGGAAACCGTGCGGGCCGGCGATCACGACCACCTCCGGCGCCGCGCTCGCGATGCGCCCTTGAAGTTTCTCCATCGCCGCCCGCGTCTTCAGTCCGCCCTCGGCGTCGTCGCTCATCTCCGGGATGATCGTGAATCCGTGGGGCGCGATCGCTCCGAACACGATTGCCATGCCGTTTGGTCTCCTTTCGTTCCTCATCCTGCGGCCTCGTCGTTGGGAGCATTGTGCCGCACGGACGACGCGGGCGGGCATTGACGGACGGCGCGATGGGCGGGAGAATGCGGGTGGCTGTTCGTAACGCACATGCATCGACCGCTCGACGGAGTTCGCCGCTGACCCGTTGACTGCGTCGTGGACGCGATCCTGGGGAGGACCTGCCGTGACGACGCTCTTTGGTGCCGTATCCGGTGCAGAATTGGACCGCCACCTGCGGGGAATCGCCCGCGTGGTTCGCCTCTCGGGGACGCCGGAGGAGGCCGAAGCGTTCGACTACATCGAGGGCCAACTGCGCACCTTCGGGTATCGCGTCAACCGCTATGCCAGCGACGCATTGATCGGCTATCCGCAACGGTCGTCGTTGGCGGTCGTCTCGCCGCAACCGGCCGAGGTGGTGAGCAACGGGTACTCGCTCAGTCCGGGTACGGGCGCCGAGGGGGTGTCGGGCGAATTGGTGTTCGTCGGGGCGGGGATGCCCGGCGACTACGAAGGGCGCGACGTCGGCGGCAAGATCGTGATCAGCGACGGGTTGGCGATGCCGGGTAAGGCGCTGGCGGCGGAGCGAGCGGGAGCGATCGGGCAGATCCACATCAACGACGAGCACATCCACGAGATGTGCATCTCGCCGGTCTGGGGAACGCCGATCCCGGAGACCGCCGGGCTGCTGCCGAAGGTACCGGCGGTGGGCGTCTCGCGGCCGGATGGGGAGCGGTTGAAGGGGTTGCTGCAACAGGGCGCGGTCCGGGTGAAGCTGGTGACGGAACCGTTCCGGGCCTGGGTCAAGATCCCGACGTTGACGGGGGAATTGCCCGGCAACGCGGGCGACGACTTCGTGATGTTCAGCGGCCACGTCGATTCCTGGCACTACGGGGCGATGGACAACGGGACGGCGAACGCGACCCAGTTGGAGGTGGCGCGATTGCTGGCCGAGCGGCGTGGCGATCTGCGGCGCGGGGTCCGTTTTGCCTTCTGGTCCGGGCATTCGCACGGACGTTACGCGAGTTCGACGTGGTACGCGGACGCGTTCTGGTACGACCTCCACAGCCGGTGCGCCTGCCACGTCAACGTCGATTCGGTCGGTGCGATCGGCGCTTCGATTTTGGAGGAGGCGCCGACGATGGCGGAGACGTACGCCTTCGGGCGGCAGGTGCTGGAAGAGACGGTCGGCGCGCACCTCGACTACCGGCGGATCAGCCGGTCGAGCGACCAGTCGTTCTGGGGGCACGGGATCCCGACGGTGTTCGCCTCGCTCTCGGAGCAGGCGCGGGACGACTCGGCGACGGGGGCGGCGCTGGCACAACTGCTCGGGGCCGGTGGGAAGAGCGGCGGCCTCGGCTGGTGGTGGCACACGACCGAGGATTTGCTCGACAAGATCGACCCGGACAACTTCGTGCGCGACGCCGGTGTCTACGCCGAGACGATGTGGCGGTTGTGCACCGTCGATCGCCTGCCGTTCGAACCGGCGGCGGCGGCGGAGGAGATGGCGCTGACGCTGGCGGGGTACCACGCGGACGCCCGCGGAGCGATCGATCTCAGCGGGACCGAGGCGCTGGCGCGGGAAGCGGCGACGGCGATCGCGGCCCTCTCCCGCATCCAGCGCGATCCGGCGGCGACGAACGAGTTGACGACGGCGTTGCTGCGGTTGCTGATCCCGGTGAACTACACGCGGTCGGGTCCGTTCGAGCACGACCTGGCGTTGCGGAGCGACCCATTGCCGGGGTTGTCGGAGGCGGGACGGTTGGGGGCGCTCGACCGGACGGGGGACGAGTTCTTCTTCCTGCGGACGAAGCTGGTGCGGGAGAAGAACCGGGTGGAGCACGCGCTGCGGTCGGCGTTGCGGTTGGTGGAGACGGCGTGACGGCCCCCTATCCCCAGCCCTTTCCCCCTGCGTAGGGGGAAAGGGAGCACGTCGTGTTCATGAGCGGGGCGGCCGGTGCGGCGCCGCGGGCACGGCGGTCGGGTGGGGACCGCTGCACCAAGGGGCAACGCGTCCCGCTCGTCGGCCCCATCGGTTGACGGATGGGGGCGGGACCGGGGTGACCGAGCGGTCTGGTCGGGGCCGATTCTCTGCCTGCCCAGGCCCGCCACCGTCCCGAGGGGTCCGCTTACGAACAAATGTACTGTTTCCTCGGCCACATGTCAAACCTGGCCGGACGGCCAGTTCGAAGGCGGGAGTACCGCGTTGACGGGCGCGCGCGAGCGCGCTTGACACGGATTGGTTCGTTGGGTAATCATCGCGACACTGTATTGCCGCGAATCGGAACCGAGAATCGCCGTGTCGCTCGCGTCGTTGCCCGCGTCCCGGGCGTTGTTTCCGACGCCGCGGACGTCCCTGGTCGGGCGGGCTTCCGAGGTCGCCGCCGCGCGTGACCTCCTGGTCGGGGACAACGTGCCGCTGCTGACCCTGACCGGGCCGGGCGGCGTCGGCAAGACCCGGCTCGCCCTGGCCGTCGCCCACGACGTCGCCGAGGCGTTCGCCGATGGCGGCGCCTTCGTCGACCTGTCCCCTATCCGCGACCCCGATCTCGTCCTGTCCGCGATTGCCCAGGCGCTCGGCATCGTCGAGACCGACGCCCGGTCGATCCAGGCGGGCGTGGCCGCCTTCCTCCGGCCGCGCCAGGTCCTGCTCGTCCTCGACAACTTCGAGCAGGTCCTGCCAGCGGCACCAACGGTCGCGGAACTCCTCGCCGCCTGCCCGGCGGTGCAACTGCTCGTCACGAGCCGCGCCGCCCTCCGCGTCTTCGGTGAGCAGGAGTTCCCGGTACCGCCCCTGATACTGCCGGATCCGACCCGTCTTCCCTCGCTAGCGGAGTTGGCGCAGACCGCGACGGTGACCCTCTTCCTCCAACGGGCGCGCGCCGTCAACCCCGGCTTCGCCCTGACCGAGGCGAACGCGGCGGCGGTGGCCGAGGTCTGTCGCCGACTGGACGGGTTGCCGCTCGCGATCGAGCTGGCCGCGGCACGGGCCAAGGTGCTGTCGCCGCGGGCGCTCTTGACCTTGCTCAACCGACGATTGCAGGTGCTGACCGGCGGCAGTCGGGACGCGCCGGCTCGGCAGCGAACGCTGCGAGACGCGATCGCCTGGAGCTACGACCAGCTCTCCGCGGCGGAGCAAGCCCTCTTTCGATCGCTGGCGGTGTTCGTGGGCGGATGCACGCTGGAGGCAGCAGAAGCGGTCTGCGGACCGCAGGGGTCAGGGGGCAGGGGTCAGGGGTCAGCGGATCGTGCTCCTAGCCCCTGTCCCCTGACCCCTGACCCCTCCATCCTCGACGGGATCGCGGCGCTGGTGGACAACAGCCTGCTGCGCCAGGAATCCGGCCCGGACGGCGAGATGCGCTTCTCGATGCTCGAAACCATCCGCGAATTCGCGCTTGAGCGACTCGAACTGAGCGGACAGGACACCGAGTCGCGCACGCGCCATGCCGCCTACTTCCTCGCCCTCGCCGAGTCGGTCGAGCCGCACCTGATGATGCCGGGACAAGAGTCCTGGCTGGCGCGACTGGCGGCGGAGCACGACAACCTTCGGGCAGCACTCGGCTGGTTGGAACGGGCCGGGAAGGCCGAGGCGATGCTGCGGCTGACGAGCGCCCTCAGCCTGTTCTGGTTCGTGCGCAGCCACTTCGACGAGGGCCGAGGCTGGCTAGAACGAGCGCTGGCACTTGGCGGTGAGGCTCCGGTCGCCCTCCGTGCCAAGGCGCTGGTACGGGCGGGATACCTGGCCATCGACCAGGGCGACGCACGACGGGGTGAGGCGCTGATCGCGCAAGGCCTGGCCTTGTGGCGTGACATTGGCGACAGGGAGCAAGTCGCCGCAAGTCTTTACATCCTCGGCAACGCACTTCAAAGTCAGGGACGCTACGACGAAGCACAGACGCGAACCGAGGAGGCACTCGCGCTCTACGATGGGCTGGCTGACGGGGCGGTCACAACCGTCCGCTTTGCATGCAACTCGCTCGCCAGCCTCGGCAGGCTGGCATACGCACGGGGCGAGTACGCGCGGGCGGAGGAGTACGTCGCGGAGGCGCTGGCCCGTCAGCGGTCCATCGGCGACGACTGGGCGGCAGGCAGCACCATCTTCGACTTCGGGCGCCTGTTGGGGCGTCTGGCGCAGCTTCGGGGCGACCTCGTCGAGGCGGCCGCTCGCTATCGGGAGACCCTGAGTCACGCGCACTCCCACGGCGACCCCTGGCTGACGGCGCGGGCGTTGGTCGGAGTGGCGGACGTTGTCCTTGCCAAGGGCCGACCGGAGCGTGCCGCCCGCGTACTCGGGGCAGTGGCAGCGCTGGACGAGCGCGTCGGCGGCGCTTCCTTCCCAGCCGATCGTGATCATCAAGGGGGGATCATTGCCGCGGCCCGCGTCGCGCTCGGTGAGGGGAAGTTCGCCGCCGCCTGGTCCGCCGGGCGGGCGCTCCCCTCGGAGCAGGCCGTCGCCGAGGCCCTGGTCCTGATTGAGCACGTAGGATCCGAGTCCGAAGTCGAACCGGCGCCGGCGCAACCCGCCGCACTATCCGCCGCCCCGTTCGGCCTGTCTCAGCGCGAGCGCGAAGTCCTTGCCCTCCTCATCAGGCGTGACACCGCACCCGAAATCGCGGGCCAGCTGTGCATCTCGGTCCGCACGGTCGAGCGGCACGTCGAGAGCATCTACCGCAAGCTCGGCGTGAACTCGCGGCGCGAGGCGGCCGCCGTCGCCCTGCGCTGCGGGCTCGCCTGATCCGACAGACTGCTGCGCGCACCGTCCACCGAGGAATGGGTACAAAGTACGGATGGCGCACGACGTCATTCGCTGCATCTTCAGACCGGACCCCGTGTTTCCGTCCGAAGCTGAAGGGAGCCTGCGTATGCGCCCGTCGTCCTTCGTGCGTCCCGTCGTCTTCTTCGCCCTGGTCGCCATGACTCTCGGCGGCGTGCTCGCCGGATCGGCAATCGCTGCGCGTGCCCAGGACGCAACGCCAACCGGCGAACTCGCGGCCAACAAGGCGCTGGTGCTGCGGTACTACGACGAGGTATGGAACAAGGGAAACCTGGCCGCCGCCGACGAGACCCTCACCGCCGACTTCGTCTGGTACAACCCGCCGCCGACCCCGATCTTTGTCGGCCCCGCGGCCGTCAAGAAGCAGGCCGCGGACCTGCGGACGGCCTGGCCCGACATGGTGCTAACGGCGGACGACGTCATTGCAGAGGGGGACCGCGTCGTAGCCCGGTGGACCATCCGGGCCACCGCCCAGACGGAAAATGGACGGGCGTTCCCGATCGTCTACACCGGGATCGACATCGTTCGCATCGAGGGCGGCAAGATGGCCGAGCTCTGGCAAAACACCGACGACGCGGGGCTGGACGCCCAGTACGCCGCGGCGGCCGCGCCGGGGACGCCCGCGGCGGGGTCGCCGACGCCGTAATACGACGAAGGCGTCGATCGGAAGAGGTTGTAAGCGTGTCACCGGTCACCGGCGAGAAGTTGCCGTGACCGCCGAGCGCTTCGGCCGCGCCCGACCTGGTCGACGATCCGTGGCGAAAACATGTTCGGTTTCAGCCTCGACGTCGTCTACCCGCCTGACGGTCGGGTAGCGCGTCCTGGGCGGAGGAATCCATGCCGCGACCGGCCTTGCTCCTTACCTGCATGCTCCTCCTCGGTACGGGGTTCGGACTCCTCGGGTTGGCCCAGGCGGTGACCGCTCCCGTCGCCAGGAGGAGCTCGGCGGCGAGCACCGCGAACGTCGAGGTCGTCCGCGCGTTCTACGACGCCGCGAACGAGGTCCTGGCGACGGGCGATACCGCGCCGCTCGACGAATTGGTCGCCCCCGACTTCGTCGAACACCCGGCGCGCCTCGGCGAGAGCGGCCGGGAGGGATTGGCGGAGGCGCTGGTGTGGCGCCACGCCGTGTTTCCGGGGCTGCGCCTGGAAGTCGACGACGTGCGCGCCGCGGGCGACGATGCCGTGGCGGTGCGAGTCCACGCCGCGGGAGCGGAAACCGGCGCGTTCATCGGCCGGCAGGTCTCCGCCACGCTCGCCGCCTGGGGGCCGATCGAGCTACTGCGGATCGTGGGGGGTCGGGTCGCCGAGCGGTGGGGGGATCCGGGCGATGTCACCCTCCTCCCGCCGCTATGGCAAACCACCTTGCACGCCAGTTCGGTCGACGCGCCGTGGGTCGTGGCGCTGCGGCGGCTGACCTGGGAACCGGGGGCCGAGTTGACGGTGGCGGAGAACCCCGCAACCTGGTTCCTCCTCATCGAGGCAGGAGAACTGACCGTCTTCGCCGAGGCGGACTCGGCGGTCGCCACGGTGGAGTCGGGCGGCGCCCACATGACCGATGCCGCCGTCTGGAGAACCATCCCGCCCGATCGCTCAGCCACCCTGGTTCCCGGAGCGATTTTCTCGATTACGCCGGACATCCACTTTGTGGCGAGGAACAGCGGTACCGGCGCTGCCATCGCCCTCCTCGTCGCGCTGTGGACGCCGGCTCGGGCGGCGGCGCTGTACCTGCCCACGGTCGGCGCGATTCAAGCCGGGGACCCCCGGCTCGCCGCCCTCGGACTGGACCCCCAAGCCGCCCGCGATGCCGCGCTGGCGCCCGGCGTGGCGATGCAGGTGCTGACGACGGCCACCGGCGTCCTGACGTCGCTGGGATCGTCGGTCGCGATGGGGGTGGTGACGCTGGCGCCCGGCGCGGCCCTGCCGTTCGGGGATGGGGGGCCTTTGGTGCTGGCGGTGGAGGCGGGTGCGGTGGAGGTGGATGCCAGCGATGTCACCAGGTGGGCGATCGGAGTCGACGGGTGGACACATGAACTGCCGGCCGCCTGGGTGATCGCCGAGGACGGGACGCAGGAAGCGTTGAGCGGTCACGCGCCGCTGACGCCGGGCACGGAGGCAATGCTGACTGCCGGGACGGCCCACGTCTGGAACGCATACGGCAATGCGCCCGCAACGTTCGTCGTCGTGGCCGTCAACCCGGTTCCGGCCGACTCGCACGCCTCAGCGCTGTCGGTCGAATGGTAGCGGCGACCGCACAACCCGCCACAGGATGCCCATGCATTGTGACGCCTGCTCGGGTGAAGGATAGCGGTGGTATCCCATCAGCGAACGACAAGCTGGAACACGATCGCGATGGCGACGGCGCACGCGACGACGAGCAGCCAGCGCAGGAGGCAGCCGCGCCGGTGCATGCGGCCCGCCCAGGCGTGGCGCTCTTCGGCGAAACGGCGCAGGCCGGCGGCGTCGAGGAGGCGGGCGCCTTTGGTGAGATTGCAGGCGCGGCAGGCGGTGACGAGGTTGCCGACGTCATTCGAGCCGCCGAGGGCGACGGGGAAGACGTGGTCGATGGTCAGGAGGCGGCGGCGACCGCGACGGCCGCAGTAGACGCAGGTGTAGCGGTCGCGGGCGTAGATCTGGCGGCGAATAGTGGGCGGGATGGGAATGCGATGGGAGGACGGACGTCGTCTTCGCCGCCAGAGGCGTCGCCAAGCGAGTAGGAAGGCGAGAACGACGGCAGCGGCAATGAAGAGCAGGCGATTGTCACCGGTCCGAATCCCGGTCAGGGCGAGGATGACGACGCCGATCCAGAGCGCGAGACCGAGGAGGAAGCCTTTGAGGTAGGTCACGACTCAGGGCCTAGCGGTTTATCGTAGTTTGGCCGATGAGCTGGGGACTCCCTTCACGGTCAATACGGCTCGACCAACAAGAGTTCGGCGCGCTCGTCGAAGGCGAATTGGAAGGCTCGGAAGACGTCGTGGCGTCCGAGGATCGTCACGTCGGCCTCGACCACGAACGCTTCGATGGGGATACGAAGCCCGAGAATGCCCAGATCGATCGGGCATAGTCGAGCCCGAATCGACGAGTCCCTTCACGACCCGGGTGGTTCGCAGGTAGGTGAAGGTCACGGGAAGCGTCGGATACGTCCGCCCTTGACGAGTCGTATAGGAAAACGGCCAACGGTAGGAGCGCTCCGGCATCCCTAGAAATACACCCAGTCATCTGGTTCAAGCCATTGCATGAGGATGTCTTCGGGCCCGTAGTGCTCAACACGCTGGAGGACTTCGTCGTGCGAGGTACCCGTGGCGACGATCTCTTCGCCGTGCATCGCCACCCAAAGTCCTCTTTCGCCGACCTCTAGGCCGTCGAAAAGGTGCGGGTCGTGCCACATCTTCACATACGATTCAAGAATCTTTGGTGGCATCGGCGGCAGACTTGAACGGTCGATTTCGCGAACGGGTGCCGTGTTCGTCGTCGTCGATCGCGCCATTTTCGCCATCCTTTCGCGGCAGCCATCGGGGGACGAAGCGTCGTACCGTTGGCGCCCTTGGCGCATCGTACCAGACCATTGGCGCCGGAGAGGCGCACCAACATGCCGGGCAGAAGGGATCAATACGGTTCGACCAGGAGCGTCCTCGCCCGCTCGTCGAAACCAAATTGGAAGGCGCGGAAGACGTCGTGGCGACCAAGGAGGACGAGCACGATGTTCGTCTCAAGAACGAGGATTTCGGTCGCGATTCGTTGTCCGAGCATATTGATGTCGATCGGGCAGAGTCGCGCCCGGGTGACGTTGCCGGGTCCTCGAATCGGGTGAACGGGGAACGGGGAACGATCGATACCCGCTTCACGAGCAATCGGCGCGGAACATGCCGAACGTTCGGCTCCTGAATCCACGAGACCGTCGACTGCTCTCGTCGTGCGGGAATAGGTGAACGTCACTCGGACGGTGGGGAGGAGTTGATTTCGGCGAGTGGAGTACGGACACGCCCAGCGATACGATCGCTCTTCCATCGCTCGATGCCAACCCAATCGTCGGGTGGCAGCGGAACGATGAGCAGATCCTCGTCCTTTTCGCCGGCTTCGCGCGCGATGCGCGAGGCTTCTTCGAGCGAGGGGCCGTGGGCGACGACCCGTTCGCCAGAGAAAATAACCCAGATGCCCGTGTCTCCGGGGTCGAAATCGTCAAAGAGATCCGGCTCGCTCCACATGCGCTTATATGCGGCCAGAATCTTTGGGGGCATCGGGGGGAGATTCATCTCGTCGAAGTTGCGTTGAGGAGCCTGCGTCGCCACTGTTGATCGTGCCATGCTCGTCGTCCGCTGATGGCCCCCATCGGCCCGTCAACGAATACGGCCAAGATCGCGTTGCCATACCTATCCTACAGCAGAACTGGGGACCGGCGAAGCCAGTTCCGCCAGTAGCGTCGCCGCGGTGCGTATGCCGGCGTGGAAGCGGTCGATTTTGATGTTTTCGTTGGGGGCGTGGTTGTCTTCGTCGGGGTTGGCGTAGGGGACGAGGAAGGAGGGGAGACCGAGGGTTTGGGTCCAGACGGCGTCGGGGAGACTGCCGCCGAGGAGGGGGACGTCGAGGGGGGCTTTGCCGAAACCGCGGGTGACGGCGCGGCGGACGGGGTCGGCGAAGGGGTGGTCGAGGGGGGTGGCGGAGGGGTCCATGCTGCCGAGGAAGCGGACTTCGACGCCGGGGGCGTGGTGGGCGACGTGGGCGACGAATTTGGCGTAGACGTCGGCGGGGTCCTGCTTGGGGACGAGGCGCATGTCGATCTTGACGGTGGCGGTGGACGGGATGATCGTTTTGCTGCCGGGACCGCCGTAGCCGCTGCTGAAACCGGCGATGTTGAGGGTGGGCCGGGTCATCAGGCGGTCGAAGTAGGGGAGGTCCTTTGGTGGCGGCAATTGGGCGATGCCGAGGTTGCCGAGGACGGCCTGCTGATTGAGCGGAAGGCTGTCCATCGCGGCGCGCATCAAGGGGGTTACGGTTTGAACGTCGTCGTAGAACCCGGCGATCTGGACGTTGTTGTCGGGGTCGAGCATGGTGTCGAGAAGGCGGACGAGGGTCCAGGCGGGGTTGGGGGCGATGCCGCCCCAGTTGCCGGAGTGGAGGTCGTGATGGGCGCCGCGGGCGTGGAGCTCGACGTAGACCATGCCGCGGACGCCGTAGACGACGATCGGTTGGTCGTCGTCGAAAACGGGGCCGTCGGAGGTGTAGACGAGGTCGGCGGCGAGGAGGTCGCGGTGGTCCTCGACGAAGCGGTCGAGGTGGGGACTGCCGGTTTCCTCTTCGCCTTCGAGGAGGAACTTGACGTTGACCGGCAACTCGCCGGCGGTTTCCAGCCAGGCGCGGGCGCCGCAGATCTGGGCGAAGAACTGGCCCTTGTTGTCGCCGGCGCCGCGGGCGAAGAGTTTGCCGTCGCGGATCGTCGGTTCGAAGGGGGGGCTGAACCAGGCGTCGAGGGGGTCGGGCGGTTGGACGTCGTAGTGGCCGTAGACGAGGACGGTCGGTTTGCCCGGTGACTGGAGGCGTTCGGCGTAGATCATCGGGTGGCGGGGTGTCTCGAAGAGCCGCGGTTCGAATCCTGCCTGTCGCAGCAGGTCCGCGATGAGGGCGGCGCATTCGGCGACGCCGACGTTCTGGGCGCTGATGCTCGGTTGGCGGAGGAGGCGGACGAGGTCGGCGAGGTCGCGGTCGCGGTGGGCGTCGCAGGCGGCGAGAACGCGGTCGAGGTGGTCGATATTCGTCATGGCAGTAGGACTCCAGGCAAATGGCGGATCGGGCCGGACGGCATGATAGCCGGTTCGGTCGGTGTACGGTGGGGCGTGTCGACAGGGAATCGGGCGCGAGGGAGCCTTACGACCCGACGGCGTGGATGGCGCCGCTGTGGTGATCGCCGCTGACGTCGAAGCTGCCGACGTAGATCACGCCGCCGACGACCGCGGGGGAGCCTTCGATCTGGCGGCCGGCGGTGTCGCCGGCGACCGCGACCGTGTAGCGCCAGATTTGGTCGCCGTTCGCCGCGTCGATCGCGAGGAGTGCGCCGTCGTAGGTGCCGGCGTAGAGCACCCCATCGGCGACCACCGGACTCGCCACGTAGGAGGCAGTGCCGGTGAAGGTCCAGATCGGATCGCCCGATTTGGCGTCCAGGGCGACCAGTTTCGTGCCGCCGACGTAGACGACGTGGTCGACGACTGCCGGCGCGGTGTCGAAGGTGGCTTTGTCGTCGGCCAGCGTCCAAACGGTCTTCCCGCTCCTGGCGCTGATCGCGTGCAGCGAGCCGCTGGTGGCGTAGACCAGACCGCCCGCGACGGCGGGGCTCGCGACGACTGGACCGTCGTCGACCTCGAACGTCCAGACCTCGTGGCCGGTCGCGGCGTCGATCGCGAAGACGGCGCCGTGGTCCCAGTCCAGACCGCCGCCGCCGACGTAGACGACGCCTTTGGCGACCGCCGGTGCGGACCAGACCGGCATCCCGGTCTCGAGACTCCAGACCTCGTCGCCGGTGGCGGCATCGACGGCATAGAGGGCGCCGTCCGTTTCGTCTCCGTTGCCGCCGCCGACGTAGACCACGCCGTCGACCACGACCGGTGAGGAATCGGAGAGGGCGAAGGCCGTCTGGTGGCGCCAGATTTCTCGTCCGCTCGCGGCGTCGATCGCGTAGAGGGTTCCGGACGTCTCGTCGCCATCGGCCCCACCCGCGTAGACGACCCCGTCGACGACGGCCGGCGCGGTGTCGAGGCCGCCGGTCTGGAAACTCCACTTCTCTTTGCCGGTCGCGGTGTCGAGGGCGTGGAGTTTGTCGTCCCACGCTTTGACGTAGGCGACCCCGGCGGCGACGATCGGCGAGGACAATACCGGCTCGTCCAGGACCACCTGCCACCGTTCGGTCGGCGCGCTCGCCGGGCCGGGGCCGGGCTGGGCACCGGTGCGGGCGGCGTTGCCGCGGTACATGGCGGTGGCCGGCGTTCGCGCGACCGTGAGCGCGGTGGGGCCCCAGATGAGGCCAAGAACGACAACGGGCAGCGCGAGCACCCTGGCGATCGCGGCCCTCTTCCCCCCGATCCGGTTCCCCATCCGTTCTCCCATCTTCGTCGAA
>DATBFX010000428.1:0-9510 GCA_036558305.1 Thermomicrobiales bacterium | reverse complement strand
CGAAGTGGTGCAGTTCGTCGCCCGCGGAGGGGAAGTCGACGCGGCCGACCGCCGTGCCGTAGGTCGGGGAGTTCGGATCGAGGTCGAGGACGGCGATGGCGTCGGGGCGGCCGTCGGCGGTCGGGTTGCTGGTGGCGACGTCGGCCAGGTCTTCGCGCGGCGCCGCCATCGCCATTTCCGGCGACGGGTAGAACGTCGGATCGGGCGTCCAGGTCGTCATACCCCGGGCTTCCGTGGTCCTGCGAAGGCCCGCAGCGGCGAAGGCGCCGCCCGCGACGGCCGATTGCCTTAGGACCGTCCGTCGATCGATCGGCGTAAGCCGCTTCACCCATTCCTGGATATTCATGCTATTCCTCCTCGGTTCTCACATCGGATCGCGAAACTCGGGTGCGCGCCATGGGACGTTGCCCCCACCGGGAGCCAGGGTAGGATTGGCCCCTCCAAGCGCGTCCACGACGGCGTCGACCATTGTTCGGCGACAGCCCGTGTGTCTGGACGTGCTCGACCAATTCCCGCTCGTCTTCGGCGCGGACCTCGACGCCACCGGGTACACCGCACCACCATCCGTATCGTCGCCTCCGTTCGTGCTATCTGGACCGCCGGTCGCATTCTCCCCGACCGGATTTGCACCTTCTTTGCATGCGGATTGCATTACGATTGCAGAACGGCGACCGTCTCGGTGAGGAGGCGATGGGCGAGGTGCCTGCCGTACGCGTCTACATCTGCGGCCCGCTCGCGATCGAGCTCGGCGAAACGGTGCTGCGCGAGGCGGACTTTCCCGCTCGCCAGGGGCGACGGCTCTGGACCTACCTCGTCCTCCGCCGGCGCTGGCCGGTTGGCCGCGACGAGCTCGCCGGAGCGATCTGGGGCGACACAGTCCCCGACGCCTGGGACGTCACGCTCAGCGCGCTCGTCAGCCGGCTCCGTACCGTGCTCCGACCGGTCGCCGCAGTGGCCCCCGGACTGGCCGTCCACGGCGACATCGGCCGCTATCGGCTGACGCTGCCGCCCGGGGCCGTCGTCGACCACGAGCGGGCCGGCGCCGGGCTCCACGCCGCCGAGACCGCGCTGCGCGGGGGCGACTGCCAAACGGCGCTGAGCGAATCACTTGTCGCGATGGGGATCGCCGCCCGCGGTTTCCTCCGTGGCGAGGAGGCGTCTTGGATCGAGGGCGAACGCCGCGCCCTCTCAGACCTGCGCTTGCACGCGCTCGAATGCACAGTCGAGGCGGAACTGCGGCGCGGCAACCCGGCCGACGCCGAGCGCGAAGCCGAGTGGTTGCTCCGGCTCGACCCACTCCGCGAGTCCGGCTACCGGCTGCTGATGCGCGCCCTCGCGGCCGGCGGCAACGCCGCCCAGGCGGTGCGCGCCATGGAGACGTGCCGGCGGACGCTCCGGGATGAGGCCGGCTTGTCTCCCTCGGCGGAGACTGAACAGGTCTTTCGGGAGGTCACCGCGCCTCGCTAGCCCTGCCGGAGACGGCGCGGCGGGGTCCGCCCGCGCCCCAGTCGCCGGACGAACGCGGCGGGCCCCGGCTCTACGCGGCCGAGGTTCCTTGGTCGGCGCCGGGACAGCCTTGGTTCGACGTGGCAATGCCACCAGGTCAACCTGTCGGGCGAGCGAATCAGCCACCGATGCTGCTATGCGTACCCCATCTTCTGACGGGGGTGCGAATGCGCAACGACCTTTTCGGCGCCCTGACTCGGGGCGCCGTCCTCACCGGCCCGCCAACCGCGCGACCACCGGTGCGAACGCCTCCATCAATTCGTCCGAGACCATCACGTAGGAGATCCCCAGCGTCTCACGGAGCGCCATCAGCCGGTCGCTCATCTCCTCGACCGTCCCGGTGAGCACGGTGACCGCGCCGGCGCGCCTCAGCGCGGTCACGTCCATGTTGGCGGCCACATACCGCGGCACCGCCCCGCCGACGGCGAGGAGATTGAGGTTGATCTCCAGGTTATCGAACCGATCCCCCGCTGCCTCCCGCAGCCACCCGATCTTCGTCGCCACCCCCGCCTCGGTCTCGCCCGGCTCGACCCCGAGCGCCACGATGTCCGCCTCCCGCGCCGCCAGCTCGAGCATCCGCCGCCCGCTGCCGGCGACGAGGATGGGAGGGTGCGGCTGCTGGACCGGACGCGGCGCAACCTCCGCGTCCGCCACCCGGTAGTGGTCGCCGGTCGCGGTCGCCGCACCGCCGCCGAGCAGCGACTTGACGATCGCGATCGACTCGGCCAGACGCGCCAGCCGCACGCCACCGGAGTCGAACGGGATCCCAAGCATCCGGTTGTCCTCGGCCGCGCCTGGACGCCCCGCCCCGATCCCCAACTCGAAGCGACCGCCGGAGAGGAGATCGAGCGTCGCTGCCTCCTTCGCCAGCAGCACCGGATTGCGGAAATCGTTGGCGATGACGTAGGTGCCGACGCGGAGCGTCCGCGTTGCCGCTGCCGCCACCGCGAGCGCCGGCAGCGGTGCCAGCGTGTACCGGAGTCCGTCCGGCACCACGATCGTTGCAAAGCCGAGCGCCTCGATCCGCCGCGCCTTCTCGCTCCACTCCTCGCCGGACCGCGCCTGCGCCGCCACCACGCCAAACCGAAACAGACGCTGTGCCATCGATGGCTCCTCCCTGGTCGGAGCTTCTTCTGTGCAATTGGATTGCCACGAGGGGTGGCGGTGCCGGGTCGATCAGGCTCCCGATACCGGCCGGATCGGCGCGGTCAGGAGGTCGCGGCTGGCCTGCCCGGTCGTCTCCAACGCGATGCCGATCGTGTCGTACGTCACCATCGGTTCCGGAGCCGAGGCGATGAGGTAGCCGGTCCCGTCCGCATCCACTTCGAGATCGTCCAGCCAGGTGCGGGCACCGCCGCGCTCGACCCAGACCCGGTAGCGGCGCCCGCCGCCCGTCGTCAGTCCCGAGACCACGAGCGCCGCCCGTGGCTGATCCGGCGCCACGATCAGGCTGCCCTGCCCGTCGGTCGCGGAGGCGCCGGGAGCCGGAACCAGCGCCGTGATCGTCCCGCCGGCCCCGAGGTACTCGGCGATCTCCTGCCGGTCGCCGATCGCGTCGTCGCGCGCTTGCTGGGTTTGGCGGAGCAGGACCGTCACCGCGACCAGACTCACCAGCAGCACCGCGGCCACCACCGCCGCCGCCGCCGCCACTCGGCGCCACCGTCGTTCGGAGCCGGCCGGTTTGGCCGGAATGGGCACCGGTGCAATCGGCGGTGTGGCGGGGCCGGTGTCGTGGCCGATCTCGACCAGGAGTCGCCGCGCGAGGTCGGGAGGCGGCGCCACCGGCGCCACGCTAAGACCGAGCGCGGTCGCCGCCCGTGTCTGGCGGGCGAGTGCCGCCCGGCAACCGGGGCAACCGGCGAGGTGGGCCGCGATCGCTCGCCGTTCCTCCGGCTCCAACACCCCGAGCGCGTACGCCCCGAGCGTGGCCTCGACGTCGTCGCAGCTCAGGACCGGGGAAGCGGGCGGTGACGACGATACGCCGTTGCTCATCGGCGATGACCTCCGGCCTCATCGCGGGCCGGGTTCCAACCGTCCAACAGGTCCGCCAGACGCTGCATCGCGGTCCGGATCTGGGTCTTGACGGTACCGAGCGGCCGGTCCAGGTGGGCGGCGATCTGGCTTTGGCTCAGACCGCCGAAGTAGGCCAACTCCAGCAACCGCCGGTGGTCGGGCGCCAGGCGGGCGAGCGCGGCGTGGACCTCCCGGCCGGCGAGGAGCGAAATCGCCTGATCGGCCGGGTCGGGATCGGGATCGACCAACCAACCGGCGACGTCCGGCGGCGCATCGGCGCCGGCGGCAACCGGCACCGCGAAAGGCTGTTCGTGGCTGCGGCGCAACAGGTCGATCGCCCGGTTGCGGGCGATCCGGAGCAACCAACCGACGAACACGCCCTGGCCGTGCTCGAACACCTGCGGCCGCTGCCACAGCCCGAGGAACACGTCGTGGGTGGCCTCCTCGGCCAGACGCTCGTCGCGCAGGACCGCCAGCGTCAACCCGTAGACCTGCGGCGCGTAGCGGTTGTAGAGGGTGGCGAACGCGGCGGCGTCGCCCTGGCGGATCCGCCACATCAGGGCGCCGTCGTCCGCGTCTTGCATCGCGCGATCGGCCGGCATGGCCCGATCCCCGCCCGGCACCACGCGCTCGCCAGTTTGACGGCGGGTCCGCGGCCGGACCGCCTCGTCGCTCAGCGGGGCACGGATCGCCCGCGGATTTCCTGGCGTTGCCTGGCTGCTCGTGCTACCCACAAGCCTTCCCTACCGCCACGGGGATCCCACCATCCGAGGTGCGTTGCCGCGCCGGACGGTCGGTGCCGTCGAGGCCGGCAGGCCCTCCGCTAGTGTACCGCCTCGGGGTGGCCACCGATCCGAGCCGCCCGATCGGGCAGGATCGGGAAGCGTCGACATTTTGCAAAAGGTCGCCGGCGCTACATTTCTCAGACGAGCGTAATGTGTAGCCTATCACTCTCCTAAATCTGAAAGACATTGAATCTCGTTTGCCATCCGATCGGAACCGCGGCGCGTAGGAATGGGGTTCGCCGCGACCGAGGCGAGACGTCCCCGCCGCCGGCCGCCGGCCCGATCGCCGAGGAGGACCCCCGATGAAGCACCCGTTGACGTTGCTGTCGCGCGTTGCGGCGCCCCTCGCCCTCGTCGTCCTGCTCCTGGGCGCCGTGGCGCCGTCCTCGACCGCGGCCAGTGCCAGCCATGTCCAGGTCCAATTCCACGCCGTCCACAGTTCCGGCGTCAGCGGCTTCGCCGACCTGCGCCAGTTGTCCGGTGGCGGCACCCGGATCAACGTCGTCGCCTTCGGTCTCAAACCCGGCGCCAACTACCTCTCGCTCTACTACGACAACCACGTCTGCGCCCTCGAACCCTACTCGGCCGACGACGTGATCGGCGGGTTCTACCGGGCCAACAGCGTCGGCGTGGGCACCACCCGCGGGACGGCCGACGACGACCTCGACGAGATCAACTCGGTCTCGGTGCGCAAGGCCGACTTCACGCTCGTCGCCTGCGCCAACGTCCACCCGTAGCCGGCCCGCCGGAAGCGGTTGCGGCCCGCTCGCGGCGTCCTGGGTGACGCCGCGAGCAGGCCGCGCGGTGCCACGCGATCCCGTCCTCCTCAAGCCTCGATCGGTCTCAGTTCGACGTGCGTCGTCGTGAGCCGGCGCAGGCGGTGGAAGACGGGCACGACGACACCCTGCAGGATCGGGTGTTTGCGCTCGATCAATTTGCCGGCGTGCTCCGACTCGGCACCGCTCAATATCCTGGCCCGCGCCCGGATCGCCGGACCGAGCGGTTTGCCACTCATCGTCGACGGCGCGATCTCCACCTCGGGGTTGTTGCGGATTCGCTTGATCTTGCCGGACGTGTCCCAACTCCGCACGAAGGCGTGATCGCCCTCGACGGCGATGTTGACCGCGGTGCCGACCGGCGTGCCGTCGCGACGATAGGTCGTCAGCAACGCCGCCTTCTGGCGAACGAATGGGGCCAGACTCGCGATCGGCGCTGCCTGAACCCGTTGTTCCATCGTTGTCGTGTCTGCCATTACGTCTCCCCGCACGACTTCGGTCGGGTCGAACCCGGACCGCACCGCCCCTGACCGGCCCCTCGGATCTCCCGCGAACGGCGGTGCAACAACCTTGCCAGGATCGCGTCCGCGGGGTGGTGGTTCATCGCGACGGCGAGCCGTACAACGCGCGCAGATCGTCGTAGCGTGCCGGCTGCTCCAACACCTCGACGTTGTCGGTGATCTGGTCGATCGACCCCACGCCACCGCTCCGCACGACGATCGCGTTGACCGCGGGCGAGGCGATCGCGCCGGCGAGCGCCGCGACGAAGCGCCCGGCGTTGATCACGCGGAACGGGCGTCCATAGAAGTACGACGCCCCCGTGTCCAGCGGCGGTGTCACGGCGAGCGCGTTGTGCATCCGGGCGACGATTTCGTAGGCGTCGCAGAGGTGCCGTTCGCGGGCTCGCCACGTCTCCGCCGCAAACACCCGGTCGAAAACCGGCATCAACTCCCCGGCGCAATCCAGCCCGGCGAAGGCAGTGCCGAACCATTTGGTGTAGGGCGCGTACCGGCGCTCCGTCAGGAAGCAGAGCCGCATCAGATCGCGGACGAGCGTCGCCGCGATCAGGCGCGAACCGATCTCGTCGCCGACCTCGCCGGTTCGCCCGACGAACGGTTCCTGTTGCTCGATCCGCTGCCACTGGCAGGCCAAGAGATAGAGCCAGACGTCGTACGGGTACCAAGCGAGGGCGGCGCGGCGCGGTTCAATCTCGCCCAACCCGTCGTGGTAGACGCGTCCGGCGGTCATCTCCAGCAGCCGCTGCTGCGGCACCGCCAACCAGTCCGCGACCGTCAATCCGGCCGCCGGGTCGATCCCAAGCCGCGATGCGAACCACGCACCCGGCGCGAGGACCTCGACTTTGTGCGCGACGGGACCCGTCTCCCGCGGCTCCGGCAGCCTCACCCCATCGGCGCCGGGTGGACCGAAGTTGGCGCTGTATCCGCGGAAAGAGGGAGGCAATCGCTCGGCCAGGACGGCGACGATCCGTTCGCGCTGCTCCGCAAGATCCTCGTCGGCGACGAAGAGCAGGAGCCGTGGCCCCCACTCGTGGTCGGTCGAGCGGGCGGTGTCGTACCCCAGGACCTCCGATCCGTACCCGATCAGCGCGGCGGAGTAGCGCAGCGACGGGAACGCTTCGGCGAGGATCGGCGCGACGACCTCCTCGTAGAAGAGGTGACTGAGTTGCTGACCAGGAACGAACTCGGGCACGCCGCGACCTCCTGTTCGGCCGTAGATCGAGGAACGTGCCGCACGGACCTCGCGCGCCCTTTCGGCGGCGAAACCTTCCCGGCGCTCGTGCGTTCCCGATGTCGGGAGACGTCTCTTGGAACGCGAACCATTGCTGGAAGAGCATAGACGTGTCGAGAAAGGGTAGTGGACAATGCGCATTCGATGGTTCCACGGCATGGCTGCGGTGTTGGCGCTCCTGACGCTGCCGTTGATCGCCACCCCCGCTGGTGCGGCCGGAGGCGATCCGGGACCGGCCCCGTTCCACGTCAGCGCGCCGAGTGTGTCCATGGACCACACCAACACCGTTTTCGTGACATTGACCGTCTCCTGCATCGACCAGGCCGTGGCGGAGGGCGCCGAGGTCGACATCGACGCCACCGTCGTGCAAGGCACCGGCTGGAACCAGGTTTCGGGTGCCGGTGCGGACGAGGTGGTGTGCGCGCCCGGCGTGCAAACGGTCGCCATCCCGATCGTCGGCAACGGCGGCGGGTTCCACCCCGGTGCGGCCCAGGTCTTCGTCGAGTTCCAGGGCTGCATCTCGACCCAATGCATTCAGGCGTTTGGCGACTCCTACCTGGTCTTGCACCGACCGCGGTAGCGCCCGACGCGTCGAGGCGGCGCCTGCCCGGCTCTCTGGCGGGCGCCGCCTCAGCCGACGACCGTGGCCTAGTCCTTATCAAGCAGTTCCTTCATGGCGAACGCCGCGACACCGGCGATGGCGGCCTTGCCGGCCGTCGAGCCGAGGATGTCGCCGAGCCCACCGCCGCCACCGGTCGATCCCTGCTGGACGCCGGTCTGCGCGCTGGCCTGACCGCCGCCGAGCAGACCGCCCAGGATGTCGCCGAGTCCGCCGCCGCCGGAGCCGCCGCCCATCAAGCTTCCGAGGATGTCGCCGAGTCCGCCGCCACCGCCGCCACCGGCGGGCGTGGTCGCGCCGGCTGTCCCGGCGGCCGCGGGCGCGGTGCCCCCGCCGGCCTGCTGGATCGGGACGAACCCTTGCCCGGCCTGCCGTTGTTTGAGCATCTCGGCGAAGGCGGCGCGTTGGTCGGGGTTCATCTTGGCCATCGCCTGCTCGCCGGCCTTTTGGAGTTGATCCGGCGACGCATGCTGCAGGGCGGCCCTGAAGTACTTTTCGGCCTCTTCCGCGCTATACCCTTCCGACGGATCGCCGTTCTCGTACCGGGCGACGAAGTCCTTCGCCGCGGCCTGGGTTTCGGGGGATACGGGCTGTCCGCCCGCGGTCGCCCCGCCGCCGAACAAACCCTTGAGCGGATTATCGGCGGGCTGTTGGCTGACCATGGTCTGTTCCCTCCGCTTCAGCGACGGTCGACCGGACCGCTTCAACCGTTGAGTCTTCCCAGAACATAGTAGATTTGGCGACGACGCCTGCCAACGCCAGACTCATAGCGTGGGCAGCTTTCGCCGGTACGGTATCCTGGATCGCCCCGTGAGGCGAGCGGCGGGTCGCGACTCTTGGCAAGGGAGGGAGAGATGCGCGGGAGACTCGTCACTGCTGTCCTGCTCCTGATGGTGTCGTTCGTCGCACCCCTGGCGGCGACCGGAAGCGCCCGCGCCCAGGATGCGCAGGCCGACCTGCGCGACCGGGCGAACGCGGCCGCGGCCGCGCAGCAGATCTTCCAACTCGCCGCCGACCGCAACTTCAATGCCATGTATGACTTGATCCACCCCGACGCCCACGCGGTGGTGCCCCGCGCCGCCGCCGTCGGCGCCTTCCAGGCCGCCTACACGCAGGTCCAGGCCGGGCGGGCGCAGGTCCTCGGCGTGACGCTCGGCCCCTGGACGTGGGGGGTGACCGGCAAGAACTACGACCGGGCGGCCGAGGTCGCGTTCGCCCAGCCCTACACCGATCAGAACGGTAAAGATGCCTGGCTGTCCGACACGATGTACCTGGTCCAGGACGACCAGGGGGCGTGGCGCTGGTTCTTCGGCAGCAGCCCCGAATTCGTCGCCCAGGCGATCCAGCAGTACGGCAGCGCCACGGCCGAGGTCACCCCGATTACCGAGGGCGATCTGATCACCAACGTCGTCAACGACCTCGACGCCTTCTGGCGCGACGTCATCAGCTACACCGAGTTCACCTACCAGTCGCCGAAGATCGTCGTCGTCAACGCGGGGCAAGCGCCGATGACCGGCTGCGGTCCGGCCGAGGCGGGCAACTTCGCCGGTTTCTTCTGCCCGCCCGATCTCACAATCTACCTCGACATCCCGTTCATGTCGGGTCTGCAACCCTTCGCCGCCGCGTTCGTGATCGCCCATGAGTGGGCCCACCACATCCAAACGGGCGTCGGTCTGGTCCGGGTCGATCCCGGTCAGACCCCATCGAAGTGGAACGAGGTCTACAGCATCGAGTTGGAGATCATGGCCGACTGCATGGCGGGCGCCTGGGCGCAAGACGCTCACACGCGCGGGCTCCTTCAGGACACCGACATCAACCAGGCGGTAGACCTCGCCTTGCAGATGCTGGGCGACCCCAACGGGGTCGGCGAACTCGACCCGCAGGCCCACGGCAGCGGCGAGGAGCGCGCCCAGGCGATCATGAACGGCTACCAGAACGGCTTCCTGGCCTGCAACGTGAAAATCTGAGCGAGTCGTTAGTCGTTAGTCGTTAGTCGTCAGGAGAGACGGATGGACGGACAGAACGACGGTTACGCATCGTTCTCACGACTGACGACTAACGA
>DATBFX010000427.1:0-30381 GCA_036558305.1 Thermomicrobiales bacterium | reverse complement strand
ACGCGGAATTCCTGCCGGGCGGCGTCACCCTCGTCCCCGGCAGCGGCGGCATCTTCGAGGTCACCCTCGGCAAGCGCAACCTGTTCTCGAAAGAGCAGATGGCCCGCTTCCCCGAACCCGGCGAAGTCGAAGCGAAGCTGGGCAAGATCTTCGAGCCGGAGAGCGATCGCGGGTAGCCGTCGTTGGAACCGGCGGGCGATAGGCCAGGCGCCGAGTCCCCTCGGGAGGGCCTAGCATGGTAAGGGAATTGGTCAAGCCTGCAACCGGCGGCGTGCGGCGATTGCCGATGTCCTACGGGGAATTCCTGGAACGCTTCGACGAGAACGCGCACGTCGAATGGGTGAACGGGGAGGCGATCGTTCATATGCCGCCGGTTGAGCCCCACCAGGACGTCGTGACGCTCTTGGTGACGCTGCTGCGATTCTACGTCGACCTCCGTGGGCTCGGAATGGTCCTGACCGCGCCGTTCGAGCTACGGCTCCCGACCGGCTCCTCGCGGGAGCCGGATATCCTCTTTCTGTCGCGTGAGCACTACGATCGCCGGACGAGAGAGCGCTGGATCGGCGCGGCCGACCTCCTGGTGGAGGTCCAATCCGACCGCACGGCCAAGTACGACCTGCACGAGAAGCTGCTCGACTACTTGCGGGCGGGTGTGCGCGAGTATTGGGCGATCGATTCACGGCCGCGCGTCCGCTCGTTCCGCGCGTTCCTCCTGACCGAATCGGGACAGTACGACGAGGCGACGCTGGACGAGCGCGGTCGCTTCCGCTCGACGGTTCTCCCCGGCTTCTGGCTCGATCCCTCCTGGTTCTGGCAAGACCCGCTGCCCGCGACGGTCGATCTCCTCATGGAAATCGCTCCGGACGCGTTCGGTCGGTAGGGACCGAAAGCAGGAAAGACTCCGGGCACCGATCGGAGTAACAACGCATCCCGTCTCCCCTCTCCCTCGGAAGGGAGGGGGGCCGGGGGTGAGGGCTCCTACACGTCGTCCCGCCACGTCTCCCAAAGCCGGAGCATGAGGGTCGGCATGACGTGAAAGTCGCGGATTGCCTTCTTCGTCGCGGCGCGGTTCGACGGGTAGTAGAGGAAGATGTACGGCGCGGCGTCGGCCTGGATCGCCTGGATTTGTGCGTAAGCGGCCATCCGCTCGGCCGGGTCGTTGGTTGTCGACGCCTGCTGCGCGAACGCATCGATCCGGGGATCGTCATAAAAGCCAGCATTTGACGCCAGAGGGCCGGCGCCAATGGCCATGATTCCGGTGGTTTCTTCAGGGTCAAGGATGTCGGTGGTCCAGGCAGAAATCGTCAGATCGAAATCGCCCGAGGGCACACGGTTCCCCCACGTGTCCCTGGCCACTTCGGTGACGGTGATCCGCCCGCCGATGTTCGCCAGATCGGCGACGATCCGATCCGCGACCGCCGCATAGACAGGATCACCGGCGACCAACAAGACTTCGGCGTCGAAACCGTCTTTGCCCGCCGATGCTGCCGCGAGGGCTTTTGCTCGCTCCCGGTCGAACGGGTAGCCGGGTGCCGCATCATCGTGCCCGGGCATCCTCGGCAGGTAGGTCGTCATCAGCTCGGCCGCGCCGCCGAGCACGTCGCGAATGATGGCGTCCTTGTCGACGGCGTAGTTCATCGCCTGGCGGAGCGCCTTGTCGTCGAACGGCGGGCGGGAGGTGTTGATAATGGCGTAATCCTCACGAGCCAGTCGGTCTTCGACGACGACGACGCTCGGATCGGCGCGGAGATCGGGTAACGCCGCGTATGGGACATCGAACGCAACGTCCACCTCGCCCGCCCGGAGCAGTCGAAGGCGCTCGTCGGCGTCGAGGACCGTCAGGAAGCGCACTTCATCGAGGTAGGGTTTACCCACATCCCAATAGTTCGGGTTTTTGCGGAGCACGACGTCGACACCTCGTTCACGGGACGCAAAGACGAACGGTCCGGTCCCGATCGGCGCCTCGAACAGACTCTCCTGCCGTGCCTCGTGCGCGGCCTTGGGAAGAATCGAGGCTCCGAAGAAGGCGAGATCGGCGAGGAACGGCGCCCAAGGCGCCTTCAATTGCGCGGTGACGGTCGCGGGGTCAGCCACTTCGAACGAGGTGACCGCGGAATAGAGAAAGCCGAAAAACGACGCCGGATCGGTGGCAACGCGGTTGAGGGAATAGACCACGTCGTCGGCGGTGCACGGCGCCCCGTCGTGAAAACCCGTCTCCCGAAGGTGGAAGGTGTAGAGCAATCCGTCGTCGCTCACCTCCCAGCGCTCGGCCAGGGCAGGTTCGAGCGATTGCCCATCCCAGCGTTGTGGGCGAGGGCGAACAACCAGGCGCGAAACCGCCCCGATTCTCGATAGGTCGGCAACGCGCTCAGCGCCCGCAAGAACGTCTGACTCGCCGCGTCCTCGGCCGCGACGGGATCGCGCAACTCGTCGAGGCAGTATCGGTAGACCGGCGCGAAGTAGCGGTCGTAGATCGGGGCGAACGCGTCCAGGTCTTCGCGGGCGCGGGCTACCAGCAACGCATCGGCCTCACCGGCATCGTGCGCTTTTGGGGTGGCTCCGCGGCGACGGCGCAGCCAGGACATCCGCCTCCCGCTCCTGCACGAACCTCGACGTGTTCCCTTACGTGAGAGTAAACACATCATCCCGCAAAGCGGGGACAATTTCCCCGGCGCCTCGTCGTGGACGCCTCACGGACCCCGTGCTATCGTCCGTCACCGATCCGGCGAGCATCCGCAAAACGTCGGATGTGCTATCGGATTCGCCGCCCCATCATGCACCCGCCGCACTCATCGCCGGCGTCGACGATTTCGCGACGAGACGACCATTCAGGGAGGACCCACCGATGGCACACGCTTCCGACACCGCCGAGACCGCATCTACCCCGCGATTGTCACGCCGTACGGCACTGAAACTTACCGGCGCCACCGCCGCCGTCGCCGCCTCGCGCCGCTGGTCCGCCCCGGCGGTCATCCGCGCCCAGGGGTTGAGCGGCAAGATCACGGTCAGTTTCGAGGACACCAACGGTATCCTCGCTCCGGCCGTCGATCAGGCCGTGCAGACCGTCACCGCTGCCAACGCCGGGTCCGAGATCGAGGTGAAACAGGCGCCGGGCGGCAACTTCGAGACCCAGCTCTTCCTCGCGCTCGGCACCAACCGCGGCCCCGACGTCTTCGCCTTGACCGGTCTCGGTATCGGCGGGTTGGCCGCCGCCGGGCTCCTCGAACCGCTCACCCCCCGCCTCGACGCCTGGGACGGCTGGGCCCAGTACCCGGACGTCGTCCGCAACGCCATTACCTACCAGAACACGGTCTGGGCGCTCCCTTACATCCTCGACACCCACTTCCTCTACTACCGCAAAGACCTCTTCGAGAAAGCCGGTCTGCCCCGCGAGTGGGAACCGGCCTCGCTCGACGACATCCTGGCCGCCGCCCGCCAGGTCAAATCGGGTCTCCCCGACGACATCCCCTACGCCCTCTACGCCGGCGCCAATGGCGGCAACGGCACGGCCATCCGCGGGTTCCTCCCCCTCCTCTACGCCTACGGCGGCACCATGGTCGACGCCACCGGCATGTGGATCATCGACAGTTGCCCCATCCGCGACACCCTCGCCTACTACGAGACCGCCTATCAGACCGACAAAACCGTTCCCCAATTGGTGATGACCGACGCCAACCCCGCCGACACGATGCGCAAGGCCCTCGGCAGCGGCGAACTCGGCATCATCTTCGAGGGCTCCTGGGTCTACGGCGAGTTGGAAAAGGCCAACCCCCAGGACACCCACGACAACATCGGCTACCTCCTCTTCCCCGCGGCCAACGGCAATCCCGCTTTCACCGTCGGCGGTATCGGCAACTGCTGGTACATCAATGCCAAGAGCCAGAACAAAGATCTCGCCTGGGAATTCGTCAAGGCCATGCTGACCAAAGAGGTCCAAGTCTCGCTCAACGTCGCCGATCCCCACATCCCCGCCCGCGCCGACGCCGCCGCCGATCCGGCCTTCCAGGCGACGCCCTTCCTCGCCGCCATGGTCGCCAGCGTCTCCGCCCTCAAAATCGGCCCGCCCGACCCCGCCTACCAAGGTCTGATCGGCATCGTCCAGAACGCCACCGGCATCGTCGCCACCGGCGAAGCCACCCCCAACGAGGCGGTCCAGCGCTATTCGCAAGAACTCACCAAAGCCCTCGGCGCCGACAAGGTCGTCTCCCAACCGTGTCCGTAGACTCGTCGGCCCCCGCCCCCGGCCCCTCCCCCAACTTTGGGGGAGGGGAGAACGCCGAGGCGCGCGCCAGCGCGTCGAGCGTTCTCCCCCTTTCCCCTATGGTTGGGGGAAAGGGGGTTGGGGGGATAGGGGGCCCCTTCTCGAACACCCCCTACCTCCTCGCCACCCTCCCCGCCGCCCTCATCCTCGCCCTCTTCTTCGTTCTTCCCGCGGCCTGGGCGATCTACCTCAGTTTCACCAACAAGGCACTCCTCGGCTTCAACGCCACCAGCACGCACTTCATCGGTCTCGACAACTACCGCGCCCTCGGCAACGTCGCCGACTTCCGCAAATTCGTCTGGAACACGATCGTCTTCGTCACCGGCTCGGCCGTCGTCGGCCAGACCGGTCTCGGGCTGGCCCTCGCCCTGCTCCTTCACCACGCGACCGGGCGCGGTTACCGTCTCGCCCCCCTCGCCTACGCCGCCGTCCTCGTCGCCTGGATCAGCCCGCCCGTTTTTGCCGGTTCCGTCTGGGGCGGCATTTTCGAGTACCGGCACGGTCTGCTCAACACCGCGCTCCGGAAAGTCGGGCTCGGTCCCGTCGACATGCTCGGTCAGTACCCGATGCTCTCGGTCATCATCGCCGACGTCTGGCGCGGCACCGCCTTTGCCATGGTCATCTTCCTCGGTGCCCTCCAAACCGTTCCCCGCACCATCTACGAGGCCGCTCGCGTCGACGGCGCCGGCACCTGGCAGCGTTTCTGGGACCAGACCCTCCCCTCACTCCGCCACGTCATCGCCCTGGTCCTCCTGACGACGACCCTCGTCACCATGGGCAGCTTCCTGTTGATCCTGATCCTCACCAACGGCGACCCCGGCTACCAGACCGAAACCATCGCCCTCTTCGCCTATCACCGCGCCTTCGTTCAATTCGAAATCGGTTTCGGCGCCGCCATCTCCGTCCTCATGCTCGCCATGAACCTCCTCTTCGCCGCCCTCTACCTCTACCTGGCGAGAGTCAAATGACAGACCCATCGCCGATTAAGAGCCAACCCGTTCTAACCCCGGAGGGGTTTCGTCGCATCAGCCCTGGGTTTCAACCCTGGGACGACCCCGGGGACGAACCCCACATCCGCCCCGGCCAAACCCGCAACCGCGCCGAATGGTTCCTCACCCACGCCGCCCTCCTCCTGGTCATCGTCGCCTTCGGTGCTCCCTTTCTCTGGATCGTCGCCGCTGCCCTCAACCGCGCCGCGGTCACCAGTTGGCCCTGGCCGGATCAGCCCACCCTCGCCAATTTCCGCACCCTCTTCGACAAGCAAGACGCCGGCCGCGCCCTCCGCAACAGCCTGATCGTCTCCGTTTCGGCCATGCTCCTCGCCACCCTGACATCTTCCCTCGCCGGCTACGGTCTCTCTCGCATGACCCTTCGCCGCAAGACCATGCTTGCCTACGCGGTTCTTCTTCTCCAATCGATTCCCCTCGCCGTCACCATGGTCCCGATCTACGACCTCGCCATCCGCCTCAGACTCCAGGACACCTACCGCGGTCTGATCCTCACCCACACCGCGATCTCCCTGCCCCTCCTCGTCTGGTTGATGAAGGGGTTTTGCGACGCCGTCCCCCGCGACACCGAAGAGGCGGCCTGGCTCGACGGCGCTTCCACCCTCCGCGGTTGGCGCGAGATCGTTCTTCCCCAAACCTACGCCGGTATCGCCGTCGTCGCCGGGTTCGCCTTCGCCAACGCCTGGGCCGAGGTCCTGATGGTCGTCATCCTCGTCACCGACGTCGCCAAAGAGACCCTCCCCTTCCAATTCTTCTACGCCGCCGACAACGACGCCGGGGCCCAAACCACCGCCGCCCTCGGCGTCCTCTACGTGCTCCCCGTCCTCCTCCTCTTCCTCGCCCTCCGCCGCCTCATGGTCCGCGGGCTGGTCGAGAGCACGCAAGGACTGTGACGCGGACGGACAGACGGACAGACGGACAGCAAAAGTCACTCTACTGTCCGTCTGTCCGTCTGTCCGTCTACATGACGACTACCGTCCCCGTCATCCACGGGTGAGGGTCGCACCGATAGGAGTAGGTGCCCGGTTGCGTGAACGCCTGGCTGAACGATTGGCCGGGTTCGATGTAGCCCGAGTCTTCGAATGCGAGGTTGGCGCCGCTCACCGTGTGGGCGACCTCGGTTTCGTTCGTCCAGGTCACCGTCGTCCCGGTCTCGACTTCCAGATACGACGGTTCGAACTGCCAGGCGCCGTCCGTACCCCCGACGAGTTTGACCTCGGCGGTCGCGCCGGTCGACGCCGTCGGCGTGCCGGTTGGCGCCTGGACGACCAGGAGGTAGAGCGTGACCGTCGTCTGCGCCCCGGCGCCCTGGAGCACGGCAACGCCGGTCTCGCCGGAGTCGTTGAGCGGTTCGAGACCGACGACCAACTGATCGCCTGCCGGTTGTCCGCCGATGTCGCCGCAGGCGACGTACGTCCCGATCTCGGTCGCGCTCTTGTGGACGTTGATCGCGTGGTTGCCGTCCGCCAGGCTCGCCAGCGTGGCGTCGACGGTCGTTACGCTGATCGCCACCGGGACCGCCGATTGGGCACCGACGAACGCGCCCGCCGCGACCGGCGTCCCGTCGCTCATCATCCCGGACCCCACGTCGTTGAGCGGGAAGACCACGTCGCCGAGGGCCGCGCAGGTCCCGTCGTGGATGTGGACCGGTTGTGGGCCGGGCGCGGACGCGGCATTGGCCTCATTCGATGTGTCGTTCGGGCCGGTCAGGACGTGCAGCGTCGGGAACGCCGTCCCCTCGAACGGCTCCGGCGTGATCGACCACTTCCAATCGCCCGCGGTCGGGAAGGTGACGGTCACCGAGAAGTGGCCTACTTCTCCCTCTTGCACCGCATCCGCCCTCACCGTCTCGCCCGTCGTCTTGTGCGTCGCCTCCAGGAGGGCGCGCTCGACGTTGATCGGCGTCACGTCGTGCTGCTTGACCGTGAACCCGACCGTCCAGGGTACCTCCTGAAACGGAGGCGGCGGCGGCCCGTCGAGCCGCACCGACGCCCAACCGCCCGCCATCGCCGGCGCCGCCAGCGCCGTCAACGCGACCAACACGGCGGCACATGACAACATCCGTCGCCTCATCGTACTCCCTCCTTCGGTGCACAAGAGGATCGCCACGGGGACCTCGAGCGCGACCGTCGCGACCCGCCGCGCACTACCCTTACAAGGCAGCAACCGGATCAGTTCCCGTTGCCGGCCGGCGGCGTCGCCCGCGGTATTGCCACCGACCCCGCGATCGCGATCGCGCCGTTCTCGTTCAGCGACGACTCCAGCCGGAACGTCAGCCCGTCCTGTTCCCACAACAAGACGTTCGCGGCGGTCCGCGACGGCGCGCCGCAACAACCGAGCGATGGGTCCGGCAACAACGTCAGTTGATGCGCTCCCTCGATCCAGAGAGCACGGTGATCGTTGATCTCGACGATCGCCCAAGGGGTATCGAGGGCCATATTCTTGGCGATGTAGTCGATGTTGTCCCTCGCCTCGAACTGCATCAACAGCGCGCCGACCCCCGTTTGCTGCGTTTCGGGCAACCCCGGTGCCGGCAGGTAGATGAACGACACCATCCGGTTGCCGTCCGGTAGCGTCCGCAAGTAGACCTCGTCCGGCTCCCCCAGACTCCCCAGCGTCGGCACGTGGATCGGGTACGGCACCGCCGCCTGCGCCTCCGCCAGCGTCACCCGCCGCCCCAGCAGCAACCCGGTCCCGACCGGTGTCGCCTCCGCCCGCGGCGATGCGACCGGCCCCCCTCCCCCTACGTAGGGGGAGGGGCTGGGGGTGGGGGCCATCGTCGGCGTCGGCGTCGGCGTCTCCCGCTCGATCACGATCCGCACCCCGCGCACCCCGAAGAGGTCGGCCACCGTCGAGCGGAACCCGCCCGACAGCAGCAGCCCGGCGACCAACGCCAGCAGGACGATCGCCGCTGCCGCGAAGACGCGCCGCACGGGGAACCGCCGCACCCGACCGCGTGCGGCCGGCAACGGCGGCACCGTCGCGCTCCGCACCGCGACCGCCAGGTCCGGTGTCGGTGGGAACGCCAACCGTGCACCGAGCTCGCTCAGCGCGCGCGCGATCTCGTCGTCGGTCCAACCGGCGAAGGGGTTGCGTGGCTCAGTCATCGGCCACCCCTCCCACGCTCGGCTCGACGAGGCGCCCGCGCACCCGCGCCAGCGCCCGCGACAGACGCGACTTGACCGTGCCGCGCGGGATGTCCAGGGCGTCGGCCATCTCGGCTTCGGAGAGATCGAGGAAATAGCGGTAGGCGATCACCAGTCGTTCGTCTTCGCGCAAGCCGGTGACGGCCGCGAGGAGCGCGCGCCGGCGCTCGTCCGCGAGGGCCGCCTCCTCCGGCGACGGGGCCGCGTCGCCGGAGGGACGGTCCACCGCGGCGCTCAGCGCCAGGGTGGGGTGGCGGCCCGCCGCCGTCCGGCGGTTGCGCGCCTCGTTGGCGACGATCCTGAGCAACCAGGGACGGAGCGGCGCCCCGGTCCGGAAGCGGGGCAGCGCGTAGTACGCCTTGATGAAGGCGCTCTGGGCGGCGTCCTTCGCCTCCTCCGCGTCGCCCGTGATCAGGTAGGCGACGCGGAACGCGACGTCCTGGTACCGCCGCACCAGTCCTTCGACGGCGTCGCCATCCCCCCGCTTCGCGCGCTCGATCAGGTCCGACTCGTCGTCCAGAGGACGGCCCTCCGTCTGAACGATTTCCCGACCCCTATACAATCACGGGAGGCCGATGGTTCCAGATACGGCGGTGAGCTTCGGAGGCTGGTCGCCATCCTTTTGCGACCATATCGGGCAGTGGCTCGGCTGCCGGGTATTGGACCCAGAGGAGCGATCCTTGCCCCGAGCGCCACGCGTCACTGCAGGAGAAGTGCTCAGGGCGCTCGCCCGAGATGGCTGGGTCGTTGACCGGCAGGTCGGCAGTCACCGTATCCTCACACATCCGGCAAAGTCGGGACGGCCGAACGTGGTCTACCACGCTGGTCAGATCATCCCGCAATAGACGTTGCGGAGCATCCTCAAAGACGCGGGTCTGACGCTGGACGAGTTCCGATCGCTCTTGTAAGGAGATTCCGATGAGATTCACCGTGCTGTTGTTCCGGGACGAGGAAACGGACTCGTACGAGGCGGTCGTGCCGGCCCTAACGAATTGCGTGACATTCGGCACCTCGATCGAACACGCTTTGGCGATGGCCCAGGAGTTGGCCGAAATTCGGGTTGCCCAATTGATCGAGGACGGCGAAGAGATCCCGGGCGAAACCGAGGCCGCGTTGGTCGGCGTTGTCGACGTGCGCGTACCGGTGCCTGCGTAAGGAGATGGCACAGAGGCCGAGGGCTACGTGGGTATCGCGACCTCGATCTCGGCCACGATTGCTCCTGGCCGCACCCCGGCCGCCCGGAGGCTCTCCGATGATTCACCGTCCAAGTACTCGGTGATCGCATCACGCACATTCGCAAATGCCTCGTCGAGCGTGGCCCCTTCGGTGATGCCGCCCGGAAGCGCCGGGACCGTGACGGTGTATCCGTGCTCGTGCGGATCGGGAACCGCAACCACAAGGTAGTGCACCGGCCCCTCCTTACTCAGACATTCACAGCCACATTCTAACTGCCTTCTCTGGCAACCTCGCCGGAAACCGCACCCGCCGCATCGGGATAGTCGCCGCTTGACGGCTTCATCCTCCCGACCCCTGTAACAAATACGCCTCGTCAAAGTCGTTTAGAGTGAAGGGATACGACGGCACCACGGGAGGGATGCGATGCGGGGCTGGCGGCGCGGCCGGCAACCGCCGGAGGACGGGACGCCGCGGGGCTCGGCAGGTGATGCCGATCTGGTGCGCGCCGCCCTCTGCGACCGCCGCGCCTTCGCACCCCTCTACACGCGCTATCGCGACGACGTCCTTCGCTACTGCTTCTACTGTCTCGGCGACTGGGAGGAAGCCGCGGACGCTGCCCAGGAGGTCTTCCTCGGCGCCCTCGCCGGTCTTTCGCGCCTGGCCGAGCGGGACGATGCCTTCCGCGGCTACCTGTTCCGGATCGCGCACAACGAGGTCTACGATCGCCAGAATCGTCGCCGCCGGCGCCCGACGGAACCGCTCGACGCCGCGTTCGACGTCGAAGATACCGCCCCGTCGCCCGAACACCTGGCGGTCGTCGGCGACGACCATACGCGACTGCTGGAGATCCTGAACCACCTCTCCGCCGACAGACGGCGCCTCTGCGAATTGCGCTTCGCCGGTCTGACCGACAAGGAGATCGCGCTCGTCCTCGGCAAGAACGAGGGCGCGGTGCGGACCGCCTGGTCGCGGGCGGCATCGCAGCTCCGAGACCTCATGGGCGTCGGCCTTGCCCGGAAGGGAGGCGGCGATGCCTGACGAACGCTGGCAAGAACTCGAACTGAGCCGGTTCTGGCGCGAGTTACTCGCTTCCCCCGGCGGACCGGTGGCCGGGGAAGGCGACCTCGACCCGAACCTCGCCGACACCCTCCGGCACCTCCACGCCATGAGCCGCACGCCGCCGCCGGCCGGGGCGAGTGAACGGCTCGATCGCGGGATGCTGCCTCGACTTGCCTCGCCACCGAATGGGAAGGAGTCTACGGACATGCATCGTACACACGCGCTGTCGCTCCCACGGTCCGGGATCGGCCCCAACCGCTGGGCACCGCGCCGGACCGGCCCCGCCGATTCAACCGGACGCGCCCGCGCTCGCCTCAGGTGGGCATCAGCGCAGATCGCGATGGCGCTCCTGCTGCTCGTCACCCTCGTCATCGGCTACGTCGCTTACCGCGACAATCGCGCCGCCGTCATCCCGCCGACGCCGGGAACGCCGACGGTGGTGGCGACGCCGGCAACTCACGCCTGGCCTACGTGGGGTGGCAACGCCGCACGAACACGCAACATGCCAGGCCCGGCGCCCCTTGGTCAACCCGTCGTGCTCTGGACTTTCCCCGCGTCAGGCGAGAGCGGCATCGGGCAAATCGTCGATGGGGCCACGATCGTCGACGGAGTCCTCTATGTTCCCGGCACCAGTGGGTTCGCCGCCCTGGAAGCGGCGACCGGGCGCGAGCTTTGGCGCACGACCGAAGTCGGCGGCATCGGGTTCATCGACGGTGACGGCATCGTTCTTCGCAGCGCGGAACGCAGCGGGAACGGCTACGACCTGATCCGGATCAACCGGACGGACGGCAGCATCGCCTGGCGAACCGAGCAGGGCCAGATCGGCGATCCGTGGGGTCCGGTGGTCGCGGACGGGGTCGGTTATGTCCCCAGCGGCACCGATCTCCTGGCCTTCGACCCCGCCACCGGCAACACGGTGTGGCGGGTACCGCTCGGCACCCCCGCCAGCCGGGGTGTGTCTGAGGCCGGGGGATTGGTCGTGGTGGGCAACCAGAACGGCACGGTCTATGGCATCTCGGTCGCCGGCCACGATGTCGTCTGGAAATACGAGACCGGTAGTGTCGTCGTCGGTCACCCATCGCTCGTCGGCGGGACCGTCTACGTCTTCGGCCGAGGCGGCGCGCCCGGTGCGGCCATCTATGCCCTCAACGCGGCCACCGGCGCGCTCGAATGGCGCTTTGCCGTACCGAGCGGCGCCATCTTGTCCAACGTCGCTATCGGCGACGGCACGGTTTACACCATGAGCTCCGACGGCGAGGTTTACGCGCTCGACGTCGCGACCGGCGCCGACCGCTGGACGTTCCACATCGGCGCCGGGGGCGACGCCAACAGTCCCGTCTTGATCGGTGACGACCTCTTCCTGGTTGGCGGTAGCGGCATCTTGTACGCGGTCGATGCCACGGCGGGAACCGAGAGATGGCACGTCTCACTCGGTAGCCACAGCACGTTCACCCCGGTCGTCGTCGACGGCATCGCCTACGTTGGGACCGACATGGGCACGGTGCTCGCGATCGGCGGATCGGGGTCGGCCGCGACACCTACCCGGTAGCTCCCGATCCGTTCACCGAAGGGTGTCTTGTTGCCGCCGACCGCCCGAGACCGCTCGGCAGCGAGACGCCCTCTCCCGATCTCGACGGCGAGGCTCGGACTGCGACAAGCAGGCGCTCCCTGGCTTGGCTATCCCTGGCCGCTCCTTCGCTTCACGGATAGAACACCGTCCCCGACCACTGGCTGTACCCGCCGACGTCCGGATACTCAACCCCCGCGATCGCGTTCTGCCCGACGAACGGTACCGCGGTGCGGCTCCAGTTGCCGCCGTCGTCTGTGGCCCAGAGCGGGGGGGGCTAGACGCGATCGATGCCGAATCCGTATCGCCTGAGGATGGGAATGAGGATGTCGGGTCGCGCGAGCACGTTGGTCGAGCAATCGGCGCCAAGGAGATCACCGGCCCGATCGAAAACGGCGACCGACAGTTGCTCCGGATCGTGCCGGGCGCGATACAGCAGACCATCCGGCGCAGCGGGATGATTCCAAAATGCCAGCGCCCAGCGCTGGGGCAGACCGGGATCGTCCGTCGCCGCGCCGAGCCTGGCGTCGGCTCCGATCTGCGACAGACCCGATCCGCTCAGATCGATCAGGTGCAACGACCGCGCCGGCGAGGTCTGCGCGATCGAGCACAGGCAGCGGGCGTCGAGCGCCGCACGCGTCACGAATCGAACACCGCGATCGTCCGCGCTCCCCGATTGACCGAACGTCTCGATGAACGCGCCCTCGCGCGAGGTACTGAGGTAGAGCACGCCGAACTCGCCGCCGGGAGCGTTGAAACGGCCGGTGCTGCGGCGATTGAAACTCAGCGGTCCTCGCCTCAGCGTATGGCAATGAAACCAAGGCGGCCCGACGTCAAGCATCGGCACCGCGCGGCGATCGAGATCAACCGGCGGCTCCGGATGCTGTGCCGGATGCCATTCCGGTCCCGGGTCCACGCGGTCGACCGCGACTACGCCGCGACCTGCTCGCCGTAGACGCCGGCGGCAGCGAGCACGCGGTCGACGTTCCCCCGCCGTAGTTCGGACAACGGTGACTCGTCTTGCAGAAAGGCGTTCGGATTGAGGAAGAATCCGGCCTGCATCCAGGGATCGAAGTCGCTCAATTCCTGGAGGACGTCCTCCAAACCGGGCAGCGCTCGACCGTCTTCCACCTGCCAGACGGGATAGAGAAACCCGCGTTTGCCGGAATCGAGCGCGAGCAGCCGCCCACCCCTTCGCCGGTTGTCCACCGACTGCCGCGTCAGCCCGAGCAAGCGACCGAGTTCGGCTGCCGTACCGACGCCGCCCTCCGCCGTCAGCAGCCAACGTCGCGCGCGTGTTCCCCGCACCCGTGCGGCAAGGAGATCGGCGTCGAGGTCATCGACGAGAACGTCAGCGTGATCGAAAACGCGAAGGAGCGTGTCGATATCCGACGACGCTGCCAGGGCGTCAAGAAGCGTGCGCCGACTGACATGCTGAGTCACCCGCGTCAGCGCCGTCAAGGATCGAGTGACGAAGGCCGCACGACTGCCGTCGGTTGCCGCGATCGCCAGGAGTTTACCCGCGGCGATCTCTGCCTCCGTTGGTGTATCGTCGATACCTCTGGTCGCGGAGTACGCAACGACGGCTCCGCTGCCCTGCGGACTCTCGCGTGTGCTCGCAACCATGCGCGGCTCCCTCATAAGTTGTCGAACTTGACCGCATCGAATGCTACGCAGGTTCGTCAAGTCGACTTGCGAACGAGCGTAGCAAGGATTGCTCCTGCCGTCAATGTCGCCGCCTCACGGGTAGAACACCGTCCCCGACCACTGGCTGTACCCGCCGACGTCCGGGTACTCCACCCCCGCGATCGCGTTCTGCCCGACGAACGGCACCGCCTCCCGGCTCCAGTTGCCGCCGTCATCTGTGGCCCAGAGCGCGAGGTGGAGGTGGTCGAAGCCGACGTTGCCGTCCTCGCCGGGGCCGGAGATGTAGCCGATGTACTGGCCCTGCGAGAGCGGATCGCCCCAGCTCAGACTCGGATCGACCGTGATGTGGAAGATCGCCACCGCGTAGCCGTTTCCCATGTCGATCGAGATGCCGCCGGACGCCTGCTCCGTCCAGCGCACGCTGCCGTCGACCGGCGAATAGACCGGTTGCCCCGCCGTGTTGCCGTCGGTCCGCGCGATGTCGAACGAGTATTCGTACTGCCAGGTCGACGACTCGTTCTGGTGACTCGACCCGTTGTACCCCTGGCTGATCTCCCACTCGCCACCCGAGACCGGCCAGACGATGTCCGAACCGCCGACGTCGGCCGACCCGCCGAAGTCCAGGTTGTCCCCGAACGCCCAACCGTTCACGCCGCCGTACCGGACCGGGTAGAACCCGTTCTCCGGATCGCCGGTGATCTCGACGACTGCCCCCTCCGGCATCACGTCCAGCACGTCGTCGCTCGTGCTCGGTCCCGCCCGCAGGTTGAGGTCGGTCGTCGTCGTGGTGTCGCCGCTCCCACCGGTCGAGAACAGGTAGTCGGCGATCATGTACCCGGTCTCGTCGCCATTCGACACCCGGTACCAGGGCGAACCGCCGTCCGCCTCTTTCGGACCGCCGAGAACGTCGAGCACCGTCCCCTCCGGGAACAGCGTGAGGATCCCGGCATCGAGCCCCGGTGCCTCGCGCAGCCGGACCGGATCGCCGTCGGCGTGGGCGATCACCGCCTGCCCACCGACCTCGAGATCGGTCGCGGCACGCACCGAAACAGTCATCAGGGATGATGAGAAGACGAGGAGGAATCCGACGAGGAAAACCACGGGCCCACGGGCGACCCGCCAGACCGAAGACAACATTGTCCCCTCCCTCCGTGGGCGACGCACGACCGAGCTGCAACCCGACCGCACGGGAACGCCGGACCACAGGCTGTGGAAACCACCACCTTTCGCAAGATCGCCACCCGCGGCGCGCCAGCCAGCATCGCCGTGGTCACCGACCGCCGATCGGATTGTCGGGATGCCGATGTCGGGTTATTGGCGACTTTTGTAGACGCAATACGACACAAAGGGTGTGGGGTCAGGATGCGACCGCGAGCGCGGCAGGAACCGGGACGGGCTCACCGAGGGTCCGCAGCGAGTCTATCCATTCGGCGGCCAGTTCGACACCGCGCTCCGCCGCTTCCGCGATCGTGCGCCCGTGACTTCGTACGCCCCCGAACTCTGGCAGCGAGACAAGAAACAGTTGGTCTTCCTCGGACCACTGGATCACGATTTGGTATCGACTCGCTTCCTCGATTTCCTCCGGGGTGAAAGGCGAATCGTTCACGTCACTGCTCCTATCGCGCCGGGACCACCGGTCAGAATCCGGCGTCGTGCACCTCTTTCATCGCTTCCCGGACATCCTTCTCTTGATATGGCTTGGCATCGTCTCCCGGTTCGCCGTCGAGGCCAACGACGGCTGACCGCAAGCGCGGGTGCCGATAGCGTTTGTGGTCTCCCTTGCCGCGTCCAGGCAAGAGGACGAACCCGGCATCCCTGAGATCTTTGATCAGGTCCCGGATCTTGCGTGGCATTTCACATTGCCCGTCGCATACCGGCACATTTTACTCCGCAGCGCGCCTCTTCTCCTCACACAAACCGCGCGCACACCTCGTTCGCCACCATCAACCCCCGCCGCGTCAACCGCACGCTCCACCCCGTCCGCTCCATCAACCCCAACCCGACCATCTCCCCGATCACCTCCCCATACACCTTGTCCAGCCCGATCCCGTGCCGCGCCGCGAACTCCCCTTCCCCCACCCCCTCCTGCAACAACCGCAACCCCAACATCATCGTCTCCCCCATCTGCGTCTCCGCCGCCAACACCTCCTCGTTCGACCACACCGACTCCCCGGCCTCGATCGCCTCCACATACCGCCTCGGCAACAGATGACCCATTGTTCTCCGTTCCCCAATCCGGGCATGCGCCCCCGCCCCGAACCCCGCGTACTCCCCGTTCCGCCAATAGACCGCATTGTGCCGCGACGCGAAGGCAGGGAGGGGGACAGGGGGACAGGGGGACAGGGGGACAGGCACATGGGGTTCGGACTCCGAGCAGCAGTCTGACGACTGACGACTGACGACTGACGACTCTGTCCCCCTGTCCCCCTGTCCCCCTGTCCCCCTGGAAAAGTTCGCCACCTCGTAGTGCACCCACCCCGCCCGCTCCAGCAGATCGATCGCCGCCTCGTACAGGTCCGCCGTCGCGTCCTCGTCCGGTACCGCCAGGATGCCGCGGGCCACCGCATCCGCCATCGGCGTGCCTGGCTCGACGATCAGGCTGTAGAGCGAGAGGTGCTCCGGCGCCTGGTCCCAACCGAGCACGGTTTCCAGATCGTGCCGCCAATCGTCGAGCGTCTGCCCCGGCCAGCCGAAGATCAGATCGAGACTGATATTGCCGAAACCCGCCGCCCGCGCCGCCTGGAGCGCGCGCCGTGCATCCTCCGCCTCGTGCTGTCGGCCCAGTACCCGCAACCCCCGCCGATGCAATGTCTGCACGCCGATACTGAGTCGGTTCACTCCGGCCGCCAGCAGACCGGCGAAATACGCTTCGGCGACGCTGTTCGGATTCGCCTCCAACGTCACTTCCGCGTCGGTCGCGACCGCGAACGCGTCCCGGCAGGTCCGGACCAACCCGGCGATCGCCTCGGCGGGGAGTAGCGACGGCGTCCCTCCGCCGAAGAAGACCGTCCCTGCCGCGCGACCGCCAAGCAATGCGCCTTGCGCCGCGATGTCGCGCTCCATCGCCGCCACGTATCGTGGGATGAGCGCCTCTTGTCCGGCATAGGTGTTGAAATCGCAGTAGGGACAGACGTGGCTGCAAAACGGCACGTGCAGGTAGAGCCCGAGCGGCGAATCCGGCGGCAGCGGCGCCATCGTCCCTATCCCTGCCCCGTCCGCCCGTCGGCGTTGAGACGCCGCCAGGCGTCCCGCACCGTCGCCGCCTCCGCCGCCGTCGCCGGTTCCGCCCCGTAGCGCGCGCGGTTATACCCTGCCGTCATGCGTGCCAGGTCCGCCTGCGCACCCACGCCCCGAATCCGTCCCACGACGGCCCGCTCGTGCTCGCTCGGCGTCGTCTCTGCCCGCCGGGGCACACCCCGATCGCGGCTCCAGCGCAGGTAGCGGGCGTAGATCTCGCGGATCGCGACCGTGTGCGCCCACCGCGGGTCGCCCCGCAACCCGGCCAGCGGATCCTCCGGCGCGGCCTGCCGTTTCAAGAGACGGGCCGCCAACAACGACTTCAACAGTTGGAACAGGTCGTTGGCATCCAGCACCGACGACCGCTCCTCGCTCGTACCCGCCGCCGACCGCCGCCGCCGCCGCAAAACGAGACGGGTCACCCCGGTAAAGAGGACCAGCAAGATTGCCGCCGCGACCAGGTAGCGGATCGCATCCGGTATCTGCGACGTCCGGTCGACCACCCGCTGTGCCTGCTCGCCGGGCGAGACGGTGACCGGGTTGATCTTGACCCCGGCGAAGTCGATCGGGTGGCGCGACAGGAACCAGAGGATCGGCGAGACGAGGACGAACGCGATCAGCGCCAGCACCAGAATCACGATCCGAAAGAGGATCGCCAGCCCCCAGATCAGCGGCGCCAGAAACCACAGCACCGTGTCGAGCAGGTCCCGCGACAAAATCCCTGCCACGACGACCGCCGCCACCGTTACCGCCAGCACCGGCGCCAGCATCGACCCCAACCAGCGCGATCCCAGCCCTCCCGTTTCTCCGCTTTCCAGCCGCAACCGCGCGATCGCGACCGCGGCCAGCGCCGCCGCGAAGAACACCACCACCGCCCCGCTCGTCGCCCCCCTCGTCCCGCCGCTCCGCACCGACGCCTGGGCCGCCGCCGCGACCAGCGCCACGACCGTCCCCACCCGCAGCGTCGCCAGGGACGAATCCGGACCCGGTTCCGCCCGCATCCGCCCACGCCACCACGCGTACGCCGAGGTCACGATTATCCCCCAGACCGGCACCACGGCCTCGCTCGGCCGGACCACGATCGCCCGTGCCGTCTGCCGCAGCCACTCCGGGTCGGTCCAGCCAAACTGGGGAAACGACGCCGACTTGATCGCGAACAACGTCGACGCCACGACCGCCGCCGCCACCACGATCGCGAACACCCGATCCCACACTCCCCACGTCTCCAACCACCGCGGCACCCCCGTCCCCGCGTACACCAGGACGAACACCGCCGCCATCGGCACCCGCACCTCATCCCCACTCGTCGCCGCCAACAACAGATCGACCACCAACCACAGCACCGCCGCTTCCGCCGTCGCCAACGCCAGGACCAGCGCCTCCGCGCGCCAGTCCACCCGTTTCCTTTTCCCCGTATCGACCTGTGTCGCCATTTCCACGACCAGAGTCCCTATCTAGCCTGTTGAAACAGGCTTATCCGGGTGAGACCGGGGTTTCAACCTCGGGCGATGCGACCGCGGCGCGATCCCCGGTAGCACCTCCCCCAGCATCTGCTCCCACTTTGGCAACTCCCTCTACCCTCCTCACCACCAATCCCCTGACCATCGGCACGTCCACCTCCCCCACCGTCACCAGGACCACCCGGTACCCGCCCGCCAGCAACGCCGCCATCTGCGCCAGCAACCCCTCCGGCAGCAGACTCGTCACCACCACCACCGTGCTCCCCCACGGCAACCGCGTCGATCCCGCCCGCAACGTCCGTCCGAATGCCACGGTCGAGTACGGCGAGATCTTCGCCAACCCCTCCAGGACCCGCGGCAACTGCGCCGGGCCGCGCCCCGGCGGTACCCGCAACGCCTGATCCGACCCCGCCACCACCCCGTTCGCGTAGACGCCAACGGCGTACCGCTGCCCCGACGCCCAGGCCGCCACCGATGCCGCCACCTCGATCGTCCGCTCCGCCGTCGCCACGTCGAGCCCCTCCCAATAGTGCTCGAACGTGTCGAGGTTGACGAAGATCGCGAGCTGCAAGGTCGTCGTCGGTTCCGCGATCCGCACCTGCAACGTTCCCTGCCGGGCCGTCGCCTTCCAATGGATCGCGCGGAACGGATCGTCCGGCCGGTAGTCGCGTACCCCGACGACCCGCGACGGGTCGCTCAACAGGTGCCGCACCACCCGCGTCTCGCCCAGCGCCAACCGCGGCGGGAACCCCAACTCCGGCAGCGGGATCAAGCGCGGATAGACGAGCACCGCCCCCCACACCTCAAACGTCAACCGGCTCGCGAAGAAGCCGAACGGATCGGCCGCCCGCAACGTCGCCGGCCCGAGCGTCTGCAATCCCCGCGCCGGGCACCGCACCGGCACCCGCCAGGTGACCCGCTCGAACGGCCGCACGTTCGTCACGATCCGCAACACCCGCCGCCCCGTCGTCCCGCTCATCGTCGTCTCGCGGTCGAGCGGTTGCAACGCCTCCGCCAGCTCGTCCTCGATCGCCAGCCACGGCAGCGGCAGCGGTTTGCGGTTGACCACGGTGATCGTCAGCGTCACCTCGTCGCCGGGAAACGCCCGGTCGGCCGAGAGTTCCCGCCGGTACTCCACGCCCACCAGTGCCCACCGGTTCCAGCCCGCCCCGAGACCCGCCGTCACCAGCACCAGCAGCGCCAGCAGACTCAGCGCCGTCGCTCCGGTCGCCACCCCGACGACCAGCACGATCGCCGCCCCGCCGATCCAGGCGCGGTTGAAAAAGAGACTGCGGGTCGACCCCGGTTCGCCCCCCGGTCCGCGCCGTTTCGGCAACAAGCTGATCGGGAACATCGCGCGTCAGACCCGCGCCGCCGGCTCCGGCAACCCGATCGCCCCCTCGACCGGGACCGCCACCCCGGCCACGATCTCCTTCAACACGGTGTCGATGTTCCTCCCCCGCAACCGTGCCTCCGGCGACAACAGCACCCGGTGTGCCAGCACCGGCAGCACCAATGCCTTGACGTCGTCGGGCAGCACCATCCCGCGTCCCCGTGCCGCCGCCAGCGCCTGCGCCGCCCGGTAGAGCGCCAGCGACGCCCGCGGGCTCGCCCCCAACTCGATCGCCTCGTGCCCGCGCGTCGCCCGCACGATCGCCGTCACGTAGTGCCGCACGTCGTCGCTCGCGTAGACCCCACGAAGGGCAGAGGCCGCATTCAGCAGATCGTCCGGCGACGCCACCGCCGCCAATTCCGCGACCTGCACCCCCGTCCGATGGCGGGCCAGGATCTCGTCTTCCTCGTCGTGCGCGGGATAGCCGACCGCCAACCGCAGCAAGAAGCGATCCAACTGCGCCTCCGGCAGCGGAAAGGTCCCCTCCAACTCGATCGGGTTCTCGGTCGCCAGCACCAGGAACGGCCGCGGCAGCGCCATCGTCTCGCCTTCGACCGTGACCGTCCGCTCCTCCATCGCCTCCAGCAACGCCGACTGCGTCCGCGGCGTCGCCCGGTTAATCTCGTCGGCCAGCACCACGTTGGCGAAGACCGGCCCCGGCCGGAACCGGAAATCCCCCATCTTCTGATCGAAAAACGACAACCCGCCGACGTCGGTCGGCAACAGATCGGGCGTGAACTGGATCCGCCGGAACTCCCCCCCGATCGACCGTGCCATCGCCCGTGCCAGCGTCGTCTTCCCCACCCCCGGCACGTCCTCGATCAGGACGTGCCCCTCCGCCAGCAGCGCCACCAGGAGCAATTCGACGACGTCCCGCTTCCCGACGATCACCCGCCCGACGTTGTCCAGCACGCGCTCGGCCAAAGCCGCCACCGAAGCGACGTCGACCGGGGCAGTCGTGGCAGCGATGTCGATCACCGGTTGCACGGTTCGTGAGGACCTCCGCCGCCATTGTATCAGCGGTGGATCGGAACTCGGTTTCGCCGAAACCCGCCCGATCGCTCGCCCCCGGCGGCGTCGCCGGCACGATGGCAACCTCGCCGGAGCGGGTGTCGAAATTCGGCGGGTGTCTTCGGAAAGAATAGCAAGAGATGCCCGCTTGCCGTCTGGGGCGGGTGTGGCGAGATCGCGTGCGAGGTGCCGCCGCAGGCGACCATCACGAACGGGAGGTAACGGCGATGCGACGTGTCGTGGCAATGGCGATCGGGATGGCGTTCCTGATCGGGATGGTTGTGGTGGTTCAACCCGCCCCCCGCGGCGACGCCCAGGACCAAACCGACGAGCGACTGGCGGCGCTCGAAACCCAGTCGGCCGGTCAGGCAACCAGGATCGCGAAGCAGAGCAAGTCGATCAAGTCGTTGCGAACCGACGTCGACGATCTGCAAACTCAGGTTGCCGGCGTCGCGGGCGGCACCGCGGAGACCACGCCTGCGTCCGCCCAGGCGACGGAAGAACCGGCAGCGGAAGCCACCGCCAAACCCACGAAAGCACCGACCAAAGCCGCCACCGGCCCGGTCGGCGGTTTCGCGAATCCCGTTCCGTTCGGCGACGAGGTTACCTTGCCCGGCGACTGGACGGTGAAAGTCGTCGACGTCATTCCCAACGCCACCGATCAAGTCATGGCCGAAAACCAATTCAACGACCCCCCGGCCGACGGGCACCAGTTCTTCATGGTCCGCATCTCGATGACCAACAACGGCTCTGAGTCGGCGTCTTATCAACGGATCGCCAATTTCCAGGTGGTCGGCAAATCGGCCGTCGCCTACCAAACCTTCGACGCCAGTTGCGGTCTGATCCCCGACGAGTTGCCCAACGCCGAAGTCTTCCCCGGCGGCACGATCGAGGGCAACGTCTGCTGGTCCGTCAAAACCAGCGACGCCAAATCCCTCATCATGTTCGCCGACTCCTACGTGACCTTCGACGAAAAAGACCGCGTCTACTTCTCCCTGAAGAAATAAGGACGCGCCGTCACGACCACCTCACTAATCGGCGCGAACCCCCTCCCCCTACGTAGGGGGAGGGGTTGGGGTGGGGGCCGTCTGCTACAACGCCACTGGTCCGCCCTGCTCGATCGACGCCACGCACGCGAGCACGCAGGCCAGGCTGTTGATGTTGTCCCGTGCGCTCGTCTCCGGTTCCTCACCGGAGAGAACCGCCGTCCGAAAGGCATCGAGCGACGCCTCGCGACCCACCTTTGCGGGGACCGGCCGTTCGAGCGATCGCGGTTCCTCGCCCCAGCACTGCAGGATCACGTCCTCGGGGTCGTTCGGGCCGGAGCCACCGGACAGGAAGAGGCGTCCGCGTTCCCCGATGAACTCCCACTCGCCGTTCCACGACGTCCAGGGACGATGCGTCGCCACGCTTCCCTCGTAGAGGACCGGCACGCCGCCGTCGAGCGTCACCAGCGCCGCCACCGACGGATCGTGCCGGTAGGGGTTGCCGGGCACGCGCCAGCTCCTGGCGTCGATCGTCCGCACCTCGCGACCGGTCAAGGCCCGCAGCAGATCCCAGTGGTGGATCGACATGTCGATCACGTACGGGTGGAGCATCCCGTAGCGGAAGTTCTCGGCCTCGTAGGAGCGCGTCAAATCGCGCCGGCACTCGACGTGGACCGAGACGAGGTCGCCGATCTCCCCGTGCGCGATCGCCGCCTGGATCGCCCGCACCAGCGGTTGGAAACGGTAGTTCTGGCTCACCATCAGTACCCGCCCCGCCGCATCGGCCTCCGCCACCGCCTGCCGCGCCTCGCCCATCGTCGGCGCCAGCGGTTTCTCCATCAAGACGTGCTTGCCGGCCCGCAACGCCGCCGTCGCCACCGCCAAGTGCGTCGCCGGCGGCGTCACCACCAGCACCGCCTCGCACCCGACCGTCTCGAGTGCCTCGTCGATCGTCGCGAAACAGCGCTCGGCCGGCATCCCGAATACGTCGATCGCCCACGCCTGACCCGCCGCCGCCGGTTCGACGATCGCCTCCAGCGTCGTCCCCTCGGCATCCCGCACCAACTCCGCCCAGCTCTTGCCGAAACTCCCAACTCCCGCCTGGATGAACCGCATCCCCGTCGCCTTCCCACGCTACAGGGGCAGACGGCACCCCGTCGGCATCCGGTCCGCCCCAACCGATCGTTTGCGGGTTTGGATTCTATCGCCGCGCCGCCTGCCATTCCGATGCCAGGAGATCGAAAACCCGGTCGCCGATCAACTCGCCGTTCTTCTGACCCACCCAGGCAATCGCTCCCGCCTCTCGGTACCCCTGCTTCACCAACGCAGCGGCCGAGCGCGTGTTCGATTCCCAGACGTACGATTTGACCATGTGCAACCCCAGCCGCTCGAAGGCGTAGGCCAGCAGCAGGTGCTTCGCTTCCGTCCCGTAGCCCTTGCCGCGGTATTCGACCCGGAAGATCTCCGTCTCCGTTTCCGCCGTGCGGTTGATCACGTCGATCCCCTCGAGCCCGTTCGACCCGATCACCTCGTCGTTCTTCCGCAGGCAGATCGCGAAGCGGATCCAATGGGGCGGATCTTCCTCCGCCAGTTTCTTGTGCAAGGCCGCGGACGAGAGCGGGCTCCGGATCGGCCGCCCGTTGTCGAAAAACGTCTCCGGCTCCCGCCGCGACCAGTAGGCGAACTCGTCCGAATCGTCGTCCTCGACCGCCCGCAGGTAGACCCGCTCCCCAACCATCACCGCCCCGACCGGCGGCTCGCCGTCGACGGTGGGAAAAACACACGGTGCCGGCGCGCGCACCTCGCGTGCGACCGGCCCATCGACGCCCTCCGGCGGCATGCCGAAGCGGGCGACCCAGGCGGGATGGAGCGCCTCGTAGCAGATCGCATCGCGTCGCACCCCGTTCCGGTGCAGCGCTTCCCGTAACCGGTACGCCTTGCGCAACCCGAGCTCGGCCGCCTTCGCCTCGATTGCCGGGTCGCCCGCTTCGGTTTCGAGCCAGACGCTGATCAGGTCCCGCTCCATCAGCAGGTACGGCACGATCAACCCGATCAGTTCCGCCTTGATCGCCGCGTCGGTCTCCGCCCCCAGTGCTGGATTGGCATGCACGCTGGCATCGGCCCATCGCCATCCCTCGACGTGGAACCAAACCGACCCGACCGGCAGATCGTCGCTCCGCCGGCAGGCGACGAGTCGATACTCGGCCTTCCGTGCCCCCTCCGGCACCTCTTTGTTCAGTCGCGTCTCCAACACGCCGCTCGGCAGCGGATAGGGCGACGGATACCAGGCCGCGCCCCGCTTCGCGTCGTCGCTTTCCACCCCGCGCAGATACAACGTCGGTCCGACAAGGAATGTCTGTCCCTCGCTGCCGACACCCGCTCTGGCGGGCACCCGTCTCGTCGCTTCGCTCATGTAACAGAAACCTCTTCCTTCGGAACCGGAGCCGGCAGGGTCATGAGCTTTCCGTACCCGGCGATCGGCTCTTCGATGCCGATCCGGCGCAATGCTGCCCACGCCCCCGCCTGATTGCTCGTGACCACCGCTTTGCGATAACGCGTCTCGATCCCGGCGACCGCTTCGAGCACGTGAAAATTCGTGCAACTGATAAAGATGGTGTCCGCCCCCGGGCAATCCGTTACGGCGACCAGCTTCGCCGCATCCGCCGGTCCCAACCGGCCGATCTCCCGGTCCGTCGCGCACCCCTTGCCGACGATACTCGGCACCTGGTAGCCGCTCGCCTCGAAAAACGCCTTCTCGATCTCGTTCAAATCCGCCGTGTACGGCGTCGCGATCGCCAGACTCCTCGCGCCGAGCGCCCGCAGCGCGTCCACCACGGCCGTCGAGGTCGTCGTCGCCGGAACCCCGGCCGCCCCTTCGACCCGCCCGATCAATTCCCGATCCCAGCCGGCGCCGTGGACGAGACTCCCCGTCGTACAGGCGAAGACGATGACGCCGACCTCGGCCCAGGCCAGTTTGCGGGCCGCTTGCTCCAATTCGTCGTTCGCCAGCATCTCGCCGAGCGCCGCCGCCGTCACCTCGCCCCTTGGCAGCGTGATCGGCGCCGGATAGACGGCGACGCCCTCCGGCATCAACCGCGCGTACTCCGGCAGCACGCTCGTATCCGTCGCCAGCGTAATCAGACCAATCCTGCCGCGTTCGCCGTACATCGTTCCCCCTAGCCGAATCCGTCCGCGTGTAGACTGACACGCGCCGGACACCACGGCAAGGAGGCAGCGATGGCTCAGCGCGTACCCGTCCTCGAAACGTCGGTGGACGAATTGGTGCAAGCTTACGAACGCGGCGGTCCATTCCCGATCAGCGAAGTCGACTACGTCCGCATCGCTTTGGAGAATCCGGGCACGGCTTGGGAGTTGCATGGCGGCTTGTTGGTGGAGAAACCGGGCATGAGCTTCGCGCACATCAACGTCGTTGCTCTCCTCGTGCGTCGCCTCAACCAGCAACTCGACGAAGACGAGTACACCGTCCTCTCGGACGCCGGACGGGTTCGCCGTTCGGCAAGGAATTACCTCATCCCCGACATCTCCGTCGTCCCTGCCCGTCTCCTTGCCCGGTATGTTCAAGAGCAACCGCGCCAACTCGGTGTTTTCAACGAGCCGCTACCGCTCGTCGTCGAAGCCTGGTCGCCGTCGACCGGCACGTACGACGTCAACACCAAGATTCCCGTCTACAAGCGCCGCGGCGACCTGGAGATCTGGCGCCTGCACCCCTTCGAGCGCACGCTCACCGTCTGGCGACGCCGACCGAACGGAACCTACGACGAAACCGTCTACCACGGCGGTCTCGTCCGGCCATCCTCCCTCCCCGGTGTGGTCATCAACCTCGACGAGCTCTTTGTCTGACGACGTCGTTCAGAGGGCGATGGATCAGTCGCCGAGGGTCACGGCGATGAGCCGCGGTGGCCCTCGGCACGCCCGGTTCGCCGAGAACTACCCCTCCGGTGTCGCCGCCAGGTCCACCTCTTGCGTCCCCGGCACCCCGTCGGTCAGCAGCGAGGCGATGAAGATCTCGACCGGTGCATCCGTCTGGTTCTCGGCGAAGTGGATCAGACCCTCCGTCTCGACCAGCGAGTCGCCGGGATGGAGATCGGTCTCGCTGCCGTCGGTGAACGACTCGGTCGGGCTCGGCGTCCCGTTGACGGGGGCGCGGGTGACCTGCGCCTCGCCGCGGACGATCGTGTAGTGCAGCGTCCCCGCCGAGATCCAGGCCGCCTGCATCCCCGGATGGATGTGCACCGGCAACTTGACGTGCGGCGGGATCGTCACCCGTTGCAGTTGAAGCAGTTTCCCCGGCGCCGCCTCCGGTTTGCCGGTGACGAGCACCTCCCGTGTGGCAGTCGCGTTCTGCGCGCGCGAGACGGCGCCGGAAACGCCAAATCCGATCGCAAGCAACGTGACCAATACGATGGCGTAGAGCGACTTGCGCGACATCTCTCCCTCCTCATTTCCCTAGGCGAAAGCAGCCGATGCGAAGCGGCCCCATGTTGGCACGGTCGCCGGGGACCCGAAGGAGAAACGCTAGCACGTTCGTCCGCAATCGACCCCGCATACCGGCACGGTGACCATCGGGTGCTATGGCGCCTGGTCGGTCGTCGGCAGCCCCTCTGCCGTCCACCGCAACGGTGCCAGGCACATCTGTCGCCGCGCCTCCGGCGAGCCGAAGCGGGCGTGGAGCATCAGGTAGTCGCGTCCGTCGGGCGTCTGCAACCAACTGCAATGGCCCGGACCGAAGAATCCTGTGTCCGGTTGCGGTCGGACTACGAAGTTGCGCGCGCCATCGGTGACGTCTCGCGGCCCGCCCTTGCCATCGTCGATCAAGGCGCCGACCGCGTAGAAGTCGTAGAAACAGCCGCCGCTGTAGAGGTAGACGCGTTGCCCGTGCGGCGAGACGAGACCGCCGACGGGCGCCTCGATCGTGTGCCAACGGACCGTCTGCCGGTCCCAATCGATCCCCGGAATCGTCTTCCACGGCATCACGCGCGCCGGTTGGTAGACCTGCCAGTCGTAGTGCGGTCGCGCCAGCACGCGCGGTGAGCTTCGCAGTTCCGTCAGCGCGTCGTCGATGTCCGCCTCGACGATCCCGGTCCCGTACGGTTCGTCTTCGACGAAGTCCATGGCGAAGGCAACCTTCAGCGAGCCGTCGGTGAGGCGGTAGACATCGGGGTCGATCGCGAAGTCGAGGTTAGGCGTCAAGACCTCGCCGGAGTCGACGAACGGTCCCTCCGGTGCGGCCGCATCCGCCCGGCGGATTGCGTGCCCGACGTGCGCCTGCTCGCCGACGCCGATAGCACGCGAATAGAGCATGACATAAGGTCGGGCCAATCCAGGCACGTAACGCACGCACGGCGCCCAATGCGCGCTGTCCCGGCCGACGCGCAGGGCGCGGCCGAGCCGCTGCCACGTCACCAGGTCATCCGATCCGTAGACGGGGAAGGCGGTGCCGTCCGCGGGTTCGTCGCCCGTGGTGTAGACGTAGTAGCGGAACGACGCCCCGGCTGAGGTCGGCACGGTGAATGCGTACGGATCTCCCTGGTCGACGTCGTCTGCGAAAAGCGGTTGGAAGAATCGGACGGGAATCCCAGGAGACCGAGACATCTTTCATCCCCCCGAGGCGAAGGAGCAGCCATCCGGCCGGTCCCCGGTCAGGTTACTACGGCGCACGACCGGTAAAGCGACCGGAAGGGCGGAGGTCACCGGGCGGGCCACCGGCACAACGGCGACGGTTGGTCCGGCGCTCATTCCTGCCCCGGTTGACAGCGTGCGGCGTCGGACGTATCGTCTGCCACCAATCGGCGGAACCAATCGGAACGCGAGATTCGCGAGACGCGATGGCGGCAGGCCGTAGGACGCCTCATCAGTGGACAAAGGAGTCACGAGGATGGAGAAGGAACAGCGCAGGTCCGAGTCCGTGGCGGAGGTTATGGCTCGGGCCGGGACGATGACCCGGCGCGGATTCGTCAAGGTCGTCACCTTCGGTGGCGGTGCGGTCCTCGCCGCGGGACCGGCGGCGTTGCGGCTGCGCGACGCCGGGGCGCAGGACCAGGTGACGATCAAGCAGTGGTATCACCAGTACGGCGAAGACGGCACCCAGGAAGCGGCCATGCGCTACGCCGAGCAGTTCACCGCCGCCAATCCGACGATCAAGGTCGAGGTCACCTGGGTCCCCGGCAACTACGGCGACACCCTCAACGCCGCCCTCCTCACCGACGATGGGCCGGACGTCTACGAGACCCAGTTGAACTACGCGTTGGTCAAGGCCGGCCAGGTCATCGCACTCGACGATCTCTACACCGCCGACGTCAAAGCCGACTTCCACCCCAACACCATCGCCGAGAACTCCGTCAACGGCAGCATCTACGGCATCAAGATGATCATCGACACGGGGTTGCTCTACTACCGGAAGAGCCTGCTCTCCGAGAAGGGCATCAACCCGCCGACCACCATGGATGAGGTCATCGCCGCCGCCAAGGCGCTCGACACCGGTCGGCAGAAAGGACTCTTCCTCGGCAACGATGGCGGTATCGCCGCCCTGCTGACGATCGCCCCCTGGTCGGCCGGCAGCGACTTCGTCGATGTCAACACCAACAAGATCATCTTCAACAACGATCGCACCGTCCTCGCTTACCAGAAGGTCAAGGAATTGAACGACTCCGGCGCCCTCCTCGTCGGCGCCCCGACCGACTGGTGGGATCCCTCCGCCTTCAACCAGGGCCTGGCCGCCATGCAGTGGACCGGTCTCTGGGCGATGCCGGGTATCACCAAAGGCATCGGCGACGACTTCGGCGTCGTGCCCTGGCCCGCGCTCGACGCACAAGGCAAACCGGCCACCTTCTGGGGCGGCTGGAGCCAGATGGTCAACGGCAAAACCAAGTACGTGGCCGAATCCAAGAAGCTGGCGAGCTGGCTCTGGATCGAAAACACCGACATCCAGAAAGACTGGGCGCTCTCCTACGGCTTCCACGTGCCGCCGCGGCAGAGCGTGGCGGCGGCAGCCGAGCCGCTGAAGTCGGGGGCGCCGGCCGAAGCCGTCACGGCCCTCAACGAATACGGCCGCATCACGCCGCCGCAGTGGACCGGGACGATGGGCACGATCCTGACCACCGCCGTCACCAACATCGTCAAGAACGGCGCCGACGCCGCCACCGAAGTCGCGAACGCTGCCCAGCAGTGCCAGGCCGAACTCGATAAGGTCGTCGCCTAGCCTCGTCGTCGACGCGGGGCGCCGCAAATGGGCGGCGCCCCGCGGTCGCGGCGCCTCCGCTCGCGCGCGATCGGCGAAAGGACGGCTGGATGAGCGCCACAGCGACCGGGGCGCCGCGGAGCGCCCCGTTCTGGAAGCAGCGGAAATGGGAGGAGCGGATCGCCTTCTGGGCCTTCATGGCTCCGATGCTGATCGGCCTCGGCGTCTTCACCTTCACGCCGATCGTCTGGGGCTTCCTGATCAGTCTCTCCGACGCTCGTAACACGCTCAGCATCAGCGAGTTCGTCGGGCTCCGCAACTACTCCGACATGCTCCACGACGAGGCGTTCCGCAAGTCGCTGCGCACGATCGTCCTCTTCACGATCTTCATCGTCCCGACGACCTTCTTCCTGTCGCTCGCGCTGGCGATGCTGGTCAACAGCGTCGCCGGTCCGATCCGGCCCTTCTTCCGCACCATCTTCTTCATCCCGACCGCCATCTCCTACGTCATCGCTTCCCTGGTCTGGCGCACGAGCATCTTCAACGGCACGCCCTACGGGGTGGCCAACATGGCCCTCTACGAGATCTTCGGCGTCGACAAGGTCTACTCCTGGATCTCGCCGCCCGCCGGCGATCCGCCCTGGTACTGGCTGGTGCTGGTGACGGTCCGCCTCTGGCTCCAAGTCGGTTTCTACATGATCATCTTCATCGCCGGTCTGCAAGAGATCCCGCGCGATCTCTACGAAGCGGCCTACGTCGACGGGGCGCGCCCCGGTTGGACGACGTTCCGGACGATTACCCTGCCGATGTTGCGCAACACCTCGATCGCCGTCTTGCTCCTCAACTTCATCGCCGCCTTCCAGGCCTTCGACGAGTTCTACAACATCTTCGGCAGCACCGGCGCCTCGTCCGGCAACCTGGCGCTCGCCCGGCCACCGCTGGTCTACCTCTTCCAGGTCGGACTCAGCAACCAGAACTACGGATTGGCCTCGGCCGGTGCCTTCATCCTGACGGCGATCATCATCGTCGTCACCCTCATTCAGGGACGCATCTTCGGGTTCGGCCGGTCGACGGCGGCGTAGAGTGGCAAGTGGCAAGTAAGGACAACGTGTCACTTGCCACCTGAAACTTGGAACTTCGGAAGGGATGGCAGCGTGTCGTCGATCACCTCCGCCCGCGAGACCGTCGAGCCAACGCGGTCGGCTCTTGCCACGCAACGGCGGCGTCCCGTCT
>DATBFX010000426.1:0-19341 GCA_036558305.1 Thermomicrobiales bacterium | reverse complement strand
GCACCTTGCTGCCCTTGCGCCGCTTGTGCCCATCCCAGCCGGCGCGGGCGCCGCTCTCGGGGCTGCTGCGCACCGTCCGGCCGTCCAGGATGACGGCGGTCGGGTCATCGGCCCGTCCCTCTGCCCAGCGCAGGATGGCCCGCAGGTCGTGGACGACGGCCTCGAAGCAGCCGGCGGCGATCCAGCGTTGGGTCTGTTGGTAGACCGCTGCCCAAGGCGGGAAGTTCGTCGGCAGCAGGCGCCACGGCGCGCCAGCCCGCACGATCCAGCGCAGGGCGTTGAAGACCTCACGCAGGTGGTGGCGGCGTTGCGGGGCGGTTTCGTCCATCAGCGTCAGGTACGGGGCAACGAACGCCCACTCGTCATCGGTCACGTCGGTTGGGTACGGCTTGCGCAGTTCACTTTCCATAACACAAGTGTACCAAGTGCATAACACGCTCTAGTCGGACTCGATCTCGACGCCGTATTTCTTGGCGGCGCGTTTGATGCGGTCCTTGATCGCCTTCACCTCGTCCTTGTCGTATTTGGCGGCGTTGCCTTTGTGGTTGATGTAACTCCAGGCCGCGCGAACGTGCTCCTCGGAATCGATCGGATACTTGTGGTTGGTCGGGTCGGCGAATTGGACGTCGCCGTACTCGCGAAGCCCCTCCTTCGGGTTGACGTCTTCGCGGCGCTCGATCGTGGTCGACATGATGAACCTCCTTGCGGTCTTGTGGACCACCGAGGTGATTCCCGCACAGACCATGCCGCCGGGCCGGTCGTACCATTGGACGGGAATATGCGGTGTGTTCGGAGAACGACCGAGAGGAGGTACCGGTTGGCGGTGGGTGCTGAAGATGTTGCGGGATTCGTACGGACGCTCGCCCGTGCCGAGGCGGCGACGGCGGCGAAGAATTGGGAGGAAGGGGCAAGTCTGTGGGGCCAGGTCGTGGACGCGAACCCGGTCGAGGGACGTTTTTGGTCGCGGCTCGGGGAGGCGCGGTTCCATGCCGGGGCGGCGCGTGAGGCGGTCACGGCGTACGAGCGGGCGTTCGATCTGCGGGACGGCTACCCGGCGGAGACTGCCTATCGGATCGCCTGCTGCTTGGCGCGGCTCGGCGAGACCGACCGCGCGATCGAGTGGCTCGAGACGTCGCTCGACCTCGGCTACCGGCATCTGGAAGCGGCGCGCGAAGACGCCGACCTCGCCTCGTTGGTCGACAACGAGCGGTTTCGGCAGTTGTTTGCCGCAATGGACACGGCAAACCTCTCGCGCGACGAAGGTTGGCGCGGCGATCTGCGGTTCCTGGCACGCGAGGCCAAACGACGCGCCTACGCACCCTTCCGCGAGGTGCCGGAGGAGCGGTTCGACGCCGCGGTCGCGGACATCCACGACGCCATCCCTAACCTGACGGACGGCCAGATCCTCGTCCGGATGGCGAAATTGTTGCGGTTGCTGGGCGACGCGCACGCCTACGTCGCGGCGCCCGAAGACCATCCCGGTCTGCGACGAGCGATCCCGGTACGGTTCTTCCGGTTCGAGGAAGGGTTGTTCGTCGTGGCAACGGAACCGGCGTACGAGTCGGTCCTGGGAGCTGAGGTGCTGGCCTTCGGAGACACGAGCGCGGCGGAAATGATCGCCGCGGTCGAAGAGTTGATCGGCGCGGACAACGAGAACGCCCAATGGCCCAAGTACCTCTCGACACTGTCGCTGACGGAGACGGCGACGCTGCACGCGCTCGGCATGATTCCGGAGGCGGATCGGGTGGCGCTGACGGTCAAGAAACCGGGCGGCGAAACCGCGACGGCAACGATCGCGGGCGATCCGAGGTGGGCGGAATCGAAGGTGCGAGACGCGTTTCCGTGTCCTGCGGATTGGCGGTTCTATCCGGAAGCACTGGATACACCCGTCCCCTTGTATCTCAAGAACGCCGCCGCCAACTACTGGTTCGAATACCTGCCCGACGAACGTGTCGTCTATTTCCAGTTCAACCGGGTGCGCAACGATCCGGTCGAGTCGCTGGCCGACTTCTGCGCGCGCCTTTTTGCCTTCATCGACGATCACCCGGTCGACAAGCTGGTCCTCGATCTCCGGTGGAACAGCGGCGGCAACACGTTCCTTGAGATGCCGCTCCTGCACAGTTTGATCGCGAACCGGAAGATCAACCGGCGCGGCCGGTTCTTCGTCGTCGTCGGCCGCAAGACGTTTTCGGCGGCGCAAAACGGGGCGACGATGATCGAGATGCACACCGAGGCGATCTTCGTCGGCGAACCGACCGGGTCGAGTCCGACCTTCGTCGGTGAATCGGTCGAGTTCACGCTCCCCTACAGCAAGGTGCGGGCGAACGTCTCCGACCTGTTCTGGCAGACGGGCTGGCCGATGGACTACCGTCGCTGGATCGCGCCCACCATTTACACCCCGCCGACCTTTGCCGCCTACCGTGCCAACCGCGACCCGGCGATGGAAGCGATCCTCGCCTACCGGGAACAGCTCCCATCGTCGTCACGTTGGAACGGGAGTTAACCGGGCGATCCACACCGACCCAATGCATCAACCCGGCCGGTGATCGGAGTCGATGGTCCGCCGCTCCCCCTTTCCATAATGCGGCCGGCGCGGCCGGGTCGGAACCGGCCGTTGTCGTTCGCCCGGCGGGCGCGGAGAATGAGGGGAAATCGTCGCGGCCACTGGAGAGGGAGGACGCCGTGTCTTCGATGCAAGCGTTCGATCTGACCGACCTGAGAGCCAGGCAGGCGGCAGGAGAAAAGCTCTACCTGGAGTTTCTGCGTGTACCGGCCCTGAGCACCGGCCTCTACGTCTTGCCGGCAGGCGGCACCGACCCGCAGAAACCGCACACCGAGGACGAGGTCTATTACGTGATCTCCGGCCGCGCACGGTTCACCTGCGAAGGTGAAGAGATCGCCGTGCAGGACGGCTCGACGATCTACGTGGCCGCGGGCGATGCCCACCGGTTTCACGACATCGAGGAAGAACTGACGATCCTGGTGTTGTTCGCGCCGGCGGAGGTGGGGTAGGACCACGCTTGGATCGCACGCGATTTCAGGCGCGCACTACCGGGACGGTAAAATGCGATGGTCGGCATGGCATACTGCGCCGCGCAGTCGTGTTTTGTCCCGAATTTCGCCCACGAGAGGAGTGACCCGTGGCGGCGCTCGGAAAAGTCCAAGCTGGGGGAGAAGTGCCTCTGCCCTCAGACATCCGCCGTGACGTAGGGATTCGACCAGGTGACACCGTTCTCATTCGTCGAACGGGACCGGCCACAGTAGAACTCGAGGTCCTGCCTCGTTTGACCCTCGCGGAGATCATCGAACGGTATCATGTCGATCAGCCGTACGACGATGCCACGATCCGCGAGGAGTGGCAGGAAGCTGCGGCACGCGAGGTGTTTGGTAGTCGAGATGAGTAGCGGTTATCTCGATGCCAATCTATTCATTCATGCCATTGCGAACGACGACCATACGGCGGAGTGCAAGAGATTTCTCGAGGAATTGGAAAAGGGGACAATAGCGGCGAGAATCGAGCCTATCGTTCTGCACGAGATTACCTTTGCCCTGCCGAGGTTCGCGAAGCAACTCGGTCGCAGAGACGTCGCAGCCTATCTCCTCTCAGTGCTCGACTGGCCCGGCGTGATCAGCGACAAGCCGATCCTGGCCGAGGCATTGGATCGCTGGCGTCGGACTCCGGGTCTTGGTTTCACCGACGCGTATCTTGCCTCCGTTGCCGTACGAGACGGCGTTCCGGTCTACACGAAGAATGTGAGAGAACCTCGCGGCCAGGGCGCCGAAGTACCCGATCCATTGATCCCGGCTGAGCCCGTGTTCTCCGAGTCCGCACACCACCTGAGCTGACTGGCCGCCTGAAAAATGGATCTGTTTGGCCGGCGCGGGCGTATGAACCTGAATCTGCCCAGAGTGGATGTCGCGGCGAAATCGGACACCAATTTCGACTCGCACAAGACGAAAGGCCCGTGCGACACGTGAACAACAGAACATCGAACGCCATTCGCCGTCTCCGCTGCGTGCCAGGCATCGCGGCCGTCTTGCTCTGTGCGCTCTCCATCCTTTTCGCCCCTGGCTCCTCACATCGGGCCGACGCCCAATTCGCCAAGTCCGCCACCTGGGACCAGTACGACGTGACGATCGACCTCAATCAGGACGGGTCGTATCACGTCGTCGAGCGGCAGGTGGTCGATTTCGTGGGCGGCCCCTTCACGAGTGGGTTTGCCGATATCCCGATGGGGCGGATCGACTCGATTCAGAACGTCGTCGTCAAGGAGGTCACGCCACAAGGAACGGTCGCCTACAAGGAGTCCACGCTCTGTTGCACCGACTACGACTACCTCGACCCAGCCGAGTACACCTGGGGCCGGAAGGGGGAATACACCTCGGTCCGTTGGGGATTCGACTCGACCTACGACGCGACGAAGACGTTTCTGCTCGGGTACGACGTGCTCGGTGCGCTCCGCGTCTATCCCGACAACGTGCCGCCGGTCCAGCAGATCTGGTGGACGGCGATCGGGAAAGAGGCAACCGAGGTGGCCCCGGTCCGCGCGGCGACGGTGACGATCAATCTGCCGCAGGCGGTCGACCCCGTCGACGTCGTGATGAGCGTCGACGACGTCAAAATCGACCCCTCGCAGGTCGGGGACTACACCGAGGACGGCAAGACCTGGACCTGGAGCAAGAACAATCTCGGCGAGGGCGACGAGTTCATCGTCCGGCTCGAATTCCCGTGGCTGGTCGACGCATCGGCGCCGCACTGGCAGCAGGCAGACGACGCCCAGCGACGCAAGGCGGAGCAGGCCGCGCAGCGACGCGCAGTTCTGGATTCGCTGTTCCTCGGCACGGGGCTGCTGGGATTGGTCGGCGGCGGTCTGGCGATCTACGGATTGTGGTATCTGCGTGGGCGGGACCCCCACGTCGGCATCGTCGCCGACTTCCTGCCGCAACCGCCGGACGATCTGCCGCCTGGCGCGGCGGGGGCGCTGGTCGACGAGGTGGTCCACCAGCGGGACATCGTGGCGACGCTGGTCGATCTCTCGCGGCGCGGGGTGATCGCGATGAGCCAGACCGAGGCGATCGGGCTCGGCAGCGACGTCAAGGTGACGCTGGTCGATCCGACCGCCGCGCTGGCTCCGTTCGAGAAGGAGGCGCTGAACGCGCTCTTCGACTTCACATTGGACTCGGGGGCGACGACCAATCTCTGGAAGGCATCCGAGGCGTTCGCGCGGTCGGCACCCGGCGTCCGGTCCTTGCTCTACGCGGAACTGGTCAAACGCGGGTACTTCGGGGAGTCGCCGGAGGAGACGCGGACGAACTGGCGCAACCGAGCGCTCCGCTCGTTCATCGTCCTGCCGATCGTCGGGTTGATCGTCTGGTTGCTCTTCTTCCGGGGCGTCGGGTGGTTCTGGTTCCTCCTCGGCGTGCTGGTCGTGATGAGCGTGGTCGTTTATCTCATCAGCGGTGCGTTGCCGAAGAAGACGCGGGTTGGGGCGGAGGCGGCGGCGAAGTGGTTGGCCTTTCGCCGGTACCTCGAACAGATCGACCGATACGACAAGGTCGCCGAGCACAAGGAGATCTTCGACAAGTACCTGCCGTACGCGATCGCGTTCGGTTTGGAGGAGTCGTGGGTCGGGGCGTTCGCGACCGCGGGAACGCCGGCGCCGACTTGGTACGCGCCGGTCTGGCGAGCCGGTTCCTCTCCGGGCAATCGGGACGACGCGAGACCATGGCGTCACGACGTTCGCGAATGGGATTGGACGTCGGCGACCGGGCGCTCGTGGTGGGACGTGACCGGCGGCGACCGCCAAACCGAGGAACGGGGTGATGGCGACGGCGGCGGTTTCAGCCTTCCCGACTGGCAGGGGACGAGCGACCACGCCGGTCACGCGCTGTCGCGGGTGAGCGACGGACTGCTGTCGATGTTCAACACGGCCGGGGATGCGCTCTCGTCGATGGCGGACGCGGCGGCGGACAGCGACTGGGGCAGCAGCTCCGGCAGCCACCACAGCTCGGGAAGCCGGCACAGTTTCGGCGGCGGCGGTTCGCACGGCGGATCGTCGGGCGGCGGGCACCGGGGATTTCGGTAAGCTACCTCGGCGGGCACGAGGACGGTGCGGCCTGACGCACGAGCGCGTCAGGCCGCGACCATCGCGAAGGAAAAGGGCAGATGAGGACGACGTCATCGATCGAAACCCTGATCAGCGGCTACGACTCGCCGGAGGGTCCTGCCTTCGATCGCGACGGCAACCTCTTCTTCGTCAACTGGCTAACGAGTTCCATCGTCAAGCTGACACCGGATGGGCAGGCCGGCGAGTTCTTCAACACGGGCGGCATCCCGGCCGGCTTAGCGTTCCATCCAGACGGCTCACTCTACGTGGCAGACGAAGGCGACCAGATCCACGGCGTCATGCGGATCACTCCACATGGAGAAGCATCGATCGTCGTCAACGAATACCAGGGCAAACCTCTTAACGGCGCCAATGATCTCGTCTTTGACCAGAACGGCGTCCTCTATTTCTCCGATCCCTGGGGAACCTCCGCCGAGAATCCCACCGGCGGCTTCTACCGTCTCTTCCCCGACGGCAACCTCGAACAGATCGACAGCGGTCTCGCCTTCCCGAACGGGGTTGCGCTGACCGCGGACGGGTCCGCGGTCATCCTGGCCGAGACGTACCGCAACCGGTTGCTGCGGTATCCGATTCGCCCCGACGGTTCGGTCGGTCCGGCCGAACACTGGGCCGACACCCTGCTCCCGCCCGGACCGGACGGGATGGCGTTCGACGCCAACGGCGACCTCTACGTCGCGCATTTCGCCGGCGGCTGCGTCGACGTCTTCGACCCGACCGGGACGCGCGTCGACCAGATCGCGGTGCCGGGCCAGCAGCCGACCAACGTCGCCTTCGCTCCCGACGGGACGACCCTGGTCGTCACCGAGGTCGCGACCGCCTCCCTCTACCGCGTCCGGCTCAACGTCGCCGGCCAGCGGCTGCACGACGGACGGTAGCGGCTCAGTCGGCAGAAGGACAGAAGCCCGGCAGCGCGCCTATCTGCTGGAGGAGACCGACGCCGTCGTACTGCACCCAGCGTTCGATCATCTTGCCGTCGCGAAAGCGGTCGATGCCGATGCCGTCGACGCGGACGCGGCGCCCCGTCGGCGCAACACCCATGAACGGTCCCTCGTGCGTGCCGCGCGCCGTGAACCGGTAGACGACGGTCTCCGACGTGTCGATCAGGTCGTCGAGGATCAGGTTCAGATCCGGAAAGGCCGCGCGGAACCCGGCGATGTCGATGCGCACCCCCTCGGGCCCGTAGTGGTCGCCGGTGGGGAGGTGACTGACGTGTTCCGGTGCGATCAACTCCGGCAGCAATCGCGTGTTGCCCCCGTTGAACACTTCTTCGAAGAAGCGTTGTACCGCGGTTCGGTGATCTTTGCCCATACTGGTAGCCTCTCATGAATCCGCATCCGCCTCGTCTCCTCGCAGGCGGTCCTTGACAAGGACGGCCGTCCGTTGACGCCCGTCCACCGGCCTCCTGGTCGGCATGCTTATCCTCGGTGATGCAAGGAAGCACGACATCGGTCAGACGACGTATTTCGGCAGCCGACGACCACGTTCAACTACGCATCAGCGATTACGCGGGGTCGTAGGTCGGGAGTGGGTATTCGAAACCCACATCGCGCGCGAAAGCAGCGCGGCAGCGGACGAACGTCGCCCCGACTACACTGCCGACGTCGACCGCACGAGCGAGACCTCGCGCAACCGGAGCCGGAGACGGCGCCGGTTGGCATCGAGCAGGGTCAACCGTTCAACGCCGCCGACCACCACCTTGAGTGGGGTCCCAGCCACGTCGACGGTGAGCCGAATCGACGGGCCTTCGAAGACGATCTGTTCGACGTTGCCCTCGACGACGCCGGGTTCGTCGCGGCCGTCGCCGTCGGCGAGGACCTCGATGTTTTCCGGCCGGACGAAGGCAAGGACGCGATCGCCCACGCCGACACCCGCGGGCGCGAAGGCGGTGAGCGTGACGCTGCCCGCCTGGACGGTCGCCCGATGCTGTCCCTCTCCCTCGTCGAGGACCTGCGAGACGGTGCCGGGCAGCGCGTTGTTGTCGCCGACGAAGTTGGCGACGAATTCGGTGGCGGGGCGCAGGTAGATGTCCAGTTGGCTTCCCGCCTGTTCGACGTTGCCGTTGTTCATCACGAAGATGCGATCGGAGATCGCGAACGCTTCGGACTGGTCGTGGGTGACGTAGATCGCCGTTTTGCCGGTGCGCCGCTGCAACGCAAGAATCGAATACTTGAGGGTGTCGCGCAGGTTGCGATCGAGCGCGGAGAGCGGTTCGTCGAAGAGCAAAACGCGCGGGTCGGTCGCCAGCATGCGGGCGAGGGCGACGCGCTGCTGCTGACCGCCGGAGAGCTGCGCGGGCATGCGCGATTCGAAACCCCGGAGTTCGATCATCTCGAGCATCTCGGCGACCCGCCGCTCGATCTCCTGCTTCGGCCGCCGCTTCACCGACAGACCGAAGGCGATATTCTTGGCCACCGATTGGTGCGGAAAGAGGGCGTGACTCTGGAAGGCAAGCCCGACGTTGCGCTTGTGCGTCGGCACGTTGTTGACGAGTTGGTCGTCGAAGTAGATGCGGCCGGCGGTCGGCTCGACCAAACCTGCCACCATCCGCAACGTCGTCGTCTTGCCGCACCCCGAGGGGCCGAGCAAGGTCACGAACTCCCCTTCGGCGATCTCCGCACTCACCCGATCGACGGCGACCGTCGGACCGTATCGCTTCGTCACCTCGACCAGCCGAACGCGTGCCATGTGCGACCTCAACGAAGTCTCAGGTTCCAGGTCTCAAGTCTCAAGTAGCGAGTGGCAGCCTGAGACTTGAGACCTGAGACCTGAAACTCAAATCAGGTACGTCCCCTTCAGGTAGCGCGAACCGAACGCCTTGAAAAAGACGAGCACGACGACGAACGAGACGAACTGCATCGTGGCGGCGACGGCGGCGGTCGTCGGGAGGAAACCGGTGCGGGTGAGACCGTAGACGCGGAGGGCGGCGGTGGTGGTACCCGGCCCGGCGATGAAGAGGGTGACGAGGAATTCGTTGAAGACGATGACGAAGGTGAGCAGGATGCCGGCGCTGATACCGGGACCGAGCAGCGGCAATTCGATCCGGAAGAAACTCTGCATCCTGTTCGCGCCGAGGGTGCGTGCCGCTTCCTCGTAGACGGTCGAGAGGTCGCGCAAGGCGACGATGATCGGAACCAGCATCAACGGGTAGGTGCCGACGACGTAGGCCGCGACGAGCCCGGTGTAGCTGTGCGGGATGTGGAAAAAGAAGGCGTAGGTGATGGCCAGACTGATCCCCATGACGGCGCCGGGTGTGTAGAGCGCCAGGTTGAGCGTCGACAGGATGATTCTTTTGCCGGGGATCGCATGACGAACGATCGCGTAGGCGGCCGGGATGCCGATCAAGAGGTTGATGACGATCGTGGCGACGGTCAGCTCGATCGAGAGGACGAGGTTGTGCTTGAACGATCCGTAGATCGCCCGGTACGCCACGAGCGAGCGTCCACCATCCGGATCCTCGAGCGAGCGGAGGATGGTGACGGCGAACGGTAGCACGAAGAGCACCAACCAGATCCAGATGTAGGCGTGCTGCAGGATGTCGGAGAGCGGAGGCAGCCGCCGTTCCGATTTCCGGGGCGGCACGATGGTCGTGGCGCTCATCTCGTTGCCTCCCCCATCTGCGTCAGGCTCCCAGGGCGCCGCGGGAGAACTTGAGCGACAGCCAGGTAACGCCGAAGGCGAGGATCATCAGGGTGATCCCCATCGCCGCGGCGAGACCGTAGTCGAACTGGCTGACGGCCTTCTGGTAGAGGGTGAGCGACAGCACCCGCTGTTGGGCGACACCGCCGAGGAGGAGCGGCACGACGAAGACGCCGAGGTTCCAGCCAAAACACATCAAGAGCCCAGCCAGGATGCCACTCCAACTCAAGGGGAAGAGGACGCGAGTGAACACCTGCCAGGGCTTGGCGCCGAGGGTGCGCGCCGCCTCCTCCAACGTCGGATCGACGTTGGAGAGGGCGGTACCGATGTTCATCACCATGAACGGGAAGGTGAACATCGCCATGCCGATGACGGTCATCGGTTCCGAAAAGAGCAGCGTCGTCCCCTTGATGTGGAAGAAGTCGAGGACGGGCGCCAGCGGACCGTTTGGCAGGACGATGAAGCCGATCCCGTAGGCGAGGTAGAGCGGTCCAAAGAGCGGGAACGTCATCAGCGTGCGGACCAGCTCCCGATAGCGGACCTTGCGCACGAGGATGTACGCGAAGGGGTAGCCGAAGACGAGATCGAAGGCCGACGAGAGGACGGCGAGCCGGATCGTGTTGACGACGTGGGGACGATAGCGATTCCACACTTGCTCGTAGTTATTCAGGGTGTAGACCGGATTGTGGAAGAAGAAAGTCGACTCGTCGGTGAAGCTGACGATGGTGAGATAGACCAGCGGCACGATCGAGAAGAGGATCGTGACGACCAACGCTGGTAGCACGAGACCGGGACCGGCGAGGGCATTTCGCCAGCGGCGGGCCGTTCCTTGTTCGGGCGCTGCGATTGCGTCGCTCGCCGAGATCGTCAAGGAGGGGCTGGTCATAATCGCGACTGCTTAGGCAAAACGGACGTAGGGGCGGACCGCCGTGTCCGCCCTCTGCAAAGTTCGCGACATTCGAGGCAGGGCGGACATCGCCCAGGGGGCACCCGGTCCGCCCCTACGAACCCACGCATGCGGCGAAAATGAATGCGCAGGTGCCACCCTTACAACGTCCTAAAGACCGATACCCTGGAGCCACTTGTCGAACCAGTCTTTCGAGTTCTGGGCGTAGTAGTCCCAATCGACGGACTTGTAGTTGGTACTGAGTTGCTCGATCGTCGGGAAGTAGGTGAAGTAGACGTCCTTGATCCAGTCGGGGACATCCCCCTCGTACGACGGACCGAGGAAGCCTTCTTGCAATTCGGCCCACCCGCCCTTGGTGATGCCCCAGGCGTCGATGTCGGGGAACTGGGCGTCGTCGCCGAGGCGCCAGTCGATGAAGATCTGGGCGAGCACCGGGTGTTTCGGTTTGACCGGAATCCACATGTAGCCGTTGACGGCGTATTGACCGGAAGCGGCGATCAGGAAGGCGGCCTCCTCGTGGCCGTTCAGGTATTCGAGGCGCGCCATCGAGTTCCAGAACGTCACGACGTCGACGGCGCCGCTTTCGTAGAGTTGCTGCGCCTCGCCGAAGTCGGCCGTGTACTTCACCGCGTTTGGACCGATCTTGTTGGCGGCGAAGTCGATGACCTCGTCCATCTGGGCCGGGTCGTGGTAGTCCTTGCCGAGCGAGGCCGCGAGCCCGAGCAGGATCCCGCCGCCGGTGATGTCGCCGGGCAGCCACATCAGGAGTTTGCCTTTGAGGCGGTCGTCGGCGAGGTCTTTCCAGTCGGTCAGGAAGTCGACGTTGTTCTTGTTGTAGTTGATACCGGGGGTGGCCGAGGCCTGGAAACCGATCGACGTCGGCACGTGTTTGAGCGAGTCCATCACGCGGTCGGCATTCGGGATCAGACCCGACGGCAGGTAGTCTTCCATCAGTTTGGTCGACTGCTGCGTGCTCCGCAGTTGCGCCTCCGCCCAGTAGTTCTCCTCGATCGCCATCACGTCCCAGGGCGAGCTGTCGCCGCTGCCGACCGCCGTGTAGAGATCGGTCAGGTAGGTGCTCGGTTGTTGGGACTGGCCGTAGTGAACCTTGATGTCCTCGCCGTAGACGTCTTTGACGTACTTCTCGAATTGCGCCACCAGTTGATCCGACGCCTGGTAGGTCCAGTTGGCGACGTTGACTTCCTTCTCTGAGGCGATCGCCGCCTTGATGTCGTCGAACGTCATTTGCTTGCCGACGATCGGCACATCGACCGGACCGCCCGCGGCCGGCGACGATGCCGCATCCTGCGCGAAGACCGGCGAGGCGAGGACCGCCTTGATCGCCGGCAGCGACAAACCCAGCGCCAAACCGCGCGCCAGGGTTTGCCGGCGCGAGTAGCGCCGCTCGGAAACCTCGGTCAGGAGTTCGTCGACGCCGTTGTTGCTCGCTGCCATCTGTCTGCCTTTCCGTGCGCCGGACCACGCGGCGGCGCCTGGTGTCAGTCGTGTCGATGTCCGTTGGAGGAGGCGCTGAAACCTCCCGAACCCTAGCGGGGAGCGACGGGGCTGTCAAGTCGGATCAAAGCCAGGACCCACCGCTCAGGCGCGCACGAGTTCCGGTGCGGCCGGCGCCTCCGGCACCGGCACGAGCGGGATGACCTTGCCGCGTTGGTGATCGGGCAAGACCGCCCACGGGTGGAGTTTCCGCTCCGGAACGCGCGGGAGTTTCTCTCCGTCGACCAAGGTCAGCGTATTGACGAGCCGTTGAGTGCCCTTCAATTCGTTCATGAAGATGTCCTGGAAGGTGAAGTCACCCTCCTCGATCCGGAAGAGCGCGACGTCGGCGGCGCTGCCGGGTTTGAGGGAACCGAGCTCCGGTTTGCGCATGGCGGCGGCCGGGCGGGACGTGGCGCACTCGACGACGTCCGGCAACGACATGCCGAGGGTGAGGAATTTGGAGAGCGTGGTCGGCATGTCGAACATCGGTCCCTGGATCGCCAGTTGGTGGATGTCGGTGCTGATGACGTCGGGCGGGATTCCCTGATCGAGCATCTTGCGGGCCGTCTTGAAGCTGAACGAGCCGGCGCCGTGGCCGATGTCGAGGATCAGGCCGCGGTCGTGCAACTCCTTCATCTTCGGCAGGATCAGCCCGTCGTCGCCGACGATGCGCATGTCGTGACCGGTGAAGCAGTGGGTCAGGATGTCGCCCGGTCGCAGGTGCGGGATGACCTCGTCGATCGTCGGCGGGCCCTGCCCGATGTGGACCATCAGCGGCAAGCCGACGCGGTCGGCCAGGACGCGGGCGATCTCGAGCGGGCGGATGCCAACGCCACGGGTCGTGGCCTTGTCGATCCGCGCCTTGATGCCGACGATGACGTCGCGGTTGTCCTCGACGATCGTCGCGGCGAGGTCGACGTCGCAGTAGTCGAGGTTGGCGAACTCGTAGGTCGGGGCGATCAGGCCGATCGCCGAGAGGTTGAGGAGGGCATAGACGCGGGACTTGCTCGGCTTGACGATGTACTCGCGGAAACCCGGAAACGAGTACGCGCCGGAACTGCCGACGTCCAGCCAGGTCGTCACACCCGAACGCGCGGCGACCGGATCGGGTTCGATCCCCCAGTACGTGGCGCCCCAGTAGACGTGCGTGTGCAGATCGACCAGTCCCGGCGTCACGTACTGACCGGCTGCATCGACGCGCTCGGCACTGCCCGGATCGATGCCTGCCGCGACCGCGGCGATCTTGCCGCCGGCGATCGCCACGTCGAGTTTGCCGCCGAGTCCCGCACCCGGATCGACGACCTCACCGCCGGTGATGACGAGATCGTACCGGCCGCTTGTTGAACCATCCGTCGCCACGTTCACCCCCATTGCTCGTGAAACGCTGTTTCGGCACCGAACCGGGGCACGCTACGGCAGGGCGAAGGCGCTGTCAAGCGCGGCCTCGCGCATCCGGTTACATTTCCGACCGCAGACAGACGTGGAGGTCGGGCGCCATGAGACACGCCATTTCGTGCGACACCTCGGTCGTGCTCGGTTCGGCGACCGCGGACGGTTCGGTCATCTTCGCCAAGAACAGCGACCGCGCGCCGAACGAGTGCCAACCGCTAACGCACATCCCCGGTCGCCGCCATGGGCCGCGTGAGTTGGTGCGCTGCCAATACCTCTCCATCCCGCAGGTGCCGCGGACCTGGGAGGTCATCGGTTCCCGTCCCTACTGGCTATGGGGCTTCGAGATCGGTGTCAACGAGTGGGGCCTCGCGATCGGCAACGAAGCGGTGCACACCCGCGAGCCCTACGAGGAGATCGCGCTGATTGGGATGGATCTGGTCCGGCTCGGTCTGGAACGGGCGCGGAATGCAGAGGAGGCGGTCGACGTCATCGGTGCGCTGGTCGAGCGCCACGGTCAGGGCGGTTCCTGCGAAGCGAACTCGTTTCGCACCTACCAAAACTCGTTCATCGTCGCCGACCCGAACAGCGCCTGGGTTCTGGAAACCGCCGGTCACCGCTGGGTCGCCGAAGGGGTGGTGGACCGCGCCGCCATCTCGAACCTGCTCACCATCCACGGCGGCGATCGCTCCTCGCCGGGCATCGAGACGCACGCGCGCGAACAAGGGTGGGTGGAAGGAGACTTCGACTTCGCGCACGCCTACCAGGACCCCGAAGCGGATTTGAGCACGCGGGTCTGTCGCCTGGAGCGAGCGCGCTCCGTCCTCGGTGGTCATCGTCAACCCTTCGACGTCCAGGCCATGATGTCGCTCCTGCGCGACCACGGCGACGGCGATCTACCCACGGGCGCGCAAGCGCTGCCGACGATTTGCATGCACGCCAACCCGGCGTTCGCGGGTGAGACCGCCGCCGCGATGGTGGTCCACCTCCATCCCAACCGACCGCGGGAAATCGCGACGACGTGTTGGACGGCGTTCGGCTCCCCATGCCTGAGCGTCTTTCGACCGGTCTACCCGTTTGCGGTCGGACTGCCGGGGACCCTCGATTGCGGTGATGCGCACTTCGATGCCGCCTCCCCCTGGTGGCAGTTTGAGCGGTTGCAGCGGCTCGTGGCGCAGGCACCGTCGCTGGCAGGCGAGGTCCGGTCGGCGTACGCGGCGTTGGAATGCGACTTCTTCGCCGAGGCGGACGAGACGGAGTCGGTCGCGCTCGATGCGCTGGAGAGCGGCGACCGCGACGGGGCGATCCGGGTGCTCGGGGACCTCGTCGATTCGACGACGCGCCGGGCGATCGATCTTACCGAGCGGCTGACGATCGAACTCGCCGAGAGGAGCAGCGCGGAGGCACTTCCTGTGCTGGCGGAGTTCTGGGAGACCGTGAACCGGGATGTCGGACTGCATCCTGAGGACAGCGTCCGGCAAATGGCGGCTGGAATCCGCTAGCGCGGTTCTGGAAGAGGGCCCCCTTATAGGGGGCGGACCGGGTGCCCTCTGGGCGCTGTCCGCCCTTTCCTCATCGCGGCGTCGCCTTCTGGAATCGGGCGGACACGGCGGTCCGCCCCTACGTCCAACGGTTCGTTTCGGGGTCGTTGGTCGGTGGCGCCGGGAGGGCGTCGATTTCGGCCCAGGCGTCGGCAGGAATCGGGTGCGTCGCGAAGGCGATCGTTTGCGCGATCCGCTCCGGACGGCTCATGCCGACGATGGTGGAAGTGATCCGCGGATCGCGTAGCGAGAATTGGAGCGCCGCGGCGGCGAGTGGCACGCCGTGGCGGGAACAGATGTCGGCGAGTTCGCGCGTGCGGGCGAGCATCTCGTCGGAGGCTTGCTGGTAGCAGTAGCGCGGGTACGCCTCCGGTCCCTTGGCGAGGATGCCGCTGCCGTAGGGGGCGGCGTTGAGCACGGCCATACGGCGCTTGCTCGCTTCCGCGATCACCGGCTCGGCCGAGGTGTTCAAGAGCGTGTAGCGGTTGTGGGTGATGACCGCGTCGAAGAGTCCGGTCCCGATGTACTGGAGCTCGACGCCGTTCGGACCACTCGCGACGCCGAGATGACCGATGACGCCCTGCTCCTTGTAGTCACGCAGAACCCCGACCGGTCCGCCGGGCGCCATCGCCGCGTCGAAGGTCGTCCACTCGGCGTCGTGCAGGTAGACGATGTGGAGGTGGTCGACGCCGAGCAGCGTGAGACTGCGCTCCAACCGGCGTTTGACGGTCTCGCCGCTGTAGTCGTCGGTTTTCGGATCGCGCCCCTGTTTGGTTTGCAGGATCGCACCCTTTGGGAGACCGCCGAGTTCGCGGAGCGCGAGCCCGACCCGACGCTCGCTCTCCCCGTCGCCGTACAGGGCGGCGGTGTCGATGTAGTCAATCGGACTGGCCAGAGCGGCGCGAATGGTGGCGACCGCGTCTTCCTCGGACACCGAGTACAGGAAGGTGTCCTTCATGTCGCCAAGTGGCGCGCAACCGACGGAGATCGGGGGCACCCTCAGTTCGGTCTGCCCGAATGGTCGTTTCGCGAGGACGTCTTCAGCCATGGTTTCTCCCTTGCGGCAGGTTTGAGCGACGCCGTCGTCCGCTTGGCGAACGAAGAGTCAGCGACGATCATCGTATACATCGGCGTGACCCGGAGTGAACTCCCGAGTGCCAGATTGGCACGGTCACGACGACCTATCTTCGGTTTCGTGGCACGCGATCCACGTAACTCTGAAGCACTTCGGTAGACCAAACGGGCAGCCCACAGCCGAAGAAGTCTCTGTCAAATGTCCAGATGCCGCAGTCGAGCCAGAGAGCAAGGGCAACCGTCGGGATGTCTCTTGGGTCCTGTGGGATGCGCCAACGGGCTTCCTCCCACATCTCCGCGGGGGGAGGCCGTGGCGAGACCTTCAATAATCGCCCTACCGAGTTGACCCGATCGTTGAGTTGGTTGACCTCCTCGCCTCGCTCGCTCGCGCGTTGAACAATCGTGGCCACGCGTTTGCGCAGCTCATGTTCAGCTTCGGCCCAAGCCTCAACGGCGATCGTGATGTCGAGGTCATCGCGTGCAAGGAGTTCGCGTCCGCGATCACGAAGTCCCTCCGCAACAACGGTGCTGGCATCAATGACCAGACGCATCGGTCGTCGCGGTTGCCAAGCCGCGCGCTGGAAATGGTTCGTCAGGAAGAGGCTGGTTGAGATCAAAGAATCGTACTAATTCGTCTTCGGTCATCCCTGTCCTGTCGAGAATCTGCTGTACGGTCTCGCCCAAACGATCGAGCGCTTCGTTCAACCGGGCTCGCCGTATCTCCTCGGACGGAACAAACATGCCCATCGCTTCGCCATTTCGAACGATGGTCACCGTTTCGCCACCGGCGAGGAAATCGGAAGCACGTCCGCAGAACTCTTCGATATCGATATGCTTCACGTCGCCCTCCTAGCCTGTAGCACATGTGGCCACAACTGTACCACGCAGGCAAATCGCCCGCGTGGCACTCGGGGTAAGAACCGATGAAGCTACGAGAATTTAGGGATCACCTCACCCACGAACCGCCGCATCGGCGTCTGGTCGTATGCCAGGCGCGGCGTGTTGACGATGACGTAGTCGATGCCGACCGCGACGAGGTCTTCGATGCGACGAGCAATGGTGTCGACCGAACCCACCAGGTAGGAGCGCGAGAATTCCTCGAAAGGCGCCTTGCCGCGTGCCTTGGCCGTTTCCTGCTCGGCGTTCGCTTCGTTCTCGACGAGGCAGATCATGAGACTGGTCGACTTGATGATCTCCGCGAAGTCGCGCCCCTGTTCCCCGCAGTGGCGTTGGAGGACGGCGAGTTTTTGCCGGCACACGTCCGGGTTGCCGCCGCCGACGTTGCAGGCGTCGCCCCACTTGGCGACGAGTTTGAGCGTCACCTTCTCGCCGCCGCCGCCGATCCAGAGCGGGATGTGGGGTTTTTGCGCGCCCTTCGGCTCGTTGATCGGACCGTCGATGGCGTAGTACGTGCCGTGGAAAACCGGTTTCTCCTCGGTCCACATCTTGTGGACGATCTCGACCGCTTCGCGAAACTTCGCCATCCGCACCGGCGTGTCGTCCCATTGGTAGCCGTAGGCGCGCCACTCGTGCTCGTGCCAACCGGCGCCGATGCCGGCGTTGATGCGGCCGTGGCTGGCGACGTCGACCGTCGAGGCGATCTTGGCGTAGAGCGCCGGGTTGCGGTACCCGTTGCAACCGACCATCTGGCCGATGCGGACACGCCGGGTATCGCGCGCGAGGGTGGCGGTGATACTCCAACATTCGAAGGTCGTCTCGATCTCGGGTGTCGGCACGGTGTGGAAGTGGTCGTAGACCCAGATCGAGTCCCAACCGCCCTCGTCGGCGACCCGGGCGACGTTGGTCATCGCCTCGAACTGCTCGACCGGATCGGCGATCTCGGCGAGGTCCATCCGCCACCCCTGCGGGACGAAGACACCGAACTTGACAGCCATGACGCCTCCCTGTCGCTGAGATCAATTCGGCCAGCCGGTGATTACGCGCCGTAAAGGTCTTCGACTTTCGCGCCGACGTACCGCAAGAACGGTTCCGGGTCGATCGGACCGCCGGCGACGCGGGCGATCGTCTCCTTCGGTGTGAATTTGCGCCCGAACCGGTGCAGGTGCTCGCGCGCCCACTCGCGCAGCGCGGTGAATTCGCCGCGAATGAACTGCTCGTCGAGATCGGGGATGTCGGCTCGGACGCGCTGCCAGATCTGGGCCGCCAGCACCGTGCCGAGGGCGTAGGTCGGGAAGTAGCCGAAGAGTCCTTCGGCCCAGTGGACGTCCTGGAGCACGCCGACCGCGACGTCCGGCACCTCGATGCCGAGGTATTCGCGCATCTTGGCGTTCCAGGCATCCGGAAGATCAGCCGGCGCGAGACGGTCTTCGAAGAGGTCGCGTTCAAGCTCGAAGCGGAGGACGATGTGCATCGGGTAAGTCACCTCGTCCGCCTCGACCCGAATCAGCGACGGTTCCATCTTGTTGACGGCGCGGTAGACGGTCTCCTCGTCGACGCCGTTGAACCGCTCCGGGAACGTCTCCCGGAGCAACGGCAGGGCGAAGCGCCAGAACGGCCGGCCGCGACCGAGCTGGTTTTCCCACAGCCGGCTCTGCGACTCGTGCAGCGCCGCCGAACACCCACTCGCCAGCGGCGTCCGCTCCAACAAGGGATCGATCCCTTCCTCGTAGAGACCGTGCCCGCACTCATGGATCGTGCCGAGAAGCGCGCCTTCCAGCTTTCGCTCGTCGTAGCGGGTGGTCAATCGGATGTCGGTGGTCGCCAGACTCCGGGCGAACGGATGGGCGGTGGGATCGAGACGCCATACACCGGACGCGAACCCGAACCGACCGGCGATGCGGGTCATCAACGCTTGCTGGCCGTCGAGCGGGAAATGGCCCTTGAGGCACGAATCGTCGACGGCGCCGGTGTTCGCGCCGATCCGTTCGATCAGGAGCCGCAGGCCAACCTTCAGGCGATCGAACACCGCGGAGACTTCCGGGGCAGTCAGACCCGGTTCGAAGTCGTCGAGCAATGCGTCGTACGTCGGGACATCGAAGCAAGCCGCGTACCTCCGCTTGAGGGCGATGTTCTGTTCAAGCGCGGGCAAGAATCCGGCGAAGTCGGACGTGGCACGCGCCTGGAGCCAGGCCGCGTAACCGCTGGCGGCGGCGTGCGCCAGCTCGGCGGCCAGTTCGGTCGGCACCCGCCGGGCCTTCTCCCAGTCGCG
>DATBFX010000425.1:0-4400 GCA_036558305.1 Thermomicrobiales bacterium | reverse complement strand
CGACCCCCGACCCCTGACCCCTGTCCCCTCGTTACTCCTTGATCCAGACGTCTTCGAATCGCAGTTCCATCGAGGGCAGGATTTGGGTGCCCTGGACGTTTTGGGCGGTGGCGTAGTTGAGGAGTTCGTAGTGGACGAAGGTGAGGGGGACGTCCTGGTTGAGGGTTTCGCGGATTTGCTGGTAGAGGGCTTTGCGCTTGTCGAAGTCGGTTTCGGAGTGGGCGCTCTCGATCAGCTTGTCCACGTCGGCGTTGACGTAACCGCAGAAGTTGTTGGCGGAGGTGGAGAGCAGGACGAGGTCGTAGAAGTCGGCGGGATCGAGGATGCTGCTCCAGTAGCCGGAGGTGATCTCGTAGTTCTTGCCGAGGAAGTTGTTGATCCAGACGGTCACTTCTTGCTGCTCGATGTTCATCTTGATCCCGATTGCCTCCAGGTTGTCCTTCAGCACCTCACCGGTGCGAAGCAATTCGGGATACTGGGGGAGACCGAGGTAGGTGATCGTCTGGTTGGTGTCGAAACCGGATTCGGCCAGGAGTTGCTTGGCCTTGTCGAGGTCGGGGGCGGCGCTGTAGGTGGTCAGACCGCTGTTCCAGGGGTTGCCACTGGCCATCTCCTCGTTTGCCACCTCGCCGATACCGGAGTAGGCGAGTTGGAGGATCGCGTTCCGGTCGGTCGCCCAGGCGATCGCCTGGCGGAGTTTGGCGTTGTCGAAGGGCGGTTTGGTGACGTTCATCGCGACGTAGTCGGGGAGACCGGCGGTGGCGGCGGTGTAGTAGTTGTATTCGCCGCCGTCGCGAACTTCGGCCACTTTCTGGAGCGGGACGGCGTCGACCCAGTTGACCTCGCCGCTTTGCAGGGCGGCCATGCGGCTCTCGTCGACGCCCATGCCGCGGAAGATGACCTGGTCGAGGAGGGGTTGTCCTTCTTTGTAGTGCTGGTCCCACCGGGCGAGGGTCAGGTGGTCGTCGGTCACCCACTCGACGAATGTGAACGGGCCGGTACCGACCGGGTTGCGGGCGGGATCGGCGGCGGTGACGGCCTTCTCGTTGAGGATCTGGCCGAAACCGGCGAGGGCGGCGAAGAACGGACCCGACGGCGTTTTGAGGGTGAACTTGATCGTGTAGTCGTCGACGGGTTCGACCGACTGGATCACCGAGAAGCGGGTCGCCGAGGGGGAGGCGGTGGCCGGATCGAGGACGCGGTCGAAGGTGTATTTGACGTCTTTCGCGGTGAACTTCTCGCCGTTGTGGAAGACGGCGTTCTGGACGAGTTCGAAGACCCATTCGGTCGGGGTGGTGTTGGTCCACTTGGTGGCGAGTCCGGGCAGGTAGTTCAGGTCTTTGTCGACGTAGACGAGTTTGCTGTAGATGTTGTCGTAGATCTGGAGAGAGGCGTAACCGCCGGCTTTGTGGGGGTCCATGCTGTCGGGTTGACCGGTGATGGCGGCGGTGAGGGTGCCGCCCTGGACCGGGGTGTCCTGGTGGCGGGCGAGACCGCGCGCGACCGGGCCGGGGCGACCCGCGGCGCCGGCGGCGGCAGGACCAAGCGTGCCTGCGACCGCGGCGCCGGCACCGGCCGCGGCGAACGCACGGAGGAGGTCACGGCGGTTGTGGAGGCGTTCGAGGTGGCGAGCGAGTCGGTCGAGTTCGCTTAGGCCGGCGTCGTGGGGGCAGGACATGGCTCTTCCTCCGCTGTGGCGCAAACGGACGCGAGGGAGACGGGCACGTGATGCGGCCCGGACGCCGGCGGCCGATCGATGCCATCCGGGCGCCCGTGCGAGACGCTGATCCGATCGGCGGACGCTACCATGGGGATGCGAATAGTGTCAACAAGGTGCGGACGCAGCGACGAATTGCGGTAGCGAGACCGACATTGGCGACGATTTTCGGACCTTGAGGTAGACGCAACGGGAGTTCTATGGCCGCGGCGCATTCGACCCCGGGCTCGTCGACACCAGCCAACTGCGCGATCGTGGCCCACGTTCTCGGGTTCCTGGTCGGGTTTTGCCCTGGATGGGACGCGGGCCGTACACTTGCGGCCGGGGAATCCCATGCCGGGTTGGCGAAATCGGCAGACGCGCCAGCCTTAGGAGCTGGTGGCCGCAAGGCTGTAAGGGTTCGAGTCCCTTACCCGGCAGACCCGTCCAACCCGTCCGACCATGTCCGAGAAACCCGGGTTCATACGCGGGTTTCTCTCTGTCCTCAATCCGGGCATTTCGGCCCGTCCGGCCCGTTTGGCAGGGTCTTGTGACCATTGCGTGACCATGCGACCGCCCCCGCGTGTCCCCGAATCACGCAGAACGACGCGAGATTTCGCGCCACCCACTGCCCCACGCGTGACCGCTCCGATTGACCGGACGACCCCGAACGCCGGAACACATGAACGTACATGATAGACTGGGGCAAACAGAACAGGGGTTCGCCCGGGTGGGCGCCCGCGTGGACGGGCTGGCCGGGGTGCGTGGCGATCGACGGCAAAGGAGTCGAGCGCGTGGAAAGTCTAGCAACCGACATGGGCGGCGACTCGGTCGGCGAGATGACCGCCACGAGCGGCGCGACCGCGAGCGTGGGGACAATCACCGCAGCCATGCTGTCGTCGTCCACGTCCCCTGCGCCGACGCAAGCACGTTCGTGGATCGGGGCGCCCTCGACGCGCGGCCGTGCGCGCAGTGCGGCATGCCAGGCTCCATTCCGGCTGGACCTGTCGGCGCGACCCCCTTGTGCCCGGGCTGCCTCATCTTCTGTGCGTTCAGCAGCGGGCCACGCGCGAAACCAGCCCAACTGCGCCGTGTGCGCTTCGCGGTCGCCCTCCCTCCCGCCGACCCCGAAGAGGGGCTGTGCGTCGTCCTCTGGAGCGGCGCCGACGTGTCGCCCCAGTTTCGGAACCGCCAGCTCATCATCCGAGTGAAGCCGCCCGACGCCTTGCCTCCTGGCCCGGCCGAGCCGCTGCTGGTCAAGCTCGCGGGCTGGGACCAGGAGGTCGCCGTCGTGAAGGTGGTCCTCAAGCCGTCGAAGAGTCACATCTACAGGTTCCACTACATCGCCCGGTGGGACTCTTACCACGGCTGGCGCGAGTCGATAGAAAACATCCGGGAGGGGCAGCGGGCCGCCGCCTCGGCGTTCCTGTTGGCCCTGGGGCGCGGGCTTGTCATCGGGAGGCCCCCCGGCTCGGGAACCTTCCGCGACACCGACGACTTTCTCGACCGCGTGACCGGGGCAATCGACGAGTACCGGCGCGCCAACGACGGTCGCGACCCGAACGAACCCGAGATTGCGAAGCGCTTCAACGTTACGGCGAGGACGATCCGGCGCTGGACGCGGAAGGCCGAATACCCGTCGTGGGCGCATATGCTGGCCGCCGTGTGAGTTTTTGTCCCTTTTTTGTCCGGTCGCACCCGTCGCATCCTCCGCGTGTCGGACACCGCCGAGTGGCGGGTCACGCTGACGGAGGAACGCGATGGAAACCGCACAGACCGAACGCCGGACGCTGACGATCCCGGAAGTTGCCCGAGACTATCGATGTAGAACGATGATGGAACTGCGTGTTGGCCATCTGCCGACTGGGAGGTGATGACTGACATGCCGAACCGTCTGCCAAGTGTGACGGGCCGCGAAATCGTCCGTGCTCTCGAACGGGGCGGCTGGGTGTTGCAGCGGGTTGCCGGTGGGCACCATCATTACAAGCATCCGAGTCGGGGCGGCCTCGTGACTGTCCCGGTGCATGCCGGGCAGACACTGCCGGTATGGCTGGTCAAGAGCATCTTGCGTCAGGCGGGTTTGAGTGACGACGAATTTCGCGAACTGCTCTGACGGAGGGCGATTTGCATGAGGTTTACGGTCGTCCTCCAGTGGGATCCCGAGACTGAGGTGTACGGTGTGACCGTGCCGGTGTTGCCGGGGTGCTTCACGGTCGGCGCGACGGTGGAAGAGGCGATGGAGCGGGCGCGGGAGGCGATTGAAGGGCATGTCGCGACGCTGGTTGAACTTGGCGAAGAGGTCCCGGTCGAGCAGGAGCCGGTGATCGTCGCGTCCGTGGAAGCGCGCGTCCTCGCTTCCGTAGGCACGTAGGGGATTTGCCTTACCCGTCGGTTGCTGCCGTCAATCAGTCGGCGTCGATCGATTCGTCGTCGGTGCCACGCTTCGGTCGGGGAAGACCGCGTTGATCTCACGTTTGCCGCCCAATGCCTCGACGTAGGTGCGCAAGGTCGAGAGGTAGAGATCGTCGGCGCGCTCGACGCGGGAGACGTTGGACTGGCTGACGTCGAGGGCGCGTGCCAGGTCCTCTTGCGTAAGGTGGAGTTCGTGGCGGAGTTCGGCCAGTCGGAGCACGTCGTCCATCGCGCGCTTGACGGCGTCGATGTGCTCCCGCGCGCCCGGTTTGGCCTCGACTTCTGCGCGCAA
>DATBFX010000424.1:0-48852 GCA_036558305.1 Thermomicrobiales bacterium | reverse complement strand
GTCCGCGACGTCTACCTGGGTGAGGACGGGGTGATCGCCGCGGCCGCGCCCGGTACGCTCCTGATCGACTGTTCGACGATCGACATCGCGACCGCGCGGGAAGTGAGCGCCGTCGCCGCCACCGACGACCTCGACATGCTCGACGCACCCGTTTCCGGTGGCGTGGCGGGGGCAGAGGCGGCCACGTTGACCTTCATGGTCGGCGGTAGCCGGGAGGCGTTCGCGGCCGCCGAACCGATTCTCCGGGCGATGGGGAAGACCGTCGTCCACACCGGCGGTTCGGGCAATGGTCAGGCCGCCAAGATCTGCAACAACCTGATCCTCGGGATCTCGATGATCGCCGTCTGCGAGGCGTTCATCCTGGCCGAGAAGTTGGGTCTTCCGGCGCAGACGCTCTTCGACGTCGCCAGCAAGTCGTCCGGCCAATGCTGGTCGCTCACCTCCGATTGCCCCATTCCCGGCCCGGTCCCGAACTCCCCCGCCAACCACGACTACCGACCGGGCTTCACCGCGGCGATGATGCTCAAGGACTTGCGACTCGCCGAGTCCGCGGCATCACAGGTCGGTTCGGCTTCGCCGCTCGGCGGCGCGGCCGCCGAACTCTTCGCGGCATACGTCGCGAGCGGCGGGGCAGGGTTCGATTTCTCCGGCATCATCAACATGATTCGGACGACGACGGCGGACGGGACCTGACAGGTGGGCGGTCGACCTATCGATCGTCGCCGTCACCCAGCAACGCGCCGAGTATCCCGCGCACGAAACCCCGTTTTGCCGGTGCGGCGGGCATGGGGACCGCGGCCGGTGCCGGTTCGGTGCCGACGGCGGGTGACGGAATTTCGGACACTGCTTGTGTCGCCGTCGCTGGGCGAGGTACTCGTTTCTTGGACGTCGCGGCACGTTTCCCGAGACGTGCCTGCTCCTTCGCCGCCAGTTCGGCGGTTTCGGCGGCTGCTTTGGCTTGTGCGGCACGTTCGGCCTTCGCCTTCAGGATTTCGTAAGCCGATTCGCGATCGACGACCTGATCGTACTTGCCCTGGATCGGCGACCAATTGACGATGCTGCGTCGTTGTTCGGCCGTGATCGGGCCGAGGTGGCTACGCGGTGGCACAATCAAGGCTCGCTCGACCACCGCCGGAGTGCCGTTGGCGTCGAGAAAGGACACGAGTGCTTCGCCGACGCCGAGTTCGGTGATCGCCGCGGCGACGTCAAGATTGGGGTTGGCACGAAACGTCTCGGCGGCGGACTTGACCGCCCGTTGGTCGCGCGGGGTGAAGGCGCGCAGGGCGTGCTGGACGCGGTTGCCGAGCTGGCCGAGCACGATGTCCGGGATGTCGAGCGGATTCTGGCTGACGAAGTAGATCCCGACCCCTTTTGACCGGATGAGGCGGACTACCTGCTCGATCTTGTCTCGCAGCGCATCGGGGGCATCGTTGAAGAGCAAATGCGCCTCGTCGAAGAAGAAGACGAGTTTGGGCTTGTCGAGGTCACCGACTTCGGGCAACGACTCAAAGAGTTGCGAAAGGAGCCAGAGAAGAAACGTCGCGTAGACGACCGGAGACTGCAGGAGCCGGTCGGCGGTCAGGACGTTGATCACGCCCCGCTCGTTCTTGTCGGTTCGGATGAAATCCGACAGATTGAGCGCCGGTTCGCCGAAGAGGAAGTTACCGCCCGCCTGCTCGAGCGTCAGCAAACCACGCTGGATCGCGCCGACGCTGGCGGGAGAGACGTTTCCGTACGCGGTCGTGATCGCCTGGCGGTTGTCCCCGACGTATTGCAGGAGCGAACGAAGGTCTTTGAGATCGAGGAGCAGCAGCCGGTTGTCGTCGGCGTACTTGAAGGCGATCTGGAGGACTCCGCTCTGCGTGTCGTTCAGATTGAGGAGCCGCGACAGCAGCAGCGGCCCCATTTCCGAAACGGTCGATCGGACCGGATGACCCTCCTCGCCGTAGAGGTCCCAGAACGTGACCGGGTAACCGGCCGGCGAAAAGCTGCTCAGACCGAGTTGCTGGACTCGCTCGGCGACCTTGGGATTGTTGCCGCCCGGTTGGCTAATGCCCGCGAGATCCCCTTTGACGTCGGCAAGAAAGACGGGAACGCCGATCTCGCTGAAGCGCTCGGCCATGGCGTGGATGGTCACCGTCTTGCCGGTGCCGGTTGCGCCCGCAACGAGACCGTGCCGATTCGCCATCCTGGGGAGGAGGACGAGATCTGTCTCGCTGCGGGCGATCAACAAGGGATTCGGTGCGGACACGTCGGCGAGCCCTCAAAACGCTTGTTGCGTTGCCATTGCGAGCGGTCGCGAACCAGGGAGCCAGGTTCGACGTTCGATTTTAGCCTACGATTGAAGCGTCGCGCGTTCAGAGGAATCCAACAGGTCGGCCATCACTACCGATTCGCCTCGCTCGATCGAACGAACACAGGCGAGGACGATCGCGAGACTGTGCACGTTGTCGGCGGCGGCCGTTTCCGGTCGGGTTCCGCCCGAGATTGCCTCGCAGAAGGCGCTCAAAACACCGCCGCGATCGACCGCGGGCAGTTTCGGGAGTGCCCAGGGAGACGGAGGCCGACCCCATTGTTGCACCACGACGTCGCCGGCGAACGGATCGTCGCGGCCGCCCGTCCACAGCAGGCACCCGCGCTCGCCGACGATCTCCCAATCGGCGTTCCACGACGTCTCCGGTCCCCTTGCGGCCCACGTGCCCTCGTAGACGACCGGGACGCCGCCTTCCAGTTCCATCAGGGCGAAAACCACCGGATCGTGGACGTAGGGGCTGTCCGGGGCGCGCCAACTCCTGGCATCGAGACGCAGAACGTTGCGACCGGTGAGCATGCGCAACAGATCGGCGTGGTGGATAGCCATGTCGAGCACGACGGGGTGGCGCATGGCGTACCGAAAATTGTCGGGCGGCCAGAGCGTTCGCGTGTCGCGGGCGAAGGTGACGCGGACCGCCACGGGTTCACCCAGATCTCCGTCCGCGATCACCCGGCGCGCCGCGCGGGCGGGTGGGCGGAAGCGATAGTTCTGACTCACCATCAGGAGCCGTTGCGCCCGATCGGCGTGCGCGACAAGGTCGAGCGCGTCGCCGATGCTGGTGGCCAGCGGTTTCTCGACGAGCACGTGGCAACCGGACGCGAGTGCCGTCGTCACCGCGTCGTGATGCGTCTCGGGTGGGGTGACGACGACGACCGCATCGGGCACGACCGCCGCGAGCGCATCGTCAAGCGAGGCAAAGACCCGGGACTGGTCGAGGCCAAGATTGGCTGTTCCCCAATCGCGCGCTTCGCCCGCCGGGTCGGCGACGGCGACGAGGTCGACACCGTGGGCGTCGCGAACGATGGTCGCCCAACTTCGGCCGAAGCCGCCGAGTCCGGCCTGGACGATCCGTATCGGTTGGGACAACAGTTGCCTCCTGGTTCGGTGTCCACGGAGATTCAACCGCCGCCGGTCGTGATGTCGCGCGCGCGGAATCGCTGGAAGGCGAGGGCGACGAAGACCGCGGAGTAGAGGGCCAGCACGAGTGCCGCCCGCCATTGCGGCGGGTACGCATCGTTGCCGCCGGAAAAGCACGTCCGCAGACCGTCGCAGTTTGCCCGCAGAAGCGTCTGGACGTTGCGGCTGATCAGCGCACCCGGAACGCGATCGAACACGTCCCCGGCGGCACCGAGGATGGTCAAGATGAGACTTTCCAGGAACAGCACCGACAGACCGATGCCGATCCCGGCGGCGACGGAGCGTGTCCAGGTGGTGATCAAAAGCGCGAGCGCCGCATACGGCACCATCGCGTACGTCGTCCGCACGACCGCCAGGAGTGTCCGCGCCGCGCCGTCGGGACCGAGACCGCCCGGCAGGTTCTCCAGCGACGTGACGAGGGCACTGGCGCCGAAGGCGACCACGGTTCCGACCAGGACCGTGGCGACGACGAAGGCGAGTGCCGCGACCGATTTCGCCGCCATCAGCGATTCGCGGCTGCGGGCGCGCGGAAGTAGGGTACGGATCGTGCCCCAGCCGAATTCGGTCCCGATCAGACTAGAGGTGAGGATAATCACGTCGACCGCGCCGACCTGAAAGACGAGGCTGAGCCCGGTGTCGCGCACGGCCGCAAGTTGCAGATTGTCGCGCAAGTTGCGGACGTCGGAGCTGGTGTCGGATCCCGTCTTGACGACCGTCCAAAAGAGCAGGTAGAGGGCAGCCACGATGCCGATCAGGATCGCGAGGAGGATCCGAGGCATCCAGCGGCGGAGGAGCCGGAAGAGTTCGCTATGCAGCAGTGGGAACATCGGCGCCCTTTCCCGCGACCGGTTGATCGTCCTCGGTCAGCTCCAGGAAGACGTCTTCGAGCGTGCTCTGGCGCGGAATGATCGCGCCGGCATAAAGCCCGCCCTCGGCCAGCGCGCGATTGATCGCCGCGCCCTGGTCAATGGGGGCGACGATCCTCAGTCGTCCACCGACGGTCGTGACTTCGCCGACAAATGACAGAGTCCTGACGATGACGGCGGCTCGTTCGAGATCGGAGGCGGGCAAGATGACTTCGAGGTGGGCATCGCGCCGGACGAGCTCAGCGACGGTGCCGGTCTGGATGAGCCGCCCGCGCCGGATGATGGCGACCCGATCGCAGACCTGCTGCACCTCGTTGAGCAGGTGACTGGCCAGGAGCACGGCGCGACCCTGCCTGGCGAGCATCGGGATCAGCTCCCGGATCTCGCGCTGTCCGGCCGGGTCGAGTCCGTTCGTCGGTTCGTCCAGGATCACGAACTCCGGGTCGGTCAGCAGGGTTGAGGCAATTCCCAGTCGTTGCTTCATACCCAGCGAGTACGTTTTGAACTGGCTGCCGGCGCGCTCGGTGAGTCCGACCAAGCGAAGCAAATCCTCGATGTAGCCGGTGGGCACGCCACCCGCGGCGATCGCGAGCGCGCGCAAGTTGTCACGGCCGGAGAGGAAAGGATAGAAGGCGGGGGTTTCGATGATGGCGCCGATCGCCCGCGTCGCCAACGACCGCTGCTCGGCGAGATCGCGGCCATGAAACTCGATGCGGCCGGCGGCCGGCGCGATCAGACCGAGAATCATCCCGACGGTCGTGCTCTTACCGGACCCGTTCGGCCCGAGAAAACCGAGTACCTCGCCGGCGCGCACATCGAGGTCGAGTCCGTCGACGGCGACGATCGAACCGAACCGTTTGGTCAGGCCGATTGTACGGAGGAGCACGGGACGAGAATCGGCCGCGGGCGGTTGGATCATTGGCGAGGTGCGGCCGTCGGTCATCGTCGTTAGTCCTCGGCGTCGGTTCCGTCTTGCCCGACATGCTAACCCGTCTGCCGGTTGCGCGACGACGCGCAATCGGTGTGCCAGTTGGTTGCCAAAGCGCCTAGTACCTTGCTCACGGCGTGGGCACCGTGTAGTTTTGCACCAACCGGCGAAACGGACCGACGTCACGCCCGATGCACGAGCGAGTCCGCACCCACCGATCGCGTCCACCCCGTTCAGACCAAGAGGAGACAGCCATGCGGACCGCTCCCGTGGTGAAGCCGACCACCCGCATCCCCGTGCGTCCGATCCTCCTCGCGGTCGTCGTCGTCGGGCTGGCGATGGCGGGGCTGGCGCTCCTCGCCGAGGCGATGTCGAGCGACGGGGGAACCATCTATCTCGCGAATATCAACTCTGGTTCGAAGGGACCGGTCGTCCAACCGAACATCGAGGTTGTCGGCTACGGCACGGCCACCACCCCCGCCGAGCGTGCCGTCGTCCAGATCCTGGTCGTGCGCGATGTTCCGTTTGGCGACGAGCCGCAACCCACGGCGAGCACGGTCGGCAACACGCCGGTCCCCGGCGGGAATCGCAATTCACTGGGTCCGGTCATCGACTCGCTGATGTCCGTCGGCGTCGACGAGAAAGACGTCGCCGTGCTGACGAGTCCGTCGCTGATCAGTGTCTGCAACAACTACAGTCGCTGCTCGTCGGCCCGAATCGACGTCACGGTCGATCAGCCGACCCTCGACCGCTTGAACTCCATCGTCGACGCGGTCGGCACCGAGGCGGCGCAAGCCGGCATGACGGTCCAGGACGTCGGTGTCGGTTACTCGGTGGCCGACTGCAGCGCGTTGACGCGGAAAGCGCGTGAGGCGGCCACCACAGACGCCCAAAAGCGCGCCGCCGACCAGGCCGACGTCCTCGGAGTTGCGCTCGGCAAATTGCTGGTCTCCAGCGAGCTGGCACCGACGTCGCCCCGTGACGCGACCGGATGCACCGTGCCCCAACCGGGGTTCGGCGACTCCTGGTGGACGGCGGGGTCCGCCGGTCTCACCGTGCCCGCGTTCAACCCCAGCGCACCGGCGGAGGCGAGCGTCACGGTCCAGGTCTCGCTCGCCTACGCGATCGGCGAGACGACCGCTTGAACGGATCGGGCAAATGGGTTGAAGGCACGCGACGCTGAGTGGCGGTGATGAACCGATGCGAGGGCGCCTTTATGCAGTCGCGCTGAAAACCTGGAGCGCATCGTAGAGGGGACGGTCCTGGCGGTGCCGTAGGGGCGGACACGGCGGTCCGCCCCTACACGACGAGACGGCTGAGGATCGGCGTTCGTGGTTCGTTAGAGCAGGCACTGCGACCTGGCCCTTGGGAGTGGATTGCGTTGATCCTTCGCGTGTCCGAACGTATTACGAGGTTGCTGTCTCCCGCCAGAGCAGTCGCGTCTCCCAGGTTTGCCAGAGGATGTTCGGTTGGAAGCCTTGGATGTCCGGGCGGACCAAGATCAACTCCTGCGGAAAACCGAACCAGAGGCCGAAGAGGTCGTCGTTAGTCTCCTTCTGCAGGCGAAGCAGCGGATCGCGGGCGCCGTCCTGGTTTTTGGCGGTGAGGAAGTCGCGAATCGCCTGGTCAACGTCCTTGTTGCTGTAACCGCCGGGGTTCCAACCTTGCGGGTTCTGGCGGATGTCCCAGTTGCTGCCGTAGAGGTCAAAATCGGTGAAACCGGGGAAGAGTCCGTACGCATAGGCGATCAGGTCGTATTCCCGCGTCGACGTCCAAACCTCGGCGAAGCGTTCCGGTGAGAGCGCCCGGACCCGGAGTCCTACTCCCGCTTCCGCCAGGTCGGCTACGAGGCTCTGCAGGACCAACAGCAAATCGTTCCGCGAGTCGTTGCGCAGGATCACGCTCAAATCGAGCTGGTCGCCGGCAGCGTTGACGGCCACACCGCCGGCCGCCGGCGACTCCCAACCCGCTTGCTTGAGGAGATCTCGCGCCGCCGCCACGTCGCGCGGCGGGTTGACGATCGAGTCGTCGTGCGCCCACGGCTGGGCGACGGTCCCGGCGTGATCGAAGCGGATGAAACCGCCGAAGACCTCGGAGGCGTACCGGTTGCGGTCGATCGCCAGGGAGAGCGCCTGCCGGATGCGGAGGTCGGAGAGGAGGTCGTTGGGAGTGCGCGCCGGGTTGTCGAAGTTGAAGGCGGCGAACATCACCGAGGCGCCGTCGGCCACGTAGAGCTTGCCCGGGGTGTCGGAGGCGCTCTGCACGGTCGAGAAGTTCACCGGCCACAAGAGGTCGGTCTGACCCTGCTTCCAACTGTCGAGGCGCTGGACGGCGTCGGCATCGGAATTGATCGAGAGGGTCGCGAAATGGGCGGCACCGGCCCAGTACTTGTCGTTGCGCTGGAAGGTGATGCCGTTGTCGGACCAGGAATCGACCTTCCAGGGGCCGGTGCCGACCGGTGGGTCCTTCTTCCAGTTGAATCCGGAGAGCGTCCGTTCGCCCTCGGGGCGAGATGTCCAATATTTGTTGTACTGGCCGCGCTGAATCACGAATTGGCTGGACGCGTTCAAAAACCAGTTTGCGTCGGGAGCCGTCAGCGTCACCTTTACCGTCGTCCGGTTCGGTGCTTCCGCCGATTCCATGTTGGTGAAGAAGTTCCGCACCGCGCTGTCGAGGTCGTCGCGGTACGCGTTGAACGAGAAGACGACGTCGCGGGCGTGGATCTGGGAGCCGTCGTGCCAGACGACGTCGTCGCGCAACGTGTAGGTGATCGTCGTTCCTTTGCTGTCGCTGTCCCAACTCGTCGCGAGCCAGGGCACCGGCTCCATCGTCACCTCGTCGATCCAGACCAGGGGATCGAGGTAACTGGCCAAGATCTGGAAATCCTGCCGGAACGCCGTGGGACTGAAGTCGCCGTTGTCCCCCGCGGCGAGGAGCAAATTCAGGGCGTCGCCCTCGGCGGGTTCCCCTTGGTAGACCGGGCGCGGGTCGCGGATGACCTGGAGTTGACCGATCATCTCGGGGCTGGTGGGCGTGGCGGCGGGCGTCGCGGCGGTCGGACTCGATGCGGGCACCGGCGAGCCGACGGACTGGGCACGCACGTTCGCGGCTGAGGCCGGTGGCCGAGCGAGACGATTCCCGGCGAGTGCCAGCGCGCCGAGCGCAGTCGCCCCGGCCAGTAACCGACGACGGCCGAATCGGTGCGCCGCAGGAGACGGTCCGGCCGCGGATGGGGCGGGGTGACCATCTTGTGGTGTCGAACGAAGCGGATCGAAGGCCAACGGTTCTTCCTCCTGGTCCAGCAGGCGAGGAGCGCGGTGCGCCGATTGGTCGCGTCAATCGCGGGGAACGCTCGCCATTTTAGGCCGCACGCATCTCGTCGGCAAGGCGCGGACGGGCACGCCGGTCGTCTCCTCCCGGTCGCAACGACCGGACGGTAGTCGAGACAGGCTGATCTGAGGTATCCGGCCGCTCAAGGTCGGGTCGGAGTACGGCGGTCACGATCTGCCGTCGCCATCCTACCCCGCGGAGGACGGTCGCGTCACGCCGCCGATCGTGCGATCACTCGCCGCCGGTCGGTGTCGCTACCACGACCTGGATCCGGCGGTGCGGGTCGTCCTGGGAAACGCCGTTGCCGGCAGCGAGCGAACCGTCGGGAAGAACCGCGCCGGGATCGCGCTCGCCGCGGATGGCATAACGGGCGATGTCCCAGAGTTGCTCTCGGAACCACTTGGCAACGTCGTCCGCCTCGACCGTGCGGCGGAGATTTTCGGCGCGGCGGCGGCGTTCGGAGAGCGGCATCGTCATCGCCTGGTAAAGCGCCTGGGCCGTCCCTTCGATGTCGGCCGGGGCGACCATCAGCGCATCGTCGCCGAGCTGGTTGGCGGCCCCGGCGCCTTCCGAGAGGATGAGGACGCCGTTGCGCTCGTTGAGGAGGCAACCCTCCTTGGCGACCAGATTCATCCCATCGATGATCGTGTTGACCAGGAGGACGTCGTACCACTTCATCGCGGCAAGCGCGCGGGGGTAGTTCTCGCCCATGATCAGGTGGATCGGTTGCCAACCGGTTTCGACGTTGGCGTAGTGGGCGTTGATCCGCCCGACGATGGAGCTGACGTCGTCCAGATAGTCCTGGTATTCCTCGACCTCCATCCGCGACGGGACCATGATCGCGACGAAATTGACCCGCCCGAGAAAGTCCGGATGTGCCTCCAGGAAGCGTCCGAACGCCTGGAATCCGCGGACGATGTTCTTGCTCGGTTCGGCCCGATCGACCCGGAGGACCGTGAACTCGTTGAAGTAGCTCGGCAGGTAGCGGTCGTGACTGCGCGCCTCTTTGTTGTAGGCAGCCCGGCGCACCGCTTCGACGTCGATCGAGATCGGGTAGTCGCGCACCTCGATCCGCCGCCCATTCCAGAGAACGCCACGGCCGGTGTAATCGATCACGGCACCGGGCACGTACGCCTCGCAGGTGTACATAAAACTCCGGGCATGGTCCCGCGTCTGGAACCCGACGATGTCGTTGCCGAGCATCCCTTCACAGATAGCACGGCGGATTTTCAGCGGCAGCAACCGCCAGTAGTCGGGGTCGGGCCAGGGGATGTGGACGAACTGTTGGACGATCGCGGCCGGCCGACGCTCCCGGATGTACCCGGCGCAGAGATAGAGGTGGTAGTCCTGGAGCATGACGATCGGTTCGTCGGCGCACTCGTGGCAGACGGCGAGGATCTCTTCGGCGAATTGGCGATTGACGACGGCGTACCCCTCGTTCCAGGCGCGCCACGTCTCCGCGGTGATGTCGGGCGCGCGGGGCGTGTCCCAGAGGTAGTGCTGCAAAAACCAGAGCAGTGGGTTGCTGATGACGTTGTAGTAGTCGTGGTACGCCTCCGGCGTGGGAACGACGAAGCGGACGCGAAAGTCGGGCCGGGGACCGGGGGGACTGATCAGCACCTCGTCGTTTTGCCTGGCGAGTTCGGCCCGCAGGCGGTCGCCGTCCGTCATCGCGCAAGCGACCCAGATCGGCTGGCGATCACGGGCGATCGCGCTGACCGCCGTCACGACGCCGCCGCTCCCCCTGCGTGAGGAGAACTTGCCGTCGCCTTCGTGGGTGAAGGTGACCGGGCCGCGATTGGAGGCGACGATCAGCGTGCGTCCGGCCAGGATGCGGTCGGTGTCGTCGGGATCGGCCGCCGGCGCGTAGCCGGGAGGGGTCGAAGAACTGGTCACGGCAGGTGGCTCCTCCTTCGGACGTCGTCGTCGGCGATGACCATGGTCCCGGCGCTCATCTCGCCGCCCGGACAGGTTGCGCGAACGATCGGGTGTTGCGGTGGACGCCGGTCCAGCCAGGAACATTATCCCTCTTTCCCTCCTGCCTGGGGCGCGATACGCCGCGAGCAACGGCGTACGACCCTGGTGGAGGCGGTTGTGACCGCCTCCGACATAGCTGATACAATTCGACTCCATGTTCGAACAGGGCCCGGAGCACGAGGAAAGGCCGGCTGCCATGGCAGCCATGCAATCAATTCAGACTGAGCGACGCTGCCCCTGGTGCGGGAGCGCCGAAACGCGCCTCGTGCAGCGCGGCTACACCGGACCGACCGACGAAGTCAATCAATACTTCACCTGCCAACACTGCGGCAAGATCACCTACGAGCTGGTCGCCAAGACCGCCCGCGAGATGCGGCTCGGTCGGTTCCGCGCGGGGGGGATCTACAAGGACAACGCCAATCAGACGCGCTATCAGGTCAGCCGCGTGCTCAAAGTCGGTCTGAACGAGTATCTGATCTACTTGAAACCGATCGTCGGTCAGGAGTCGGCCCCGGCCAGCGCCGGTTAGCGGTGGGTTGGGACCCACGCAGACCGCCTCGCCTGTTGCCTCAACCGTGGAACACCTATACTGACGCGTGCGGCCGCTTGCGGCCGTTTTGGTTGTGCGGCCGATCGCAATCTCGTCGCACCACTTTTTGGAGCGCACCGCTGCATGGAAACCACGCTAACTCGTTCGGTCTCGATCCTGGATGCCGATCCCGCCCTGTCCGGCGAGGTCGGGCGCCGCAGAACCTTCGCCATTATCTCCCACCCCGACGCCGGAAAGACCACGCTGACCGAGAAACTGCTCCTCTACGGAGGTGCCGTCAATCTGGCGGGCTCGGTGGCGGCGCGAAAAGCGCAACGTCACGCCGCTTCGGATTGGATGGCGATCGAGCGGGAGCGGGGCATCTCGATTTCCTCGACGGTGCTGACGTTCCCCTACCGGGACCGGCAGATCAACCTCCTCGATACGCCCGGCCACCAGGACTTTTCGGAAGACACCTACCGCACACTCACCGCGGTCGACAGCGCGGTGATGGTGCTCGACGCCGCCCGCGGCATCGAGCCGCAGACGCTCAAACTGTTCGAGGTCTGCCGCCTGCGTCGCGTCCCGATTTTTACCTTCATCAACAAACTCGATCGCCCCGGCAGGCACCCGCTCGATCTGCTCGACGAGATCGAACGCGTCCTCGGTCTGAAAACCTGCCCGCTGACCTGGCCGATCGGCGACGGCGTCGACTTCCGCGGTCTCTACGATCTGCGCAGCCGCACGGTCCACCTCTTCGAACGGACCGAGCACGGTGCCCGCCGTGCCCCCGTCCGCGTCTCCGCTCTCAGCGATCCCATGCTCGATGCGGCGGTCGGTACCATGCCGGCGGAACGGCTACGCGAAGAAGTCGAGTTGGTCGAACTCGCCGGGGCGCCGTTTGACCTCGATCGCGTTCTTGCCGGCGAACTGACGCCCGTCTCCTTCGGCAGCGCGTTGACCAACTTCGGCGTCCAGCTTTTTCTCGACGCCTTCGTCGACTACGCACCGCCACCCGCGCCAAGGGGCACCGACGTGTCCCTGGTCGAACCGGCTGCCACGGCGTTCACCGGATTCGTCTTCAAGATCCAGGCGAACATGGACCCGCGCCACCGCGATCGCGTTGCCTTTCTTCGCGTCTGCTCCGGCAGGTTTCGGCGGGACGTGGAGGTTTGGCATCCGCGTCTGCGACGGCGGGTTCGTCTCGCTCCTCCCCTGCGTTTGTTCGGTCAGGAGCGAGAGGTCGTCGAGGAAGCCTTCGCGGGCGACGTCATCGGCATCGTCAACCCCGGACTGTTCGCGATCGGCGACACGGTCAGCGAGCGCGAGATTGGGAGTTTCCCGCCACTGCCCCGGTTCCAGCCGGAATACTTCGCGGCGCTCCAGGCGACCCAGGCGGACAAGTACAAGCAGTTCCTCAAGGGATTGTCCCAGATCGAAGAGGAAGGGGCGATCCAGCTTTTCTACCCGGTCACGAGCGGGCGCCGGGAACCGATCCTGGCAGCGGTTGGCGCCCTCCAGTTCGACGTCGTGCGGGCGCGTCTCGAAGCGGAATACGGCGTCCAAACCCGTTTGGAACTGCTACCTTACTCGCTGGCGCGCTGGGTCGTTGGTCCAGCGAGCGAGCTCGCGGTATTGGGGAGCGGACGGGGCCGCATGCGAACCGAGGACCGCACCGGACAACCGGTGATTTTGTTCACCACCGCCTGGGACCTGCGCTACGCGGAAGAGAACAGTCAGGACATCCGGTTCCTCGACATCGCGGCTGGCGATTAGGGGCGTCGCAGAGGAGTGGCGTCCGTTGCGCGTAGGGGCGGACCGCCGTGTCCGCCCTCGCACATTGGTGCCGACGTGGCAGGGCGGACACGGCGGTCCGCCCCTACAAGCTCTGCGACCCGCCGTAGACAGTTACTTTGATTCCTCGTGCTCTATGTCAAACTGATCGACGGTAATCGGAGCCCCCTGAAAGGATAGGGGACGATGCGCTTCGTGATCGTCTTGACGCCGGATCTTGAAGATGGCGGTTACACCGTCACCGCCGTTGGCTTGCCAGGTCTCGTGACCGATGGCGATACGGTCGAAGAGGCAATGGCCAATGCGCGGGAGGCCATCCATCTCTATTTCGCCAGCGAAACTCCCGAGTCGCTGGCCGCGTCCGGGGTTCGCCTAGACGCCCAGATTGCCACGGTCGATGTCGATCTCAGTGTCGCCATTGCCGAGCCTGCTTTGGCCATTGCGGATTAGGCAGCCTCGGGCGCCGGCAACGTTGCCCAATATCGCTCGGCCTTGCGGTAGCTGTAGATCAAGAACCAGCCGATCGCCAAGGCGACGACGCCGACGACGAGGCCGATCCAGACCGGGTGTTGGGCCAGCCAGGGGTAGGCGAGATTCCCCGCCAAGTCTTTGTTCCGGGCGACCGCGGCGTTGTGGTGCCGCTCGGTGCGCAACCGCCAGAGATCGAGCCAGCGGACCGTCATCGAGCCGATCAGGGCGGAAAAGCCCAGCCAGGTCAGGTATGGCAGATAGGTTTCGTTGGCCACGGCGGTCCTCCTGCGCGCGTCAGGCTTCTGGCAAGTCGATCCGGTGCGCGCCGTGGTAGATGTTGAAACGGTCGCCGCGCAGGAATCCGATCAAGGTCAATCCGAAGCGGCGGGCGAGGTCGACCGCCAGACTGCTCGGGGCGGAGACGGCGCAGAGGATCGGCACCCCGGCGGCGACGCACTTCTGGGCAATCTCGAAACTGCTCCGCCCGCTCACCATCACGATCTTGTCGTGGAGGGGTAGTTGCCCGTCCAGCAGCGCCCAACCGACGAGTTTGTCGACCGCGTTGTGCCGGCCGACGTCTTCCCGGAGGGCGATCAACTCGCCGTCCGCCCCGAAGAGTCCTGCCGCGTGAAGCCCGCCGGTTGTGGCGAATAGACCCTGGGCGCCGCGGAGTTTGTCGGGCAACCCGTAGAGGACTTCGTGCGGCACGACCGGACCCGGTGCCAGGGGAGCGATTCCTCGCCGCTCAACCTGGTCGAGACTCGACTTGCCGCAGATGCCGCAGGCGCTCGTGATCACGAAGTTGCGGTCGAGCAGGAGCAGATCGGGGGTGAGGTGCGGGCGGAGATCGACGGTGACGACGTTGTACTGCTGCTCGCCGTCGCAGGCGTCGTCGCCGACGCAGTAGCTGAGACGATCGACGTCGTCTCGCGACGAGATCAGCCCTTCGCCGAAGAGGAACCCGGCGGCGAGTTCGAAGTCGGCACCGGGCGTCCGCATCGTCACCGCGACGGAGCGGGTGGAACCTCCGGCATGCACGCGGATCTCAAGCGGCTCCTCGGTCGCCAGCACGTCCTTCTCGATGCGCGCACGACCGCCTTCGACGACCCGCACGCGGGCGCGGGTCTGACCGCGGCGCCGGCCTTCCATAGCGTCTAGTCGGCCGCCAGCGGCGCGGCGACGCGCTCGACCCGGACGAGGGCGTTGTAATCCGGGACGTGGGACGCGGGCGAGCGCTGGCGGTGGTCGATCAGGACGTTCCCCTCCGGCCAGTGGATTTGCAGGTTCCGCGGTTTGATCGGTGCCAGGCGGACGCGGCCGTGATACTCGCCGATTTCGTTGCGGAGTACGATCGGCTCGCCCTCGACCAGACCGAGGGCCGCGGCGTCGGCGGGATTCATCAGCACCGCATCGCGGCCGGCGCCGGTGATCGCGTCCTTGGCCGCGTGGACCATGCTGTTGAACTGCTTGCCGCGCCGGGTGGCGACGGCGAACATCCCCTCGGGTACCTCCATCGCCGGCAGCGCAGCCGGCAGGAAGTGCGCTTTCCCGTCCGCCGTGGCGAACCGCCAACCGGCGCAGAGGTGCGGTCCGCCGTATTGCACCTGATCGCCGGTGTTGCGGAGGTGCTGGATGCCCTCGTAGAGGGGCACGACGCGGGCGATCTCCTCGCGGATGGCCTGCGTTCCGGCGAAGGTCAGCCGATCGGCCAACTCCGGGCGGACACGCCGGGCCAGATCGAGGTAGATCTCCCATTCGGGACGCGCTTCGCCGATGCGGCGTCCGGGAATCTCGGGACTGAACATGATCCGCCGCTCGGTCGAGGTCTGGGTGATCCCGCCCGGCATCTCGTAACGCGTGGCCGCCGGCAGCAGGACGACGGTGTCGGCCGGATCGACCAGCATCTGGCTGGAGACGACGATGTCCTGGTGCACCCGGAGCGGCACCCGTCCCAGCGCCTCGTCGACGTAGACCGGGTCCGGCAGCGCCTCCAGGAAGTTGCCGCCGGCGGAGAAGAGCACGTCGAGTTCGCCGCGATGGGCGGCATCGATCATCTCCGGTGTCGTCAGACCCGGTGCGGACGGCACCTCGAATCCCCAGAGCGCGGAGAGCCGCGCCGCGTTCTCGGCCGTCACCGGCAACCCACCGGGGAACGCCGTCGCGTAGGCGCCCATCTCGGCGCCGCCCTGGACGCCGGAGTGACCGCGGATCGGCATCAAGCCGCAGCGCTCGCGCCCGACGAACCCGCGCGTCAACCCGAGGTTGACGATCGCGCGCACCCCGTCCTCGCCGAATTCGTGTTGGGTGACTCCCATACTCCAGACGAGCACCGCCGTCTTCGCCTCGCCGATCATCTGCCCGAAGGCGCGCATCTCGGTCTCCGGCACACCGGCAAGGGTTTCCAATCGCTCCCAGCCCTGCCCGGCGAGGGCGGAGCGGACCTCGTCGAGCCCGACGGCGTGATCCCGCACGAAGTCGTGGTCGAGCAGGTCGCGCTCCAAGACGTGCTTGAGGGCGCCGTTGAGGAAGGCGACGTCGCCGCCGGTGTTGATCAGGAAGGTCTGGTCGGCGAATTTGGTGCCGAAGAGGGCGCTCTCGACGACCGACGGGATCCAGTACCGCTCCATCCCCGGTTCGCGGTAGGTGTTGACGAGGACGATCTTCGTCCCGGCCTTTTTGGCGTAGTACAGGTACTTGGTGGTGACCGGCTGATTGTTGGCCGGGTTGGCGCCGATGAAGACGAGGAGGTCGGTGCCGATCCAATCGCCGTAGGAACAGGTCGTGGCGCCGGCGCCGATCATCGCTTTGAGCGCGACGGTGCTCGGCGCGTGGCAGATGCGGGCGGCGTTGTCGATCGAGTTCGTCCCGATCGCCCGCACGGCCTTTTGCGCCGCGTAGTAGGTCTCGTTCGGGGTGCCGCGGCTGGTCAGGTAGAAGCCGAGCCGAGCGGGGGCCGAATCACGGATGCGGCGGGCGACGAGGTCGAGCGCCTCTTCCCAGGAGACGCGCCGGAAGCCGGTGTCGCCGCGGCGCCGCACCATCGGGTACGGCAGGCGGCCGAGGGCGCGCAGCTCGGCGCTCGATTTCGTGCGGAGCGCGGCGACGTCGGCCAGAACGGCCGGATCGAGTGCGGGCATCGTGTTGAGGCGGAGCAGCCGGAGCCGGATGTTGCAGAGGTGCGTGCCGTCCATCGTCCAATCGTGCAGCCCGGCCACCCCGAGCGCGCAGCCGTCGCAGACCCCTTGGGTGAGGATGCGCCAGGCGTATCCCGCCTCGTCCCGGTTCTCCCACATCGCGCGGGCGATCTCGTTGAAGTTGTTCGGGTGCTGCTCGCCGATGCCGAACGGTTTGCGACTCGCCCAGAGACTGGGATTCCAGCCCCTACTGACCCGTGCCATGTGCGGTTTGTCGGACTTGCTCACGACCGGCTCCTCTCTCGGCGCAATTATCCCACGCGCCCGCAAGCCGGACCGTCGTGCTAGCATCCCGGCACTGAACGACTGAGGAAGATCACAAAGACGGGGAGGACCGATGTCGGATCCGCAGACGACGATTCAGGCGATGTTGGACGAGTTGGTGGCATCCGGTGAGGAACGCGGCCTCCAGGTGGCCGTCTACCACCAGGGCACGTTGGTCGTCGACGCCTGGGCAGGTATCGCCGACCCGGCTTCGGGCGCGCCGGTCACGCCCGATACCCTCTTCACCGTCTACTCGGTGAGCAAGGGCATCACGGCCACCGTCCTCCACGTCCTGGCCGAGCAGGGCAAGATCGGCTACGACGACCCGATCGCCAAACACTGGCCGGAGTTCGCCCAAAACGGCAAAGGGGAAACCCTCGTCCGCCACGCCCTCAGCCACCTCTCCGGTATCCCGCAGATGCCGCCGGGCACCTCGTTCGACGACGTCCTCGATTGGTCCGGCATGTGCGACCGCGTCGCCGCCCTGACGCCCCTTTGGCCCGCCGGCGAAACCCTCTGCTACCACGCCCTGACCTACGGTTGGATCGTCGGCGGCGTCGCCGAGCGCGCCGACGGTCGACCGTTCACCCGGATCTTCGCCGAGGACGTGGTGAAACCGCTCGGTCTGACCGGTCTCTTTTTCGGTGTCCCGGCGTCCGAGTTCGGACGCGTCGCGACGATGGAAGAGACGCGGGCGCTCCTCGATGAGCCGCCCGGCGCCTATCCCGACATCGCACCGCGCGGTTCGATCGGCGACGCCCAGATGAACCGCCCGGAGATCCGCCAAGCGTGCCTCCCCGCGTACGGACTTTGTGCCAATGCCCGGTCCTTGGCCAAGGTCTACGCCTCGCTGATTGGCGACGGCGTCGACGGCGTCCGCCTCCTCCCACCGAACCGGGTCCGCGAAGCGTCGTCCCTCCAGATCGACGGTATCGACGCCAGCAGCGGTTTTGCCAATCGCTTCGGCCTCGGCTACGGTCTCGGCGGTCCCGATTCCTCGATGGGCCCCCGCCCCTCGGCCTTCGGCCACGGCGGGTACGGCGGCGCCCACGGGTACGCCGATCCCGAGTACGGATTGGCCGTAGGTCTTGCCAAGAACCGGCTCGTCGTCGGAGATGTCGGCGTCGGGGCGACGTGGCATGTCCTGCACGCGATTCGGGCGGCGTTGGGCGTTCCGGATTAGGAGGGCCCTCACCCCCTGCCCCCTCTCCCTCGGAAGGGAGAGGGGGAAGCGCGCCAATGGGAGCGGTTGCCTCGAACTTCGCGTCGTCGGGTTGAGGAACGCTCCCCTCTCCCGCGCATCGGGAGAGGGGCCGGGGGTGAGGGCCGTTGCGAAAAGGAGCAATCCGCCGTGATCAAGATGGCCGTCGAGGTCGGCGGCACCTTTACCGACCTGATCTGGTTGGAGGCGGACGGCCGGGTCCGGACGCACAAGGTCCCGACCTCGCCGGGCGATCCCGCCGTCGGCGTCATCGCCGGTCTGGAGGAAGCGCTGGGTGGGCGTTTGAGCGATCTCGGCGTGGTCTTTCACGGTTCGACCGTCGCCACCAACGCGGTGCTCGAACGGAAGGGCTGCCGTGCCGGACTCTTGACAACCCGCGGGTTTCGCGACCTTCTCGTCATCCAGCGCCAACTCCGACCCGACATCTACGCGGTCGTCACGACGAAACCGGCGCCCATCATCCCCCTCGCCCGCACCGCCGAGGTCACCGAACGCATCACCGTCGACGGCGAGGCCCAGATCGCCCTCGACGAAACCGATCTGCTCGCGACCCTCGATACCCTGCTGCGCGAGCACGACCTGGAAGCCCTCGCCGTCTGCTTTCTCCACGCTTACCTGAATCCGGTCCACGAGCGACGGGCGCGCGAGTTGATCCGGCAGTGCGCTCCCCACCTCCCGGTCGTCCTCTCCAGCGAGGTGCTGCCGACGATCCGCGAATACGAGCGCGCCAGCACGACCGCCATCGCCGCCGCCCTCGCTCCCCTGGTCGGTCGCTACGTGGAGCATCTGGAAAGTTATCTTGTCGATCGGGGGATCCGGGCGCCGATCTTCGTCATGCAGTCGTCGGGCGGGGTATTGCCGAGCGCGGGGATCCGGTCGCGCCCGGTCGAGATGCTGCAATCGGGGCCGGCGGCCGGGGTGATCGCCGCGATCCGGATCGCCGAGCGCCTTGGCGATCCCGACGTGATCACGCTCGACATGGGCGGGACGAGCACCGACGTCTGCCTCGTCCGCGACGGCGTCGCCGAGGTCAACGCCGAACGCGAGGTCGGCGGTCTGCCGGTCGGCATCCCGAGTCTCGACCTCGCCAACGTCGGCGCCGGCGGCGGCAGCATCGCCTGGCGGGACCGCGGCGGTATGCTCCGGGTAGGACCGCAGAGCGCGGGTGCCCGCCCCGGACCTGCCTGCTACGGCCACGGCGGCACCGAACCGGCGATCACCGATGCCGTCGTCCACCTCGGTTGGCTCCGACCCCACCGCTTCCTCGGCGGCCGAATGCCGCTGGTCCCCGACCGCGCCGAGGCGGCGCTGTGTCCCCTCGCCGCCGCCCTCGGCGAACCGGTCACCGAAGCCGCCCAGGCGATCGTCGACGTCGGCGTCGCCCACATCAACGGCGCCGTCCGGTTGGTCTCGATCCAGCGCGGCCACGACCCGCGGAGCTATGCCCTCTACGCCTACGGTGGGATGGGACCGCTGGTCGGCGCGCTGGTGGCGGAAGAGATGGGGATCGCGCGGGTCGTCGTCCCGCCCCATCCCGGTCTCTTCTCGGCGCTCGGTCTCCTCGTCGCCGATCTGGAGCGCACCTACCGCCAGACGAGCATCTCACCCCTCACCGGTGAGGCGGTGCCGGACGTGCTGGCCGTCTTCGCCCGTCTGCGCACCGACGCGGAAACCGAGTTCGCCGGCTACGGCTACGACCCCGCCCAGGTCGAAATCGCCTGCCAATTGGAGATGCGATACCGCGGCCAGGGTTTTGAATTGCTGGTCACCGTCGAACTCGAACAGATCGCCGGGGAAGGCGCGTCGTATCTGATCCGTGCCTTCCAAAACGTCCATCAGGCTCGCTACGGCACGCGGCATCCTGGCGGTGTCGTCGAGGTCGTCACCTATCGCCTCGTTGCGCGCATTCCGACCGACCGCGCGGTCCTTGAGTACCTGTCCCGACGACGGGGCGACGGTCGGCCCGAGGTCGAGCAGCGCACCATCGTCTTTCGCGGCGGGAGGCAACCGTGCGCATTCCTTTGGCGTGACGGACTCCCGGTCGGCTTCACCGCGCCGGGGCTGGCCATCGTCGAGGAGGCGACGGCGACGACCCTGGTCCCGCCCGGTTGGTCGCTGACCGTCGTCGCGGACGGGGCGTTGGCGCTGGAGAGGGAGACGCCGTGAGCATCGATCCGTCCACTTTTGCCGTCGTCAGCCAGGGACTCTCGTCGATCGCGCAGGAGATGGGGGAGAAACTGGTCCGCTCCGCCTTTTCGACGATCATCCGCGAGGCGCGGGATTGTTCCACCTCGTTGCTCGACCGCGACGGCCGCGTCATTGCCCAGGCGCAATTCTGCCCGATCCACATGAACTCCTTCACGACGGTGTTCGAGGCGTTTTCCCGGCGGCACAATCTTGCCACCCTCCGACCCGGCGAAGCCCTGCTCACCAACGACCCCTACAGCGGTGGTCAGCACCTCAACGACTTCGTCCTCTTCACGCCGATCTTTTCCGGTGACGATCTGATCGCTTTCAGCGCCAGCATCGGGCACCACATCGACGTCGGCGGCGGCGCGGCCGGTCCCAACGCGGGCGCCACCGATGTCTACTCCGAAGGTCTTCGCCTCCCCCTCCTCCGGTTCGACCTCGAACGCGACCTCGGTGCCGGGCTGCTCGAACAGGTGATCCGCGCCAACGTCCGTCCGCCCGATCTCGTCCTCGGCGACGTCTACGCCCAGATCGCCGCCAACAAGGTCGGCGAAACCCGCCTGCTCGAACTGATCGACCGCTACGGTGTCGACACCATCGCCCGGGTCGCCGCCGCCGTCCAGGACTATTCCGAGCGCCTCGCCCGCCGCGCCATCTCCTCCATCCCCGACGGCGTCTACACCGCCGAGGACTGCGTCGACGACAACGGCTACACCGACGAGCCCCTCCGCGTCGCCGTCGCGATCACGGTCGCGGGCGATGCGATGCGGATCGACTTCGCCGGCAGTTCGCCCCAGACGCGGGGTATCGTCAATTCGCCGCTCACCTCCACCGTCTCGTCGGCGTACGGTGCGATCGCCCTCCTCCTCGGCGGCGGCACGATCCCGGTCAACGACGGGCTCTATCGACCGGTGGCGATCGACGTTCCCCTCGGGTCCTTCCTCAACCCGGATCGCCCGTTGCCGGTCCGGGCCCGCAACAACCCGTGCAGCCGCGTCTACAACGCGATCATGCTCGCGATGGCCCCTGTGCTCCCGGACCGAGTACTCTGCTCGGGTCACGACACCACCAACGCCGTCGGTATGGGGCACCTCGGCCCGGACGGCTACCGCGTCTACATGGAGGTCGTCGGCGGCGGTTGGGGCGCCTGCGCCGAGGCCGACGGCGCCGACGTCGTCGATTGCCCGCTGGCCAATTGCAGCAACATCCCGGTCGAATCGCTGGAAACCGAGTACCCCTTCCTCCAGATCGAGGTCTACGGACTCAACCGCGGTTCGGCCGGCGCCGGTCGCCGCCGCGGCGGTCTCGGTGTCCGCCGCGTCTACCGCATCCTCGACGACAACGTCACCCTCAACTGCTACTCGGACCGCTTCCGCATCCGCCCGTGGGGGCTCTTCGGCGGCCAACTCGGTGCGCCGACGCGCTACCTCGTCGAACGCGACGGTGAGTTGATCCCCGTCCCGTCCAAGGCCAGCATCCCCCTCCAGAAAGGCGACCGCCTGATCGTCGAAACAGCCGGAGGTGGAGGATACGGCCCGCCTGCAGAGCGCGATCCTCTCGCCGTGGCGGAGGACGTGGCGAACGGCTTCCTCAGTGCGGAGGAAGCGCGGGAAGCCTACGGTGCCGCCGTCGGGGCCGGATGACGCCCGAATGGATCCGATCGCTCGACCCGACGTCTTCGACGCCTACTGGCGCTTCGCCGCCGAGCGCCAGGCCATCTTCTTCCGCCGTCTCCGCGGCGATCCCCCGCCCTGGTCGGACGATCCCATCCTTCGGACGTACAAGTTCTGCAATGCCTACCGGGCGAGCGACCGCGTCTCGCAATTCCTGATTCGGGACGTGATCTATCAACCCGGCTTCTCGCCCGAGGACACCTTTCTTCGCACCGTCCTGTTCCGCCTCTTTAGCCGGATCGCGACCTGGCAACTCCTGGAAGGGGTTCACGGTCCGATCGGCGTGCGGTCGTTCGATCCCGATGCGCTTGCCGAGACGCTCGAAGCCGCGTTGAACCGCGGCGAGGCGATCTATACCAACGCCTTTATCCTCGCCCCCGGTGGTGCCTTTGGTCATTGCCGCAAGCACCGCAACCACCTGGCGTTGGTCGAGTCGATGCTGCGCGACGGGCTGCCCCGGCAGCTCGCCAGGGCACGCGCGCTGGAAGAGGTGTATCGGTTGCTCCTCGACTACCCGATGATCGGTCCGTTCATGGCGTACCAACTCGCGATTGATCTCAACTACACTGAACTCACTGACTTCGACGAAAACGACTTCACGGTGCCGGGACCGGGCGCCGAGCGCGGTATCCGCAAGTGCTTCGCCGGCACCGGTTCCTGGCCCCTTTCCCGCATCATCGACTGGATGGTCGAGCGCCAGAACGGTGAGTTCGACCGCCTCGGGGTCGCGTTTCAATCCCTGTGGGGGCGTCCTTTGCATGCCATCGATTGCCAGAACCTCTTCTGCGAGATCGACAAATACGCCCGTGTGGCGTTTCGGGACCTGCCGGGTAATCGCATTCGCATCAAGACGCGATTCGCCCCGCACGCTGATGCCATTCGCTACTTCTATCCGCCTAAGTGGGGTCTGGGTGACGCTGTCGCATTGGAGCCAGCCTCGCCCGGTTACCCCCTTATCAGCGTAACGGGCTAAACGTGCCTTCCGACGTCGCGCTCCCACGGCTCCCTCGGACCGGCTTCAGCCGGCTTTGTCGGTTGAGCGCGCGGCGGGGTCCCGCCGGCTCCACGCCGAACCCCTCCCTCCTGCGTGCCTTGCCGAATCTTCGCCGCCGCGGATTTTTCGGTGTCGCCACAAGCTGTACAGTTCCATCCGACAAGGACCTTCCGAAACGCGATCGGACTCCCGCGCAGGGGCATCACCGGATGAAACGCCACCTGTCGATCCGCATCTACGGCCGGGTACAGGGCGTCTTCTACCGACAGACCGCCAAAGACCAGGCACGCCGACTCGGATTGACGGGATTCGCCCGCAACGAACCCGATGGCACGGTACGAATCGAGATCGAAGGCGACGCGACGGCACTGGATCGCTTCGTCGCATGGTGTCACGTCGGCCCACCGGCCGCGCGCGTCGAGCGCGTCGAGTCAAAACCGGGCGAACTCGTCGGCTCGACCGGATTCGAGACCCGCTGACGTCCTCTGGCTCGTCGCCGGTCAGCCGGTGCTGCGCGCGATGTAATCCCGGATCTGCTGCTCGTCGAGCTCGCCGATGTGGACCGCGTCGACCGTCCCGTCGGGGCGGATGAAGACGGTCGTGGGGTAGTTGGAAATACCGAACGCCGTCTCGATCGGTCCGCGCATCACGTCGTCGCCGGCGGTGTCGCGCCCGATCGGGAAGGTCAAGCCCAGTTTCGACACCAGATTCCGCGCGTTCTCGTCGTAGTCGTTCTTGATCCCAACACCGACGATCCTGACCGGTTCGCCGCCGCGTGTTGCCTCGTCCGCAACCGCCTGAAACCGCGGCAATTCGTTTTCGCACGGCGCGCACCAGGCCGCCCAGAAGTTGAGCGCGACGACGGATCCGCGCAGATCGGCGAGCCGCAGCGGGCTGCCGTCGAGCAGCGTCAAGGTCGCATCCGGCGCCGGCTTGCCGACCAGCCGTCCCACCCGATCGTTGCTTGCGCCCGGTCGCCGCTCCGCGATGCCGATCGCGAGGAGCACGAGCACGATCAGGGCGGCGAGACCGAGCGGGGTGTAGCGGGCGTACTTGCCGTAGCCGATCCGTCCGTGTTCGAGGACCGGTTCGCTCGTCTCCGGTGTGGCCGGTGGGTCATCCGTCGTGGTCACTGGTCAGGGAAGCCCCTGGATGGCGCGATCCACCTTCGCGGCGAGGTCCGCATCGCCGCCGAGCAAGACCGCGTAGACGTTGCTGCCGCCGACCGCGTGCGGTGCGCCGCCCGCAACCGGCGTGCCGGTCACGTCGACGAGTACGAGATCGGTCGGTGCGAGATCGGCGGTCTCCTCCTCGCGGGTGGCCGGATCTTCGTAGATGAAGACGTAGAGCGGTTTCCCGTCGGCCGTCAGACCCTGCCCGGGCGGTGTCAGGGCTTCGATCCGTGCCCCGCCCCCGCGCGAGAAGTCGGCCTTGATTCCCTGGGCTTTGAGCGCGTTCACCACGTTGATGGTTTGCGCGTGCCCCGGAACGCTGGCCGGTGTCGGCGGCACCTCGTCCTTTTTCCCACGGTCGCGGACGTAGACCACCGCGACGACGACGAACAGCGCGGCGGCCAATCCGAAGAGCGCAAGCGACACCCAATTCGCGATGCCACGCTTCGATCCCGATTCGCGGCGCGTCGCCACTCCGCCCCAACTCCCGCCTCTCGTTCGGCCATCGGGCACCCGCACCGACCGCACGGATGGTACGCCGTCAACCGGCCGGCGAAAAGGACCGTTGATCGCATGCCCGTTCGCCGGCAACACGAAGCGGCGGTCGCACGGACCGCCGCTTCGTGTTTCACCCCGGGGGGAGGGGCTACCAGATCAGGCGGATCACCACCGTGCCGCCGCAATCGCGGCACCACGTGTCGGTACCCGCACCGGGCATGATGTAGTCGTCGAGGAGTTTGGCGTTGTGGCTGTTGCTGTCGACCGTCGTCACGTAGAAGGCGGCAAAGCCGACGACGTAGACCTGTTTGCTGTTGCCCGATTCGGCCGGGCTGTTCGTCGCGATCGGCAGCACCATTACGCAGTCGTACGGTGCGTCGGTGTCTGCGGCGCAGCCCTCGACGCCCTCGACCTTCGTCTGCGTCGGCCCGGCCTTGTCACCCGTGTCGTAGGTGAACCAACTGCCGGCCGTCTTGCCCGCGTTCGCGGACTGCTTGGAGAGTCCCTTGAATCGATCGGCCTGCGAGCTGCAATCGGCGTTGCCCTTCTGGTCCAGTGAGGGGTCGTGGACGCGGAACGTGTGCCCCACCGCGGCGGGGTTGATCTTCATCGGCGAGGTGCTCGCCAGGATGCTCAGGTTGGTGCCGACGCTCGCACCCTTCCCGGTCGGATTGCTGGTCACGTCCCACGAGTTGATTCCGCAGACGATGAACGGGGCGTCCGGCAGCGACTTGGCCGCGCTCTGCACCCGTGCCTTCGCATAGCCGCCGACGGTCACCGTCTTCGGTGCGCCGGGGAGGACGCGGATGAACCAGGTCTTGTACGTTGCACGGGTCTTGACGCGCGCACCGGCGGCGTTCGCCGGCACGTTCTGGTTGCAGGTCCCGACCACCGACCAGTTGTTGCCGATGTACTCGCAACTGAGGACCGTCGGCGTCACCGGCCCGAAGGTGTTCTTCTGGACGACCGTCGTCACCTCGCTCAGCGCCGACGTCGGCGCCGCCGTCGTGTAGCGGGCGATCATCCGCGCCCCGGCCATCGCCCCGGAGTCCGCCGCGCCCTGCACCGACCGTTTGGCCGCCATCGAGTAACCGACGTCGGTGGCGAGCCCGAGTACGCCCATCATCGCCACCAGGAAGAGCGCGAACATCACGATGATCTGCCCGCGCTCCGCCCCCCGCTCCGTCTCCTCTTCCACCCGCGGCAGCACCGCATACTTCTTCGGCATCACCGCACCTCCATCTGGAGGCGGAAGGCGGGGGGCGGAAGGCGGAAGGAATCGTTCTCCCCGCCTTCCGCCCTCCGCCTTCCGCCTACGTCATGCACCGCATCGTTGAACTGGCGTTGACCGTGAAGGACCAATCGCCGTCGGCGCCGACCAGTTTCAGGGCGTCGAGGGAGATCGGCGTCCAGACGCGGCTGGCCGTCACCTTGACGTCGCCCAGCCCGGTCGGCGTCGCGCAATCGCCGCTCGTCGCCACCGTGATCGTGGCATCGGCGGGGAGACCGTGGGCCTTGACCGCGGCGGTGATGCCGGCGGTGTCCGTCGGTCGCCGGGACCCGTAGGTCGCCCCTTCGATCGCCGCCTGCCGCATGTCGATGTAGTCGAAGAAGACCCGGCCCATGTCGATCGTGCCGAGCAGGATCAGGAGCATGAACGGCATCGAGATCGCGAACTCGACGATCCCCTGACCGCGCTCACGTGGTCTCGTTCGCAACCCGCGCATCGCCAACCCCCGCTTGTGCCGATCGTCCGTGCCCACCGGTCGCCGCGCCGTCACTCCAGTGTCACCGACGCCGAGGCGGTCAGCGTGATCGGACTCAGTCCGAGGAAACCCTGCGTCACCGCCTGGAACGGAACCGACGCGGTGACGACCAGCGTGTTGCCCGACGTGCAGCCGCCGACGCAGGTCACGGTCGCCGTGGCGTCCCCCAACCCCGATCGCGGATGCGTCGTCTGGGTCTCCGGATTCCAGGCGTCGACGATGTGCGACTCCAACTTCGAGGTGTTGACCCCGAGTCCGTTCGCCGAACCGACCTTGCCCTCGCGCGCCACGTCGCGCACCGCGCTGTGCAACTCGGAGTAGAGGTAGATCGCACGACCGAAATCGACGGTGCCGAAAACGACCAAGAAGAAGGCGACGCTGGCGATGGCGAATTCGACCATCGTCTGACCCGCGCTCACCCCCGCATCGTCCCGGCGTCGCTTGTGCGGTGCGTTCATTCCCTGCCCTCCCGGTCGACCGGTGACGAATCCGGGGCGTCCGGCCAATCGGTCCCGCGGGAGCCGGCGCCGCGTCTCGCGGGCGCCCACCCAACCGGACTAGGCCGATAGTAGGGGGTCCTAGCCCGAGCGGGGTATGGCCCTCCGGTCCGATGGCGGCCGGGACGATCGTCCCGGCCGCCATCGCGGGGGTCGGGTTCGGATGCGATGATTAACACGGTCTGAACGCGGGTCGACGGAGCGACATGCGCGCGGGGTGGGGGCGGGGTCGGTGACCGGGATCGAAACACGGGGCCAGGTGCGGACGGTGCGCCCTCGATGAGCTTCGTCGCGATCGCCTTTGTCCTGATGGCCGCGGTCATCCACGCCGGGTGGAACGCGCTCGCCAAACGCCGCCCGGACGTCCTGACCTTCTTTTGGGCGTTGACGGTCACGGCCCTGGCGCTCTATGCCATGCCGTTTCTGGTCCTGGCGCGGCGTCATCCGCCCTCGTGGGGCGGTCTCCCGTTCCTGCTCGCCTCCTCCCTGGCCGAGATCGCTTACGCGGTCTTCCTGGCTCGGGCCTACGCGCGCACCGACCTCTCCCTCGCCTATCCGGTCGCGCGCGGCACCGGCGTGCTGTTGGTTCCCCTCCTCGCGTTGCCGATCTTCGGCGAACACCCAACCGCGATCGCCTGGCTTGGGATCGCCCTGATCGTCCTCGGCGTGGTGTGGCTGCACCTGCCCGCCATCCGCTGTGCCATCGCGCGCCGGGGGTTCGGCGACGTCATCACGCTGCCGCCGCTCCTGACCGGTGTCACGATCGCGACCTACTCCTTGATCGACTCGGCCGGTGTCCGCCGCATCCATCCCTTCGTCTATCTCTACCTCATCTACGTCCTGGTCGCGATCGTGCTGGCCCCTTACGTACTGAGCCGGCGCCGCACCGCCCTCGCGGGCGAGGTGCGTCAGCGCTGGCCCGTTCTCGCCGGCGGCGTCGCCGTCTTCGGCACCTATTGCATCGTTCTGGCCGCCTTCCGCCTGGCACCGGTCTCCTACGTCGTACCGATGCGCGAGGTCAGCATCGTCTTCGGCGCCTTGCTGGGCGTCTACCTCCTCGGCGAACCCTTCGGCCGCACCCGCATCGCCGCCTGCGCCATCGTCGCCGCCGGCGTGATCGCGATCGGGATCGGGGGTTAGGCGAGAGGCCTCAGGCGTCAGAAGTAAGTGGCCAGACGCAACCGGCGTTCGTCTTGCGAGCTGCGACCTGAGACTTGAGACTGTTCACCGGCGACTGACGACTCTCGCCTCGCCGCACGGAGCGGAAAAGCGGCGCGACCCGGAGGTGCTCGATGCCTTGTTCACCAGAGTGGCACGGACCGAATTCCATTGGAAGAGGCTTGGAGCGTTTTTGCCCCATCGCGAATGCGCATCGGTCGGCGCCGGGTTGGGGGGTGCGTAAGGGCGGACCGCCGTGTCCGCCCTGCCACGGTTGCGCTCACGCAGGAGGGCGGACACGGCGGTCCGCCCCTACGCGTCTTTGCAAACATGCGCTGGCAGTTCTCTCCGCAATCACGCTGCTTGCGGCATCGCCGGTCTTTGCCCAATCACCGGAGGCGACTCCGCCGGCCACTGCCTCGTCCTCGCCGTGGCGGGAACTCGCGCCGATCCCCCAGGCGCGATCGGAGTTCGCGGCGGCGGTGATCGGGACCCGGATCTACGTCGCCGGCGGCTTCGACAGCGATGGACGGTGCGACCGCTTCGAAATGGACACGGGCGAATGGCACCAACTCGCCGATCTTCCCGAGGGTGTGCACCACCCCGGCGTCGCCGCCCTCGACGGTCGCATCTACGTCGCGGGCGGTTACCGGCTCGACGACTCGCGGGAAGTGGATACGGTCTGGTCCTACGATCCGGCGGGAGACGCCTGGGAACGCCGCGCCGACCTGCCGACTCCCCGCGGCGCCCTCGGTCTCGTCGCCCTCGACGGCAAGCTCTACGCCGTCGGCGGCGCCCGCGTGGAGTTGGGCGGTCCGGTCACCGGCGCGGTCGAGGTCTACGACCCGGCGACGAACACCTGGCAGAAACGCGCCGGCCTCGCCACGCCGCGCGAACACCTGGCGATCGTCGCCCTGGACGGACGCATCTACGCCGTCGGCGGTCGTGCCAATCACGACGAGGGCGACCGGTTCGCCGCTGCCAACGAGGTCTACGATCCGGCGACCGACCGGTGGCACGCGGCGGCCCCCCTCCCGGTCCCGCGCGGCGGTCTGTCCGGCGTCGCCGTCGCCGGGCACGTCGTCGTCCTCGGCGGCGAGCGCGGCCAGACGGCCTTCGCCGACGTCGACGCCTTCGATCCGGTCACCAATGCCTGGACCGCGCTGCCGCCGATGCCGACCGCCCGACACGGTCTCGCCAGCGCCGCCGTCGGCGACACCATCTACGCGATCGCCGGCAGCACCCGCGCCGGCACGGTCGAGAACACACCCGTCGTCGAGGCGCTGCCTCTCGGCGCCTGGCACGGGGGGGCCTCGTGAGCCGACGGCGCCCGACCAGGGCTGCTGCGTACCTCTGTCTCCTGACCGTTCTCCTCACTTTTGCCGGCGGTGCTGTCCGCGCCCAGGAGCCCGACCAACCGCACGCCGCCGTCACACCGACACCACTCGGACCGGCGATCCCGCCCGAAGTCACCCGCTACGCCGGCGACTGGCCGGTGGCGCAACACGACCTCGCCGCCACCCGCGCCACGGCCGCCTCGCCGATCGACGCCGCGAACGTCGGCACCCTCGAAGTCGCCTGGACGTTCGCGATCGACGCCGCCGGCGGGTACGGCGGGATGACGGCGACCCCCCTCGTCGCCGGCGACACCGTCTACGTCCAGGACATGATGAGCAACGTCTTCGCCCTCGATCGGGAGACCGGCACCGTTCGCTGGCGGCACGACGAGGGCATTCCCTCACTCGGCCCCAACGGGTTGGCCCTCGGCTACGGCTCGATTTTCGGCGCGACCGGCGACACGGCGGAGGTCTTCGCCCTCGATTCGGCGACCGGCGCCCAACTCTGGCGCGTGCGCCTTTCGAACAACCCCTTCGAAGGCGTCGACATGGCGCCGGCCGTCTACGACAGCACGGTCTACGTCAGCACCATCGGCGGCAACACGCGGGGTTTCAACCGCGGCGGCACCCGCGGTGTCCTCTTCGCCCTCGACGCCGCCTCGGGCGCCACCCTCTGGAGTTTCGACACCACCACCGGCAACCTCTGGGGCAACCCGCGTCTCAACAGCGGCGGCGGGCTCTGGTACCCGCCCTCGTTCGACGACGCCGGCAACCTCTACTTCGGCGTCGCCAATGCCGCACCGTGGGCCGGCACCCCCGACGAGCCGAACGGCAGCAGCCGGCCCGGCGCCAACGACTACGCCAGTTCCATCGTTTCCCTCGATCCCGCCACGGGCGCCGTCCGCTGGTACCACAACGCCGATCCGCACGGCCTGTTCGACCACGACTTCCAAAACACGCCGATCCTGGTCACGGTCCCGATCGCCGGCCTGCCCACCCCGCTCGCGATCGGCTCCGGCAAAACTGGCACGGTTCTTGCCATCAAGCAAAATGTTGGCGAAATCGTTTGGCAGACCTCGGTTGGCCTTCACCACAACGACGATCTCGCCGAGTTACCGCCGGACGGGGCGATCGAGGTCGCTCCCGGCGCCTGGGGAGGCGTTGTCTCCCCGATCGCGTATGCGGACGGTCTGCTCTTCGTACCGGTCGTCGACTTTCCGACCCGGTACGCGAGTACCGGCTACGACCAGGCGAGCATGTTCGACTTCGGGAAGGCCAGCGGTGAACTCGTGGCGATCGACGCGGCAACCGGCGGCATCGTCTGGACGACGTCGCTGCCGACACCCGCCTTCGCCGGCGCCACCGTCGTCGGCGACGTCGTTTTCGCCGCCGGTCTCGACGGCGTGCTGCGTGCGTTCGACACCGCCAGCGGCCGCGCGCTCTGGACGTACCAAGCGACCGCCGGCATCAACGCACCGCCATCGGTCGCCGCCGGCATGGTGTTCGTGCCGGCGGCCGGTCCCCGCATTTTCTCGGCCACGACGGATACTGGTGCGCCGAGCCCCGAGTTCGCGAACGAACTGATCGCCTTTCGGCTTCCGCCCAACGCGGGGACGCCGGCGGCGAGCGAGTAAGGGACCGGACATCGCCTTCCGGTCGCCAAAGCGGGAGCGAGAAACGGGGTAGCCGAACTGACGGAGGAGGGCTCGTCAATTGCAAGGATTGTCATCGACGTGTAGCATCCCCGCGGGCCTGAGGACCTCGTCCCCCTCGTCGTGGTCTTTGCCTCCGGGGGTGCGGCAAGCGATTGGAACGACGGGAGGTGCGGGATGGTCGCCACGGTTGTCGACACGATGCGGAGCAACGGCGTAATGCGCGACTCGTCGGAATCGACGGCGGTCGCGACGGCACAAGCGCTGTTGCACGTCGTCCCCCGGTTGAACCGGTGGGCCGAAGCGCACGCGTTACAGTCGGACAGGGGCGGCGACTTGAGCCTCCGCCAGCTCTCCGCCCTCTCGGTAATCGAAGACGAAACGACCACCCTCGGCGACGTGGCGCGCCGGTTGATGGTGACGCCGGCGGTCGTGACCGGGTTGATCGACCGTCTCGAACGGCGCGGCTACGTCCGGCGCGTCAGCGGCGGCAGCGATCGCCGCCGTGTTCACCTCGCCCTGACCGAGGAGGGTCGCGCTGCCAGCGGCTTCGTCCAAGACCAACTGGTGGGCGAGTTGGCCCGCCGCGTGGCCAGCTACGGTTCAGAGGACATCCGCTCCCTCGAGCGCGGTCTGGACGTGCTCGCCCGGCTCGCGACCGACCTCGAGTCGATGGCGCCCACCACCCACGACTAGGTCCCGCCCGATCGCCGGCGATCGGGCGGGCCTTCCGTACCGGACTGTTCCTCCACTTCGTCGCGCTGGCGCGAGACAGGCGCGCGTGCGTCCCACTGGGGCGTGAACCCGTCGTCGCGCCACACCGCCGCCAGCATCGCCTCCTCGTCACCCGCTGCCGGGGACAGCAAAACCACGAGGGACTCGCCGAATGGTCGCACCGTGAACCCGTGCCGCTCGGCTGCTTCGTGCAACGCGTCCAGGTGCGCGGGGTCGTCCGGGCTGACGACCACCGCACGTCGCAGGCGGACGCGCCGGAATCCGCGGCTCCATTCCTGAAGGCGCCGTTCCAAATCGGGCGAGACGGGGACACCGACCTGCATCGCCAGGAACGAGACGATCTGCCGCGTCTCGAATCCCGCCGTCAGTGCCCGTCCGACCGCTTCCTCGGTCAAACGATAGGTCGACAGGCGATCCAGGCGCTCGACCTCGGCAAAGGCCGAGAGCGACCACACCCGCAACGGTGACGGATCGCGCAACACGATCTCGCCCGACGCGCCCACCGTCAAGGGCGGTCCGTCGCCCGGTTCCTCGGCGGCCGGCACCGGCTGCGCGCCGGCCATCGCTTGTCCCGCGTACGTCAACCTCACCATGCGCTCGCGGCGCCCGCCCTCGGCGACCTCGATCAGTCCAAACCAACGGAAGGCAGTTTCCACCGTGACCGCCGCCACCTCGGCGATCGCGGCGCGGCGCCGCCCCCCCTCGCCCGGGTCGGTCGCCTCCACGTGGCGGGCCGTCGCGACGGTAAAGGTGGCGCCGAGCATCTCCGGGTCGCGCGCCGCCAACCAACCGGCCAGGTCGTCCAGGGCATACCAGCCGCCGTCGGTCAGCGCGGAGAGGTGGACGAGCAGCTTGCGCCGGAACGGCACCCACTCCGCCCCCCACACCTCGACGTCCTTCCTGGCGCTGCCCTCGATCCACGACTGGCTCGCCAACCACCACCACCTCAGGCGTTCCATCTGGTCGGCGAAGGAACGATTGCGCCAGAGCCGGATCGCGGGACCGACGGCGAGTGGTTCTTGACCCGATTCGGCACCGCCTAGAAGCAACCCCTCCGCCTGCGCGAGCGCCGCCAGGAACTCGAGGTACCCGATCGGCGGGACTTCGGCACCGCGGTTCCACAAACCGCGATTGACGTGTCGCCGCCAGGAACGCGGGAGATCGGCCGCGACGTGGACCCGTGGGGCGCCCGCGACGGACAACTCCCGCAGCAGCGTCAGCAGATCCCAGGCGAGCGCAGACGGCGATCGCCATGCCACCGCCTCCACCGGTGGCACGAACACCGGTGTCAGCGCCGGCAGATCGTCGCGGCGGGTAGGCCCCGGCGCCCGGATCTCTGCCGGCACGAACAGCCACCGGCTGCCATCCGGTCGGTAGGTGTGCCAGACGAGGAGGGCACCCTCCAGTTCCGCCAGCGCGTCGCGTAACCGTTGCGCCCGGCGCGCCTCGCCGAGCGCCAACCCGGCCGCGTCGGCCGCCTCCGCCAGCGCAACCGGAGCGCCGTTCGTCGCGTCGCGGAGCCGGCGCCAGATCAGCGCGGCATCCCGCCGTCGCTTCCCGGCGACCGCCGCGACGCGTTCCGCGTCGCCGACCTGTTGGAGGATCTGCCGGGTCAAATCCTCGCGCCCGCGCAACCCGGCGATCACCCGGACGCCCCAAATCTCGGCCGCCTCCTCCAATTCCCGATCGTCGAGGAGGGCAAGGAGGGCGCGCAAGGGGGTCTCGCTGATGTCGCCGGCCTCGATCTCGTCCTGGACACGCCGGAACAGCAGGGTCAGTTCACGCGGCAAGAACAGACGCGGGAGCGCTCCGACCGGGAGGGGTTCGTCGTCCCCCTCACGGGCAACGATCGCCTCGTGATAGAGCCGGACGGCGATCTGCCGCGCGTCTTCTTCGGCCACCCCGAGGTGCGCCGCCAGCTCCGGCAGTGTCAGCGCGGTCTCCTCGCTCACCGCGAGCAGCCGCACCATTGCCCGCTCGTCGTCCGGTAACCGATCCCAACAATCGCGCACCGTGCGCGGATCGGCGAGCGCCCGGTAGAGACGGCTCACCATCCCCGGTCGGTCGCCCGCCGACAGCGGCACCTGCCAGGTCGCCGCGATTCGCGTCAATTCCTCCGTCGTCCGCGCGTTGAGCCGCCCGAGCAGGTTGCGCATCGTCCACCAACCGCAGGTTCAGTCGTCTCCCTCGCCATTGTCCCACCGCTGGCTCAGCCATTCGACGCGGTTGAACATGTCGCCCGCGGTCAACGTATCAAGAAGACGCAGAAGCCGGCGAAGGAGTCGTCCGTATGGCATCTCCGCTCTCGGTTGAGCAGAAAGGATGATGCCGGCATGCACGCGTCCGGCGAGATGCCATGTCCGCGCGAGCCGGAAGAAGTCCTTCACGTCGTGCGTCAGGATAGCCCGGCCCTGCGCGGTCGCCCACGTGAAGTGGCCCTCGTCGGACAACTGCTGGTTGCCGACGTCACGCGCGAGCACGAGGTCAAGACCTTCTCGACGCACGTCGACCGAGAACCGGTCATCGAAGTTGTGGTCGGCGTAGAGTCGGACCGACAGCCCCTCGATGACCACTACTCGTCGAGTTCCTCGGGAAGCGTCTCCCAGGTGTAGACCTCAACACCGGCCGGGATGTCCGACGTCGCCAACGCCTCACGAGGGATTAACCGCCCTCCCACGTACGCCATGTCGTGCTCACGGAGCAGAGTGCGAAGTTTCAGGTTCTCTCGCCAGATCGCCATCTCGTCCTGGTGGTCGAAGGCGTAGCTCAAGGCATCGAGCACCTCGGCCGCCGTAAGCGTCGGGTAACTCGCACGGATCTCCTCGACGCCCATGCCCGTCCGATAGAGATCGTAGAGTTGCAACACGGAGATCCGCTGGTCGTCGATCCGCGGTTGCCCGCCCAGCCCGCCGCCCTTGACCACGTGCGGGTGCTCGGTCCGCTCGATCGTCGTGCGTGTCGTCGCGATGCTCATGCGTGGCTCTCCTGTTGGGCGGCGATCACTTCCGCGATTCCAACGGGCAGCCAAAGCGGCCCGGTTCTTTCAGTCGTGGTTATCCCATTTCCAGTCGAGCCACTCTACGCGATTGATCATGTCGTCGGCAGCCAAGGTGTCGAGGAGACGCAGGAGGCGACGAAGCAACCGCCCATAGGGATGGCGCAGTCCCGGTTGCTCGAGAAGGATAATCCCGGCATGATCTCGGCCCTCCAGGTACCACCGGTCTGCCAACACAGGATAGTCATCGAAGTCCGAAGTAAGGACGACGCGCCCCTGATCGGTTGCCCACGCCAGGTGCGCTTCGTCGGAGGCGCGCTCGTTGCCAACGTCACGAGCCTTGACGATGTCGAACCCGCGGCGCCGTAGATCAACGGCAAACAGGTCATGCGTGTGGTGATCGAGGTACGACCGGATCGACAGTCCCTCGATCGCCATCACTCATCGAACTCCGGCGGCAGCGTCTCCCAGGTATAGATCTTCGCGCCCACCGGCAACGTCACTCGATCGAGCCCCCTGCGTGGGATCAGCCTTCCTTCCACGTAGACCATGTCGCTGTGCTTCAGGACGTTGCGGAGCTTACGCCGCTCGGTCCAGTAGTCCATCTCGTCCGGATGGTCGTAGGCGTAGCTGATGGCGTCGTGGACCTCGGCCGGCGTCAGCGTCGGGTGCCCGAGCAGGATCTGCTCGGTCGTCTCACCCGCCTCGTGCAGGGCGAAGATCTGCAACACGGAAATGCGCTGGTCGTCGATCCGCGGCTGCCCGCCCAGCCCGCCGCCCTTGATCACGTGCGGGTGCTCGGTGCGCTCGATGGTGGTGCGTGTCGTCGTTGCCGTCATCGCGAAGTCTCCCGGATGCAAAGGCGCCGCGCCCTTACCGGTCCCATTGTAGCGGGGCACCGATCCCGATGATGTAACCCTTCAACCGCGTCGGTGTTAACCGGAGTGACGGCGGAGCGCGGGGAGTGCGATGCCCGGCGGAACGGGGACGAGATTGGTTGTGGCGGATCGATCGCGCGATCTCGCCGCTGGCGAGGACGACGACGCCCTGGTCGCCGCGGCCAAGCGCGACTCGGCGGTCTTCGCGGTGCTCTATCGCCGCTACGCCGATGTCATCTACCGCTATTGCCACCGTCGACTCGGCAACCGCGAGGCGGCGGAGGACGCAACGAGTCTCGTGTTCACGAAGGCACTCGACGCGCTGCCGCGATACCGAGCGGGCGGTTTCCGCTCCTGGCTCTTCGCGATCGCCCACAACACGATCGCCAACGATCTGCGTGGAAGCGGCAGGGAACAGGGTCGCCCAATCGAAGCGGCAAGCTCGCTTGCCGATCCGTCGCGCGGACCCGAGGAGATCGCCATCGGCAACGAAGCGCGGGGAACGATCCAGGGGCTGCTCGCGCTCCTCCCCGACGACGAGCGGCGCCTGTTGGAACTCCGCCTGTCCGGATTGAGCGGACCGGAGATCGCCCGCGTGCTCGGCCGCAGCCCCGGCGCGGTCAAGGTCGCGCAGTTTCGGGCGATCGCCCGCTTGCGCGCCATCATCGCCGAAGGTGCGGAGAACAGGCAGGGTCCGCGATGAGACTCGACGGCGGACGGGAACAGCGCGAAGCGATCGCGGCGCTCGACGCGTGGTGGGAGTCGTTCCTTGCCGGCGCGACTCCGCTCGACGGCGCCGCAGAGCACGACGCTCTGAGGACGACGGTCGAACGCCTATACGCGCGCGACGACACGCCGCGGGTCGACCCGGCATTCGTTCGTGCCCTGGAGGGACGCTTGATGGATCGCGCACAGACTGCTTCGCCGGCCGGCTTCATCGCCGTCGCGCCGGTACGGGGCCTCCGTTGGTGGCGACGGCCGAGCGGACAGGACGAAAGTCGGGCGGAGCCGGGACGGCGAGCGGTCGGATCGCTCGTGGCGACCGCGGCGCTGCTGCTGATCACACTCGCCGCCGGTCTGGTCGCCATCCGGTGGTACGGCGGCGAGTCGGGTCCGACCGGTTCGCACCTGATCTCGCCCCCGGTGGGGTCGCCGACCGCCGCCGAGTGCGACATGCCACCCCGAACCGGTCCGCCGGCACCGATCGGCGGCACGCCGGTTCCATCGCCGCTCACGGCATCGCGGGTGCTCCAAGACACCCGACTCTGGTTGGAGGAGGCCGATTTGCCAGAGGGAGCACCCGCATCGGCCGATGAGGTGGTCGGGATCGCCGCGACGATCGGCGACTATGCGGCCTGCGAAGTGCTCGCGGCCGAGGCAGCAACCGATCTCCCGGCGGTCTGGGATGCCCGGGCCCGCCAGTTCGCCCTCTTCACCGACGACTACCTGCGACGCCATCGGGAACCTGTTCCGGCGTCCGCGCCCGGCCCCGGTACGCCGGCCTCGCCCTGGTGGGGTGACCATTGGTCTTCGGCCGCATGGACCACGGATGGCCAGCAGCCCGAGATCGTGGAGACGGTACGGCTACCGAACGACCGCGTCGGTGCCCTACTGGCCACGGATCGTTTTGGTAGCCGCGACTTCGTCGTCTTCGTCCGGGGCGGCGATCGTTGGCTCATCGATGAGATCGCGACCGTCGCGCCCGAAGCGACTCCTTCCGGCACCCCCTCCGCGCAGGAGATCGCGCGCTCCGGACCCACGCTCGCCCTGCTCCTCGCCGACATCGTGTACGCGCCGTCGCAACTCGGCATCCCGCCCGACACCCGGGTGGCCCTGACGCTCGCCAACGTTGGCCAGGTTCGGCATACCTTCAACATCGACGCGCTCGGGATTCACGTCGAACTCCTACTTGGCGAGTCAAAAACCATCAGCATCGACGCGCCCGCTGGGATCTACGAGTTCTATTGCAGCGTGCCCGGCCACAGGGAAGCGGGCATGGTCGGGAGCCTGTTGGTCGACCCGGCGTATCGCCTGCCGGTGGTCCTCGTCATGCCGCCCGGCAATGTGCTTGCCACCGAGATGCCCGAATCGGCATCGCCTCCGCCAGCGGCGTGATGCCGCTTTGCCCTCCGTAGACGCCGGTGCCTTCGCGTCGTATAAACCCGAGCGAGACGACGCGAAGCGTTTGGCAACGAGGCGGTGGTCAGGATGGGCGGCACCCGCGGGCAAGGGCCGGACGATAGGAGGCAACCCGACGTCATCGTCGTCGGTGGTGGTGTCGTCGGTTGCTCGATCGCCTACCGTTTGGCGAAGGCCCGGCGGCGGGTTTTGCTCCTGGAGAAGCGTGGTCTCGCCGCGGGCGCGTCGGGGCGCAACGGCGGCGTGCTCGGTGTTGGCTCGTCGCTGCTTTCGGAGGAAGGAAGGGCCGTCTACGCCCTGACCTCGGCGAATCTGGCGCTGGTCCAACAACTGCCGGACGAAATCGGCGTCGACTTCGAATTGCGACAACCGGGAACCCTCACCGTCGCAACCACCCCCGAGCATGCCGACCATCTCGTCGCGAGTGTCGAGCGGCAGCGGGCGGCCGGTCTCGATGTTGCCTGGCTCGACCGCGCTTCCGCCCGGTCGCTGATGCCAACGCTCACCGAAGCAATCGTCGGCGCGGAATACACCCGCAACGCCGGGCATCTCTGGCCGTTCGCCCTCGTCAACGGCTTCGCGGCGGCCGCGAAACGCCTCGGCGCGACGATCCGCACCGGCGTTGCCGTCGATCGCCTGCTGCGCGACGGCGATCGGGTCACCGGCGTCGTCGCGCGCGGCGAGGCGATCGAAACCGACGATGTGGTGCTGGCGACCAATGCTTACACGCCGCTGCTCCTGCCGGAGTTGCCGGCCGGTGCGATCGTCCCCGCGCGCGGGCAGATCCTCGTGACGCAGCCGGTCCCGCCGGTCTTGCCCCATCCCTTTGGAACCAACTTCGACAAGGAGTACGGCCGGCAAACAGCCGGCGGTCAGATCCTGTGCGGCGGCTTCCGGCGGCTGGACGAGGACGAGGGCCTCGGGCACTACGAGGAGCGCGTCTCCCCGGCCGTGCTCAACGGCATCGCCGGTTGCCTGACCACGCTCTTCCCCCGCCTGGCCGGGATCAAGGTGGTGCGCGCCTGGGCCGGGATCATGGGCTTCACGGCCGACGGGCTGCCCCTGATCGGCCGCGCCTCCTGGGCGCCCGGCCTGACGATCGCCGCCGGCTTCAACGGCGGTGGGTTCTCCTGGGGCACCGTCGTCGGGGTCGTCGTCGCCGATCTGCTGGGCGGGCGCGAAGCGGGGTTCGATCTGCGGCCGTTCCGCCCGGACCGGTTCGCGACGGGTGGCACCGCCTGGACCAACCCGTTCACGGCGGGTGAGCGTTCTGCCATCCCGCGATCGGGCGCGATCGCCGCGACCCGCTGACGTGCCGTCTATTGGCCGTGGTTCCTTCGCCGGGTTTGCGGTGCAGGAGTAGACACCTCCCCGGACGTACCGGATCGTGCCATTCCGCGAGTCATCGGGCTGTTCCACCTATCGGTCGATCCAGGCAGGCAAGGCACCACCGATCTACTCCCTCGGTGCCCGATCTTCTCCCCGGAAGCGGAACGCCTGAACCACAATCGCGAGACCGATCGCCACAAGCACCCCGAAGACCAGCCACGGCAGCCAATTCCTGGCCGACTCCGGCATCGGCCCCGCCGTCCGCCAACCGGGGTGAAGATCGAGGAGACGAAGGAGGATGACGCCCACGATCAGCACCATCACGAGGGTCGTCAGCCACCGGCGGGCAGTCCTGATGCTCTCCTGGACACGCAAGATCCGTGACTCAACGGAACTCACGAGAAGAAGCTGGGCGTCGACGGCGTCGAGCATGCGATCCACGCGCAATGCCTGGTGGTGGGCAACCCTCACCACGTTGTGCGGTTTGAGGAACTCGCGCGTTTCCTGGAAGACGAGGAGCCCGAAGAAGCGCTGGGTCTGTCCGTGCAGGTCGTAGTCCGGTGCGAGCTCGAACCGAAGGGCGTCTGTCGCGATCAAGGTCCGCAGGTACGCGAGCGCGTTGGGGGCAAGGACGATGCCGTGCCGGCGGACGATGTCCAGGATTCCGACCGCGAACGACACGCCCGCGCCTTTGGCGGGGATCTGCTCGGCCGTGCTCACCGCCAGCATGAACTCTTCGTGGGCGCGGACGAGTTCGGCTCGGGCGGCTTCGACGCGGCTAATTGAACCGGGCGCGACCCACCGCGTCAACTCCGTGATCGCGCCGTCGGAGTCGCCATCGAAGAAGAGGGAGGCGTAGCGCGTCAAGGACTGGCGCATCTCGCCGGAGAGCTTGCCGACGACGCCGAAGTCGACGTAGCCGATGGCGTCACCCGGTAGCACGAAGAGGTTGGCCGGATGCAGGTCGGCATGGAACAGGCCGAAGACGTGGATCTGGTTGAGCATGTTCCAATCGAGATGACGGACGACGCGCCGAAGGTCGTGCCCACGATCGCGCAGGCGATCAAGGTAGGCGCGGTCGCCGTCCCGCACCGCGTTCAAGATCCCGATCAGCGGGACGCCCTCGATCAGGTCGAGCGTGAGGACGCGGGAGGTGGTGAAGTGCCCCCAAACCCGTGGCACGTGCTGCAGGGGATCGCCGGTCGCGTTCTTGCGCAGGCGAATCGCGTGGCGGGCTTCGGTCACGTAGTCGAGTTCGTCCGTCGTCCATCTGGCGAACTCGTCAATCACCTGTCGGCTGCTCGTCGCTCCGAAGAGGCCGACCCGACCCAGGAGGCCGGAGAGCGCGTACATCAACTCGATGTCGGCGGCGAAGACCTGGCGTGCGTCCGGTCGCTGGATCTTGACGGCGACCGCCCTACCGGAGGGCAAAACCGCCCGATGCACCTGACCGATCGACGCAGCCGCAATCGGCGTCGGGTCGAACTCGCGAAAGATCGACGCGGGGTCATCGCCGAGTTCCCGTCGGATAACGTCACGCACCTCCTCGTACGGGACCGGCTTGACCTCGTTGAGCAGCTTGAAGAGCTCGTGGCAATGGGCGGCCGGGAGCAAGTCGAACCGCATCGCCAGCATCTGTCCAAGCTTGATCCAGGCCCCACCGAGGTGCTCCAGCGCGAGCCGAAGTTGGACCGGATCGAGTTGGCCCCGGCGCCAGGGGAGCGCCGCGAAGAAAATGCGATACCGGACGAGGACGGCGATGGTTTGTGCGGCGCGTGCCAGCGTGCTCCGGGACGTGATCAACCGGCCCCCCTACGCGACCGCCATTGGGCGGACGGGGTGGTTGCCGCGACGAGGACGCCTGGCGCGTGTGGAGGCCTCAGACGGCCGTGCGGCGCAACCGTCCCCTCGACGCTGCGCCGTTACACGTCGTCATCGTAGAAGGGAATCCAGCGGCGGCGCGCCGGGCCCAGCGACTCCTCTTCCCATTCCCGGCCGACGCTCACCAAATCGGCCAGCATGCGGAACGGCCAGGTCGCCATCCAGACCCCGAGCCCCTCGGTCGCCAGCCGTGCCTCGCGGATGTAGCGGCGCTGGAGTCGGAGGCGCTCTTGATACGGGTCGAATCGCGCCCGGTCACCGGTGGCGGACCTGGACTCGGCTTCATACTCCAACCGCGCCATCCGGCGCGCCTGCTCGCGCTCCGCCCAGTCGTGCCGCTCTTCATCAGTTGGGCCGTCCACCCAGGCCTGGCGCCGCAACCGCACGCGCTCCGCCCAGGCCTCGATCTCGGCCTCGGTCGGACCGAGCGCCATCCCTGGCTCACTCGCCGTGGCCTCGCTCCCGGCCGACTTCGATGTCTGTGATGTCCGATCCATCGCTGTCCTCCTGTGCGGTTGGGGTCGAATGCGCTCATCCGCCTGACCGCCACCGGGAAGGCCGGTGGGCATTGTCGTCGCGACACCCGATCGGCAGCTCCATCCAGATCGTCTGGTCGCCAGCCTCGACACTCACGGTTCCGCCGCTGTCGACACGAACTGCTGACTCACGAGGCCGTCCAACGTCGTCATTTTACGTCCCACTACGGGCGGCAGCTAGCAATGTCGCGCCGTGCACGTCGCCGAAGCCGTCCCCGACCGGTCGAACGCGTCACGCGGGCGCCGTGTTTCGCCTGACAAGCCGGGTGCGGCGGTCGCGCACGGTAGCCGCCAGTTCCTCGAGGATCGGCGCGGTCATCTCCCAACCCAGGCAGCCGTCGGTAACGCTCTGGCCGAATGCCAGGTTTTTGGGGTCGGCGAGGTCCTGGCGACCGTCGACGAGGAAACTTTCGAGCATGACGCCGATGATGCCGGATTCGCCCGCGACCACCTGCTCGGCGACGGCGCGGGCAACGACCGGCTGACGGCGGTAATCCTTGCTGCTGTTGCCGTGGCTGAAATCGATCATCACACGGGGAGGCACCTTGCCGGCACGCAGGGCCACCAGGGTCTGTTGCACGCTCTCGGCATCGTAGTTCGGACCGCTGTGACCGCCGCGCAGGATGAGGTGGGTATCCCGGTTGCCGCGGGTAACCACGATCGCGGCCACGCCCTGTTCGGTGACGCTCATGAACTGGTGGGTGTAGGACGCGGCGTGCATGGCGTCGATCGCGATTTGGACGTCACCGCCGGTGCCGTTTTTGAACCCGACGGGCATCGAGAGACCGGAGGCGAGGTTGCGGTGGACCTGGCTTTCGGTGGTGCGGGCGCCGATCGCGCTCCAGGTGACGGCATCGGCGATGAACTGCGGGGTGATCGGGTCGAGGAATTCGCACCCCGCCGGCAACCCCAGCGCGATCACGTCGAGGAGCAATTGCCGGGCAAGATGAAGCCCCTCGTTGACGGCGAAGCTGCCGTCCAGGTGCGGGTCGTTGATGAGTCCCTTCCAGCCGACCGTCGTCCTCGGTTTCTCGAAGTACACGCGCATGACGACGCGGAGATCGCTCCCCAACTCCTCCGCAAGCGGGGCGAGGCGCCGCGCGTAATCGAGGGCGGCCCGCGGGTCGTGGATCGAGCAGGGCCCGACGACGACCAGGAGGCGATCGTCCGCTCCGTTCAGGATGCGGCTGACCTCGCGGCGGGCACGCTGCACCATCACCGCTCCCGCATCGGACAGCGGCAACCGCTCGACCAGGATGTCGGGGGAAACCAACGGCCGGATGCCGGCGATGCGGAGGTTGCTGGTGACGGGCCGCCCCGTTTCGCGGGAAGGCACGACGCGAGCCACACCGGGAACGGCAGCCAAGGACTCGGCGAGCTCGGGGGAGTTGTCGCCGCTCAGGTGAACGACGGCGGACTCGGCGTCGTCGAAAACCGCGGCGTCGCGGCCGGCCCTGGCCGCTTCACGAATGAGCGCGTCGACGGCGGCCGGGGACGCTCCCGGTTGCATGATGACGAGCACCGACCGGTTCCCTCTCACGTCGCGGCGGGCGACGCCCGCGAATTCGGTCACGCAGGCGTTGCGGGCTGGTCGAAACGTCGCGCCCCAATCGCGGAGCACGATCGCCCGGCCATTCGCCTACCGATGCACTCTATCCAGAGTGCCACCACTCGGCAAGGGTCCACACGGTCGGACGCTGCCGGACGGCGGAGAGTCGACGCGGAAGCCGCGCGCTCATCGTCGACCAATGCTGGGCGAACCGGGCGGTACGGGGGTCGGCGTGGAGCCGGCGGGACCCGGCCGCGCGCTCCCGCTCGTGGCGGTCTTGCCCACGGAGGGGGAACGCCCTGCGGCGCCCGGGCGGTGGGGATCGGCGGCCGACCGGGGACGGGCGTCGGCGCCGCCCGGGCCCGCCCCCCGTCCGCCGGGCGACCGTTGGGAAAAGCGAACAGATCGGCTGCGCCCTTTTTGTCAATGGTTCGAAAGTGATGGGTACGGGTGAGATTTCTCGAATGATGGTAGGTTTCGCCGAGAAGGTTGGATGCCGTGCACGAGTTGACGCCCGATGAGTTGATGCGGTTGACCCGGTTGCGCCATCTGCGACGGACCGGACTCTGGCCGCCGGTCTGCCGGCCGTCATCCGCCGATCGCCACGGTTCGGTTGGGATGCGCGACCGGTGCCGCGCCATGCGTGAGGCGAAGGGCTTTCACCCGGCGATGGTTCGATCAGTGCCGATCGCCGATCGGGCAAGCGTCGTGGACGCCAACTCCCGATCCTGAGCTGACGAGAGGCATACTGTTATGCAGGCGCGGGCCTCTGCTGGGCCTGAGTTACGCTGCTCGTGGTCCGGAGATCGCGCTGGGATTTGGCGGCGTGTTGACGCGGGTGCGTCTGAAAGGGAGGAGTCGGTTCATGCCGGCGATGAAGTTCGGTGTGTTCGTGCCGCAAGGTTGGAAGATGGATCTCACCGCGATCGCCGATCCGGTCGAGCAGTTCGAAGCGATGACCAACGTCGCCAGGGCGGCTGAGACGGGGCCGTGGGATTCGATCTGGGTTTTCGATCATTTCCACACCGTACCGACGCCGACGATGAACACGGTTTTCGAATCGTGGACGATCTCGGCGACGCTCGCTCGTGACACGACCAGGGTCAACATCGGCCAGATGGTCAATTGCAACGGGTACCGAAATCCCGCCCTCTTCGCGAAGATCGCTTCGACGGTGGACGCCGCCAGTCACGGCCGGCTTTTCGCCGGGTATGGCGCGGGGTGGTACGAGCACGAGTGGCGGGCCTACGGGTATGGGTTCCCGGAGACGCCGGAGCGGATGGCGAGATTCCGGGAGGGGGTTCAGATCATCCACAGGATGTGGACCGAAGACAATCCGACGTTTTCCGGGAAGTACTACTCGATCGACAGACCGATCAACGAACCGAAGAGCGCCAGACCGGGGCGCAAGATTCCCCTCTGGATCGGCGGCGGCGGGCCGCAGGTTACCCTCCGGTTGGTGGCGCAGTACGGCGACGCCTGCAACGTGGGCGGTGGCAGACCGGAGATCATCACCGAAAAACTCGCCATCCTGCAGGCCCATTGCGAGCGAGAGAATCGGGACTACGGCGAGATCACCCGCTCGACCGAGATCTACGTCTATCCGGTGGCGCCGGGCGCCGATCCCGCCCAGGCAACTGCCAAACTCCGCGAGACGATGGGCAACATCTCCTACGAGGATTTCGCCAAGGGCTACTTCGTCGGCACGGTCGACGAACTGGGCGAGCGGGTCCGGACCTGCATCGAAGCCGGAGCCGACTACGGCATCATCTACATTCCGGGTCTCGCCTACGACCTCGACCCGCTGCACCGGTTTGAGGAAGGGGTGATCGCGAAACTCGGCTAACGCGGATTACTCACGAATGCCTCGGGCAATCAGGTCGTCATTCCGGGCTTATCGAGGAATCTCTTTCCGCCAGAGGAGACCCGCAGGCACGACGACGCCTCCGCTGCGCTCCCGGCGATTCCTCGGTTGCGCTCGGAATGACGGGAGGTGATTTTCGCTATGTCGGTGAACAATCTGGGCTAGAGCGTGTTATGGACTTGGGCCAGACGGGACCGTCGGCCCGCGAGGAAACACGGCGGCATCGCCGACGAATCGGAGGCGACCATGCGCGACAGGCAAATCGGCAGCACCGAACGCGGGCGCCGCGCTCGATGCCCGGTCCAGCCCGATCGGCGCTCATGCCCTCGGGCCTTCGTTTCGTCGGAGTCGTCCACCTCACGCCTCATCGAGTGTCGGTTGCGTTCCCGGCAAGTCCATAACACGCTCTAAGGGACTGGGGTATGCCGAGCGAGCGGTCAGTTGACGGGCAGACACCCGTATCGTGCCAGGATCGCCCATTCGGCCGGTCTGCGGAGCAGACCGGCGAACGCGCCCGGCATGAAGAGACTGAGCGGCCGGTCGCCCGAGGGATCAGGCACGCGGCGGGCTGTCGACGTCGCGGACTTCGATCTTGATGACGCCGTAGACGTAGCGACCGCCCTTGACGTCGCCGGGTGTGACGAGGCGCACCGGACCGTCTTCGCCGGTGAGCGGGGCGCCGTCCTGGTCCCAGGCCAGCAGGACCGATTGGTTGCCGAAACCGGGATCGATCTCGCCGAGGGAGATCACCACGTCGTACCCGTCCTGGGCCGTCAGCACCACGTACTTGCGGAGTTGGTCGTTCTTGCGCTTTGGATCGAGTTGGAGTTTCGCCTTGTCCAGAACATCCCAGAGCTTGACACCGGTGAAGGTGTGCTTCTCTTCTTTGCCGGCCGCCTGGAACGTGACGTCGACGGTCTGCGGTGTCATGCCCTGGAGATCGGCCACGGTCAATTCGCCGGGATTTTCGACCAGTCCGGTCAGTTGGATCGTGGTCGCGGCAACCGGCGACGCTTCCGGCGATGCCTGCAACGCGGCGGCGGATCGCAGCGCACCGGGCGCGGCGACGGTGAAGAGGGCCATCAAGAAGGCAAGACCAACCGACGCGAAACCGATTCGCGCTTTCATCGGGATACCCCTCTCCGTTGTCTCGGGACGTTTTACCGTTTGCCGATCATGACCTCGGTCGCTTTGATGACCGCGACCACCTCGGCGCCTTCCGTTATGCCGAGTCGCTCGACCGAGGCACGGGTCACGGCCGCGACGATCTCCTTCCCGTCGCCGATGTCGACCGTCACCTCGGCCATCACGCCGCCGAGAACGACGTTCTTCACCTTGCCGGGGATTTGGTTTCGCGCGCTGACTTCCATTGCTGGCCTCCCGTCCGCGACCCCTTGACAGGTTCCGCGCTCGGTCCTACGCTGCCACCACTATGCTACTCAATCACTGACTACCTGACACCTGACGATTGTTGCACGACCGGAGGAGGGAGACAAGTGGCCCGTACCGTGTCCCGTCGCTCGTTCGCGCCGGTTATGGCGTTCTTCCTGGCGTTCGCCGCGTTGACGACCAGCGGGATCGCCCGTCCGCAGGCGGTCGGCGCGGTCACGATCGAATGCCCGCCACCGGCGTCGCCGGCTGCCGCCGCGGCGGCGGCAACGACCGCGCCGGCGGCAGAAGCGAGCCCGGTCGCCTTCCCCTCTGGCGGTGGCGAGCTCACCGTCTTCGCCGCCGCTTCGCTGACCGACTCCTTCAACAAGATCAAGACCGACCTCGAAGCGGCAAACCCGGGACTGACGATCACCTACAACTTCGCCGGCTCGCAGGCGCTCGTCACGCAAATGGAACAGGGCGCCAAGGCCGATGTCTTTGCCTCGGCCAACCTCACGCAGATGAACGCCGCCAGGGATAAGGACTTGGTCGAGGGCGACGCACCGGTGTTCGTCCAGAATAGCCTGGTCATCATCGTCCCCAAGGACAACCCCGCCGGGATCCAGACACCGGCAGACCTCGCGAAACCCGGCGTCAAGCTCGACCTGGCCCAGGAGTCGGTGCCCGTCGGGCAGTACGCGCGCCTGTCCTTCTGCGCGATGGGGCAGGACACCGCCACCTACGGCGAGGGCTTCGTGGACAAGGTCGCGGCCAACGTCGTCTCGGAAGAGGACAACGTGAAGGCGGTCGTGACCAAGGTCAGCACCGGTGAGGCCGATGCCGGCGTCGTCTACGTGACCGACGTCACCCCGGATGTCGCCGACTCATTGCAACAGATCGAGATCCCGGCCGAGGTCAACCCGATCGCCCAATACCCGATCGCCGCGGTCAAGGGTGGCAAGACCGATTTGGCTCAAGCCCTTATCGACTACGTGCTTGGTCCCGAGGGACAGGCGACGCTCCAGTCGTACGGTTTCCAACCGAAACCGTGACCCGATCCGATCGCCCCATCGTCGAGCAAGAATCGGGTCGGTCATACTGGCGAACGCAGATCCGGCCGGGAGATCTCCGGCGCCGGATGAAGGGCGGACCGGGTGCCCGCTGGGCGATGTCCGCCCGGTTCCCACGGCGCAAACCTCAAACAAGGGCGGACATCGCCGGTCCGCCCGCTCGAGGAACGTCTTGATCGGTCAGGATACAGGGCGGCGGGCCACGCCGGAACGGAGTATGAGGCGGTGGGACGCGGCGGATGTCGCGCCCACCCACGAGGCCACCGCAACGTACCAAACCGCGCCGCACGGCAGCGCGACGGTCGGACTGAGCACCGGCGTCTGGCTCGCCGCCGCGGCGCTCGTCCTGTTTCTGGCGTTGCCGCTGCTGGCCCTCGTCCTCCGGGCGAGTGAGGCCCCCCGGCTCACCGAGGCGACGCGACACACGCTCCGGCAGGCGTTGGAGTTGACGGTCGTCACGACCGGCATCAGTCTGGCGGTCATCCTTGTGCTCGGGACGCCGCTCGCCTACCTGCTCGCACGTCGTCGATTCCCGGGCATCCATCTCGTCAATACGCTGATCGATCTGCCGATGGTGCTGCCGCCGGCGGTCGCCGGGATCGCGTTGCTGATGGCGTTTGGGCGGCGCGGCATCGCCGGTAAACACCTGGACGACGTCGGGATCACCCTCGGCTTCACGACCGCGGCGGTCGTGCTCGCCCAGATCTTCGTGTCGGTACCGTTCTACGTGCGGGCGGCGCGGGCCGGATTCGCGCGCGTCGCCCGCGATCTGGAAGATGCCGCCGCCGATCTCGGTGCCCCGCCGGCGCGGGTTTTCTGGTCGGTGACGCTGCCGCTGGCGCGACCGAGTCTGGCGGCCGGCGCCGTGCTCGCCTGGGCGCGGGCGGTCGGCGAATTCGGGGCGACGATCATGTTCGCCGGCAATTTCGCCGGGAAAACGCAGACGATGCCGCTGGCGATCTACGGCCGCTACGAGGCGGGCGACCTGACGACGGCGTTGCTGCTCTCCGCCGTCCTCCTCGTCGCCTCGATGCTGGTGCTGCTGGCCGTGCGCCTCGTCGGCGGACGCGCCGGCGATCTGACCGCGTCGTGATCGAGTCCGCGCGACCGCTACGCGCACTGCTCCAGGGGAACGCAACTGCCGCCGCAGTTGACCTGGCGCGGACCGCAGCACTTGCCGCTGGAACAGTGGGATCCCTTCTGGCAGGCGTGGCCGCAAGCACCGCAGTTGCCGGCGTCGGACTTGAGGTCGCGGCAGAAACCGTTGCACTTGATCCAACCGGTCGGGCAGCCCTGGCAATTGTCGAGACAGAGTCCGTTGCAGTTTGTCTTGCCGGCAGGGCAGCGGCAGTAGCCGTAGGAGCAGGTACCGACGCAGCACTCGGAATCGACGTTGCACGAGTCGCCGGCGGCGTAGCAGGTCGCCGCCTGGCCGCGCGCCACCGGTGCGACGATCAGCCCGGCAACCGCCGCCGCGATCCCGCGTAAGACACGGCGCCGTGAGGTGTCGACCGCTAACGTCTTTGCGATACTGTCGAATCG
>DATBFX010000423.1:0-14163 GCA_036558305.1 Thermomicrobiales bacterium | reverse complement strand
GGACACCGCGATTTGCCCGAATCGGGGCGATTCGTCGCGTGTCCGACAAGAGGGTAGTCGATGGGCGGCTGGTTGTGCAGGGCACAGAGGCGAGCCGCGTCGAGAGGCCGTGGCTGTGGTGCCGGGTCCGGCGATGGCACCGGCCGTGCGACAATCGACGGCGACAGGGAGCGCGAGAGACGAGGGAAGCGCCATCATCGCCATTGCCGCCCTAGGCCGTCTCGGTTGGTCGCGACGACCCATCCCGCGAGCGCACCGCAAAGAGTTGCTCGACGGGCGGGATTGGGACCCCGCGGAACTGCGCGCCAACCTGCGGGACATCCGGCGGGTGAATCGATTGGGCGGTGGCACGGCGGCGGTGTTGCGGGCGCTGCCGCCGCTGCTGGATGGGGTGCCGTGCGATCGCGAAGTGGTAATCCTCGACCTGGCAACGGGTTCAGGAGACATTCCACTGGCGATCGGCCGGTGGGCGGCGAAGGAGGGGCGACGGCTGCGGGTGATCGCCTCCGATGTCTCGGAAGAGGTCCTGGCGATCGCCGGCGAGCGTGGCCCGGGCGAGCCCCGGATTGCGCTCGAACGTTTTGATGCACGGAGCGTACCGTTGCCCGATTGCGCGGTGGACGTGGTCGTCTGCTCGCTCGCGCTCCACCATTTCGAACCGCCCGACGCGATCGCGGTCCTCCGGGAGATGGGGCGGTTGGCACGGCGCGGATTCATCGTCAACGACCTGGTGCGCGGGCGAGTCGGCTACGTCGTGGCGCTGGTGACGTCGCGATTGTTGACGCGGAACCGGTTGACGCGCCACGACGCGCCGCTCTCGGTGTTGCGGGCCTACACACCGGCCGAGTTGGTCGATTTGTTGCGGCAGGCCGGGATCGACGACGCGAGGGTGTACCGCCGGCCGATGTTCCGGATGGTTGGCGTCTGGAGGCGGCCCGGATGATCGGCAGGCGGCGGAGTGGCCCGGCGTTGGCGGCGGTACCGGACGTCGAGGTCGTGGTCGTCGGCGGCGGCCCGGCGGGGAGCGCGCTGGCCGGATTGCTCGCCGCGGCCGGGCGCGAAGTGGTGTTGCTCGACAAGGCGAGGTTCCCGCGGCACAAGGCGTGCTCCGAATACGTGAATCCGGAGGGTGTGCGGCTGCTTGGCGAGCTCGGCGTCGCCGATGCGGTTCGGGAGGCCGGTCCGCACGTGGTCGAGCGGATGGAGGTGCATGCGCCCGGTGGCGACCGGTTCGTGGCCGATTTTCGCGGGCTTGACGCCGAGCGGTATGCGATCGGTCTTTCTCGCTACCGGCTGGACGAGACGTTGCTCCGCCACGCGCAGTTGCAGGGCGTGGACGTGCGGGAGGGTGTCCAGGTTCGCGATGTGCTGCGGGACGGCGAGCGAGTGGTCGGCGTCGAGGCGAAATGTGGGGACGGAAAAGAAGCAATCCGGGCACGCCTCGTCGTCGGCGCCGATGGTCGGTACTCGGTGGTGTCGCGGGTGCTGGGTCTCGACCGGCCGGTGCCGTTGCTGCGGCAAACCGGTCTGGTGGCGCACTACCGTGGCGTCGAAGGGTTCGAATGCCATGGTGAGTTGCACGTGGGCCGGCAGGGATACGCCGGGATCGCTCCGCTCGAGGACGGATTGACGAACGTCGCCTACGTGGCCGGGGCCGAGACGGTCGCGACCCGAGGGATGGAGATCGAGCGGTTTTTCGAGGAGTCGCTCGCGGCCATGCCACTCGTCAAGGAGCGACTTACCGGGGCGCGCCGCGTCGGCGGTATCCGCGGGATCGGACCGATGGCGCATCGGACGTGTCGAACGGCCGGAGACGGTTTCATCCTTGTGGGTGACGCGGCGGGTTTTCTCGATCCGTTCACCGGGGAGGGGATCTACGAGGCGCTCAGGGCGGCGCAGATCGCGGCTCCGGTCGTGGCCGCCGCGTTGCGGTCGCGCGACACGTCGGCGGGCGCGCTCGAACCGTATCGACGGGCACGGCGACGGGCCTTTGCCGCGAAGCGGCAGGTCTGCTGGATCGTGCAGGCGTTCATCCATTCGCCGGCGTTGATGGATTACGTGGCGCCGCGGCTCGACCGGCGCCAGGAGGTGGGGCGGACGCTGACCGGGGTGCTGGGCGATTTTCGGCCGGCCCGGCAGGCGTTGTCGCCGTTGTTTCTGGCGAGGCTGCTCCGGCCCTGAAGCGGGGGCCGAGCGGGGAGACGGGCGTTGCACACCGAGAACGCGATCGAGATTCGGGCCGATTTGGGGCGGATCGTCGCCCTGGCGACGGACGTCGAGCGGTGGCCGGCGATTCTTCCCCACTACCGATCGGTGACGCTGCTGGAGGGTGGCGGCGACCGGAAAGTGGTAGAGATGCGGGCCAAGCGTGACTGGTTCCCGGTTCGGTGGCGGGCGATACAGGAGGTCGATCGCAGCGAAGACACGCCGGTCATCAGGTACCGGCACGTCGGCGGGGTGACGACGGGCATGGAAGTTGCCTGGACGTTCCGGCAGTCCGGATCGGGGTATCTGGTACGGATCGGTCACGACCTCCGGCTGTCGTGGCCGGTGATTGGCCGCTTCGTCGGCGACCGCATCATCGGCCCGTACTTCGTTGCGAACATCGCCGGCAAGACGCTGGCGACGATCAAGCGCATCGCCGAGGCGGAAGCCGAAAGTTGAACGTCGATGGCGCGACAGGTCGCGGTGACGGGGATCGGCGCGATCACGCCGATCGGGAACGGGGTCGATGGACTCTGGGCGGGGGTCGTCCGGGGCGAGTCGGCCGTGCGACGGATCACGCGGTTCGATCCGTCGCCGTTTTCGTGCCACGTCGCGGCGGAAGCCGAGTTCGACCCCCGGCGGTTCATGGACGAGAAGAAGGCGCGCCGGCTCGACCGCTTTTCGCAAATGTCGCTGGCCTGCGCGTCGATGGCGTTGGCCGACGCGGGCCTGACGCGCGACGAGGCCCGGCGGACCGGGATGGGGATCTACACGGGATCGGCGCTGGGCGGCGTCGCCTACGGCGAGGAGCAGCACGAGGCATACGTCAGCCGGGGGGTGCGGGCGGTGAGCCCGTTGCTGGCGCTGGCCGTGTTCGGCGGGGCGTCGTCCTGCAACATCGCGATCGAGTTGGGGTTGACCGGGCCGACGATCGCCAACGCCAATTCCTGCGCGTCCGGTCTGATCGCGATCGGCGAGGCGGCGCGCTTGATCGCCGATGGGCGGGCGACGGCGATGCTTGCCGGCGGGATCGAGGCGCCCCTAGCGCCGTTGACGTTCGGCGCCTTTTCGCTGATCCGGGTCCTGACGTCGCGCAACGACGACCCGGCGACGGCGAGCCGGCCGTTCGACGCCGGTCGGGACGGGTTCGTGATGGCCGAGGGCGGGGCAATGCTGGTCCTGGAGGCGGCGGATCACGCGCGGGCGCGCGGCGCCCCGATCCGTTCCTACGTCTCCGGGTACGCGACGACGAATGATGCGCATCACATGACGGCGCCGCGACCCGACGGGCAGGAGGCGGCGCGGGCGATGAGACTGGCGCTGGCCGACGCCGGGTTGTGCGCCGAGGCCGTCGGGTACGTGAACGCGCACGGATCGTCGACGGTGCTCAACGATCCGACGGAGTGCCTGGCGATTCGACGGGCCTTGGGGACGCACGCCGAACGTGTCGCGGTGAGCGGCACGAAGGGGTTGCACGCGCACGCGCTCGGGGCAACGGGGGCGATCGAGACGGCGATCTGTGCGCTGGCATTCGCCAAGGGCCGGTTGCCGGGAACGGCGAATCTGGCGACACCGGACCCCGCCTGCGATCTCGACATCATCGGTCCGGATGGACGCGCCGCCTCGGTCGAATACGTGCTGACGAACGCGTTTGGGTTCGGCGGGATCAACGCGAGTCTGGTGCTGCGGAGTGCGGCCTAGCGTACTGCTCAGAGCGCCCTTCACAACCCCGCGCCGGGGCGCCGGCGCGGGGCTGAAGACCCCGCGCTCAACCGACGAAGCCCCCTGAAGGGGGCTGGGATCCGAGCGACGCAGGCGGTTTTGAAAAGAGTACTCAGCCGCGTGTTAGGTTGACGACGGTTTCGATCATCGCACTGGCGTCTTCCGAGGCGATGAGGACGGCGACACGGGCCACCTCTTCGAGATCGGGGAGACGGTCGATGGCGGTTCCGGCTTCCGTGCGCGGATGTTCCGGCGCTAGCCGGCATTCATCAAGTTGGTCGAACCAACCCGGCCGGGAATCGACAGGTCCAGATGCGCCGGCCCGTCTGTCTGCGGCGAATGCGGGCGGGGCGTTCTTGGATGTACGCGCTCGACGAACCGGAAGTACGACTCTGTCTCACATTTGAGCAGGCGGAGGCGTTGTTGCTTGCAGACGGCGGATGCCTTGACGCGGCGCGAGATGGGCACCGCCGCGGACGACGACCGTAGAGGACGGGCGTGCGAAGACGGGCATCGATGCCGTAACCCGGGTCGGTTGCGGCGGCACTGTTCGTGCATCGACCGACCGGATCGGTGCTGGACAACGAGCGAGGGCTACCCGTCTTTTCATGAACCTGTTGCGCGACAGTCTCCGGTACGTTCAGGACAACCCCGAGAAGTTTCGCGAGGCGCTGCTGGTTCACATCAGATTGAGCGCCTATTCGCTGCTGGTGGCGATGGCGCTGTTCATCCCGCTGGGGGTGCTGGCATCGCGAAGCCGGCGGCTGGGGCCGGCGGTGATCGGGGTGGTCTCGGCGGCGCGGGTGGTGCCGAGTATCGCGGTGCTGTTCGTGCTCTATCCGTACCGGCGTCAGATCGGGGACCTGCTGCCGTTTTGGGATCGATCTTTTGTTCTCGCGCTGATCGCGTTAATCCTCCTCGCGGGTCCTCCGCTGATCATCAACACCGACGCCGGGTTGCGGGCGGTCGCAAGTTCGGTGCTCGAGAACGCGCGCGGACTGGGGATGAACGAGTTCCAGGTCTTTGCGCGGGTGCAGTTGCCGCTGGCGCTGCCGGTGGTGGTCGCCGGCGTGAGGACGGCGGCGGTCGAGGTGGTGGCGAGTGCGACCCTGGCGGCTTTCGTCGGCGCCGGTGGCCTGGGTCGCTTCATCACGAGTGGGCTGACGTTGCTCGATTACAGCTTGCTCTTCGTGGGCGCGATTCCGGTCGCGCTGCTGGCGCTTTTCGCCGAGGCGTCGCTTGCGGGAATTGAACGCCTCGTGACCCCGCCCGCGTGAACGAGGTTCGAAGTTCGAGTTTCGAGGTTCGAGGAAGGAAGGATCGAGAGGATGGTTAGTCGCCGGACGTTCGTGAAGGCCGCGGTCGCGACGCCGCTGCTGGGGACCGCGTTTTCGATCGCGCCGGGGGCGCTGGCGCAGTCGGCCGGTCCGATCCGGGTCGGGTCGAAGGATTTTCCGGAGTCGATCATCATCGGGGAGATGTACGCGCTGCTGCTGGAGAATGCCGGGTTGAAGGTGGAGCGGAAGCTCAACCTGGGTGGGACCGCGGTTGCGCACCAGGCGCTTGTGAACGGCGACCTCGACGTCTACCCCGAGTACACCGGGACCGGGCTGCTGGTGGTGCTGAAGAAGCAACTCTCCGACGTGCCGGGGTTGGGGACGGCGACGCCGGAGGCCGGGGCGACGCCGGCGGCGAGCGATGCGGTGGACGCGGTCTATCAGTACGTCAAGGACCAGTACAAGGCACAGTTCAATCTGGTCTGGCTCGACCAGGCGCCGATGAACGACTCGCAGGCGTTGGCGGTGACCCGGAAGTTCTCGGAGGAGAACGGGGTGACGACGATCTCGCAGTTGGTGGCGCTGGCATCGTCGGTGGACCTGACGTTCTCGGCGCCGGTCGACTTCGAGGAGCGGGAGGACGGTCTGAAGGGCCTGCGCGAGGTCTACGGCGATTTCCCGGCGAAGGTGAACGGGGTGGCGCCGGGGATCAAGTACCAGGCGTTCCTCGACGGCGACGCGAACGTGGTGCTGGCGTTCAGCACGGATGCCGAGATCAAGATCAACGATCTGGTGGTGCTGGCAGACGACAAGGGGTTGTGGCCGCCGTATCATGTGGCGCCGGTGGTGCGGCAGGAGGCGCTGGACGCCAATGCCGGGCTGGCGGCGGCGTTGAACGCGCTGGCACCGGTGCTGACGACGGAGCAGATGATCACCATGAACGCGCGCGTGGTCGGCGACGAGAAGGCGGAGCCGGCGACGGTCGCGAAGGACTTCTTGACGCAACAGGGATTGATTTCCGCATGACCGCCCTCACCCCCTGGCCCCCTCTCCCTCGGAAGGGAGAGGGGAGACGTGCCGAGGGGCGGGGGCGCCGAAGCCTAGCAAGGTGAGGACGGGTCGGGCGGACATGGACCAAAGGGCAGCCGGTCCGCCCCTACGGGACGGGCGCTGATGAAGACCCTCCCCTCCCCCTACGTAGGGGGAGGGGCCGGGGGTGGGGGCCGATGCCGGCGAGTTCAATCGAGTTCCAGGGGGTGTCGAAGGTTTACCCGGGGGCGGAGCGGCCGGCCGTGGCGGAGGCGTCGCTGACCGTGGAGCCCGGCCGGTTTGTGGTGTTGCTGGGGCCGTCGGGGTGTGGCAAAACGACGCTCTTAAAGATAGTGAACCGGTTGTATGAGCCGACGGCGGGGCGGGTCCTGCTGGATGGGGTGGACGTGGCGTCGATGCCGGCGCCGCGGTTGCGGCGGCGGATCGGGTACGTGATCCAGCAGAGCGGGTTGTTTCCGCACATGCGGGTCGAGGAGAACGTCGCGGTGGTACCGCGGTTGTTGGGGTGGGAGAAGGCGCGGATTGAGCGGCGGGTTGCAGAGTTGTTGACGCTCGTCGGGTTGCCGCCGGGGGAGTACCGGCGGCGGTATCCCGCGCAGTTGTCGGGCGGCGAACAGCAGCGAGTCGGCCTGGCGCGGGCGCTGGCGGCGGAACCGACGACGTTGCTGATGGACGAACCGTTCGGGGCGCTCGACGCGATCACGCGGACGCGGTTGCAGGAAGAGTTGCGACGAATCCACCGGGGATACGGACAGACGGTCCTGTTCGTGACGCACGACATCGAGGAGGCGGTCCGCCTGGCGGACGAGATCGTCGTGATGCGTGAGGGCCGGGTGGTGCAGTTCGCGACGCCGTTGGAGATCGTGATGAATCCGGCGGACGATTTCGTGGCCGATCTGGTCGGTGCGAACGACGTGTTGCGGCGGTTGAGCTTGATTGCCGCCGGCGATCTTGCCTCTCCGAGATTCGGACTGGACGGGCCGCACATTGCGCGCACGGCGAATGCGCGGACGGCACTGAGCCGGTTGCTGGAGAGCGGGACGCGGACGCTGACGGTCGTGGACGAGGATGACCGGCCGGTCGGATCGCTGGACCTGACGGCGATCCAGGTGGCGAGTGTGCCGGGCGCGCCGGAATCGCACGACGCCGTCGTGGGGCATGCGTCATGAATCTCGACTACCTGCGCAACCATCGTGGGCACATCGTGCATCTGACGGTGCAGCACCTGCAATTGACGGCGACCGCGCTGGCGATCGCGCTGGTGGTCGCGATCCCGCTTGGCCTCTTGATCGCGACCGTGAAACCGGTGTCGCTGCCGGTGTTGGTGGTGCTTGGGTTGATCTACACGATTCCGAGCCTGGCGTTTCTCGCGTTTTTGATCCCGAGTTTGGGGCTGGGGCGGAAACCGGCCGTGGTGGTACTGGCCGCGTATGCGCAGTTGGCGTTGGTGCGGAACATCGACGCGGCATTGCGGGGCGTGGACGCGGCGACGATCGAGGCGGCGCGCGGGGTCGGCATGACGTGGTGGCAGGTGTTCTGGCAGGTGCGATTGCCGCTGGCGTTGCCGGTGCTGGTGGCCGGCCTGCGGATCGCGCTCGTGACGACGATCAGTTTGGCGACGGTGACGGCCTGGATCAACGCGGGCGGGCTCGGGTCGCTGCTGTTCGACGGGATCTCGCGGGATTATCCCTCGGAGATTCTGGCGGGGACGGTGGCGATTACGGCGCTGGCGCTCTGCGCGGATGCGGTGTTGCGGGTGTTGGAAAGGATGACACCGGCGGCGCGGGCGGGACGCGTGAAGGAGGAGGGCGAAGGACGGAGGGCGCGGGGTAGGATGGCTCGTCGCAAAGCGGTTGACCGGGAAAGCGACCTTGCCGGAGGGCGGGTATGACGCGCGCAGCAGCGGGGCGGGCCGAGGGATACGTCGATGTCGGACCGGGGCGGGTGTGGTACGAGAGCGCGGGTGAGGGACCGACGCTGTTGATGCTGCACGGGGGGCCGGGCGGTTCGTCGGAAGACTTCGCACCGATGATGACGCTGGCGGAGGAAGGGTATCGGGTCGTCAGGTACGACCAGCTCGGGTCGTGGCGATCGGACAAACCGGACGATGCCTCGCTCTGGCAGTTCCAGCGGTTCGTCGACGAGGTGGAGACGGTGCGGCGGGCGCTCGATTTGGGACGCGTCCATCTGCTCGGGCAGTCGTGGGGGTCGTTCCTGGCACTGGAGTACGCGCTGCAGCACCAGGAAAATCTGAAGAGTCTGATCCTGGGGGGAGGGGCGGCGAGTACGGCGGAGTGCGTGGCGGGGATGGACTCGTTGCGGCGACAACTGCCGGCGGAGGCGCAAGACGTGCTGGCGCGGTGCGAGGCAGCGGGACAGACGGAAGATCCCGAGTACCTGGCGGCGATGACGGTCCTGTACAAACGCCATCTCTGCCGGCTCGACCCGTGGCCGGAAGAGTTGACGGAGGCGCTCCACCACATGGGGCCGGCGTACCAGACGATGTGGGGACCGAACGAGTTCACATGCACCGGTAATCTGCGGGGGTGGGATCGTACCGGCCGGTTGGGCGAGATCCGGGTGCCGACGTTGATCACCTGTGGTCGCTACGACGAGGTCGTGCCGTCCTGTTCGGAGACGATGCGGCGGGGGATTCCGGGCGCCGAGTTGGTCGTCTTCGAGGAGAGCGCTCACATGGTCCATTTCGAAGAGCCGGAGCGGTACTTTGCCGTCTTGCGGGATTTCTTGCGACGGGCCGAAACGGGGCGGGCCGCGAAGCGTTCTTGACGAGAGAAGAGGTTTTTCGGGAGACCCTGGGACTACAATGCGCCGCGAGTCGACCGGTCGAGGGTGAACGCCCGCGCGGGTGCGCCGGATCGGTCCGGGCGGCGACCCGCCTCCGCGCGCTCGAGGGGGATGACGTGAGACTGGTGCGCCGTCTCGTCATCCTGACGCCGATGATGACCGCGATCGTCGTGGCCGGTGGAGTGACCGCAGCCCTCGCGTTGTTCGTGCTGCCTGCCGACGAACACCGGGCGCCGAAACCGGCGGGGGCGACGATCGCGGCGCCGACGGTTGCCGAGACGGCGCGGGCGACGGTGGTGGCGACGGACGCTCCCTCCGGCGCCGATCGTGCTGAGGTCGCCCAAGTCAGCGCCGCGGACGTCTCCGACGCCGGCAAGCATGCGACGCCGACGCCGCGGGTGGTTCGACGGGCGACGCGGGCGGCGACCGAAGGTCCCGAGGAGGCGGCGACGGAGGCGCCGGCGCGGCGGGCGACCGTTGCGGCGACGCGGACCCAGGAGGCGATACCGAAACCGCCCCCGCCGGAACCGACGGCGGCGCAGGCCCTTCGGCCGAACCCGTCCGCCACGTCGACCTCCGTCGAGACCGACGTGCCGACGGAGCACCTCGCAGCAACCCAAGCATCGCAGCCGACCGTGACGCCATCGCCGACGGCGCCACCGGAGCCGCGCGGGCCCGCGCCGACCCAGACGGCGACAACGGCGAACGCACCCGAACCGACCGCGAGCGCGACGGACGTGCCGACCCAGATCGTTCGGCCGACGGACACGACGGTGCCGACCCGGACGCCGAAACCGACCGACACACCGGCGCTTACCAACACGTCGCCGCCGACCGCGACCGCGACAGCGGAGCCGACACGGACGCCGCGGCCGACGCGGACACCGCGACCGACGCGGGAGCCGACGAAGGAGCCGACGATAGCGCCGAGGGCGACGGTGACGATAGAACCGACAGACACGCCCGCGCCGTCGCCGACAGAACAAGCGCCCTCTCAAACCGCCGTCGAAGGCGGCAACGCGTCGAACGGATAGGGAGACCGGGGCGCGGTCTGACTTGGATCGACGCACCACACGGTGTCGAAATCGGAAGCGATCATGACCGGCGTCCACAACTCTCCCCTCAGACGGCCTCTCGCTCTGGCCCCAGGTCCTTAAGGGCCGGGGTCGGATGCAACACTCCGCCCTGCATCCGAGGGGCAGGGCGGCCAACAGTTGGGTCATTGCCGAAAAGTTGGGTTTGTACGGCACCGACTACCTGCGACTACCTGCATCGGGCGCGGATCGCAATGATGGAATTGGGAGCGTATCTGCCCGATGACGCCGTCAATCCGAACACGTCGATCGATGCCGACGGCGAACCGCTGACGGGGAAGCGGCGGTACCGAATGCGCTTCGCGGCGGGACGAACGCCTCCGGTCGACTTCTACTGAGCGTTGACGATATACAACGACGAGCACTACTTCGTCGACAACCCGCTCAATCGGTATGCGATCGGCTACAGCGACGATTTGCGCTTCAACCCCGGCGGATCGCTCGACATCCTGATCCAACTTGATTCGCCCGGCGCGGACGCGCAGGCCAACTGGCTGCCGGGTCCCGCCGAGGGCACTCACCTAAATCCGCGGATGTACTGGCCCAAGCGCGAGGCGCTCGGCGGGACCTGGCAGCCGCTGGCGGTGCGGCGGGGCAACTGATCTCCGCGCTCGCGCCTCGCTCTTTCCACCTGCGCTCGATCTCGTTGCGAGACGTTTCAGGAATACAGCCGATTGGCGAGAATAGGGGATCGGACATCGTAGGAGGTGCCACCATGGAGCAGGTTCCAGATCGCTACGGCTCGGTCGCGTTCCCGGCCGCCGAGGCAGGCGGCGCCCTCCCGACCCGGGCGCAGCGGGCGGCGGCCGGCAAGGCCGCGCGGGCCGTCGCCCCGCTAGAGGCGCACCGTGCGTTCGCGCCGGCACCGTCCCGCGATCCCGTCGGGTTGTTGCTTGGGCAGGCGGCCTCGCGGGTGCCGAACCTGGTGCCGGTGCGGCACGGGCGGATGCTGGTCTCGCCGTTCGCCTTCTTCCGGGGGGCGGCGCTGCCGATGGCCGCCGACCTGGCGACCACCCCGACCCCGGGGCTGCGGGTGCAGCTGTGCGGCGACGCTCACCTGGCCAACTTCGGCGTCTACGCCTCACCGGAGCGGCGGGTCGTCTTCGACCTCAACGACTTCGACGAGACCCTGCCCGGCCCATTCGAATGGGACGTCAAGCGCCTGGCTGCCAGCCTGGTCGTGGCCGGGCGCGGCAACGGGTACGCTAACGAGGTAAGGCGAAAGATCGTCTTGGCGGCGGTCGCGGCCTATCGCGCAGCCATGCGCGAGTTCGCGGCCATGCCGGTGCTGGACGTCTGGTACTCCCGGCTGGACGTCGAGGACGCCCTGGCGCGTGACCGGTCTCGGCTATCCCGGCGCGGGGTCAAAAAGGCAGACGCGTTCCTGACCCGGGTGCGGTCCCGCGACAGTCTGCGCGAGTTGGACAAGGCGACGACCGTGGTCGACGGCCGGCGGCGGATCGTTAGCAACCCGCCGGTCGTCGTCCCGATCGAGGAGATCTACTCCGAGGTCGACGCTGGGGCGCTCTACGAGTCCATGAGTAAACTGCTCGCCAAGTACCGACGTACTCTGCAGTCCAACCGGCGCCACCTGCTCGACCAGTTCCATTTGGTGCACATGGCCCGCAAGGTGGTCGGGGTCGGCAGCGTCGGGACCGAAGCCTGGGTCCTGCTGATGCAGACCGGCGATGGTGAGCCGCTCTTCCTGCAGGCCAAGCAGGCCCAACTGTCGGTGCTGGCGGCTTACGCCGGGCGGAGCCGCTACGACAACGAGGGGCAACGGGTGGTCACCGGGCAGCACCTGATGCAGGCGGCCAGCGACATCTTCCTGGGCTGGCAACGCTCAACCGGTCGCGACGGGAGAAGCATCGATCATTACGTCAGGCAGTTGCGGGATTGGAAATACTCCGCGACGATCGAGGAAATGATCCCGTCCGGCATGCTGGCCTATGCCCGCCGGTGCGCCTGGACGCTGGCCCGAGCCCACGCCCGTTCCGGGGACCGGATCGCCATTGCCGCCTATCTGGGCAAATCGGACCGCTTCGATCTGGCACTCGCCGATTTCGCCGAAACGTACGCCGACCAGAACGAACGCGACTACGCGGCGTTGGCGGCCGCCGCTGCCTCCGGGCAGGTCACCGCCGAGCACGGAATCTGAGGCACCGCGCGATCGAGGAGGGAACAGCCAAAGGTCTCAAGCGATCAGGCTGAGACCCGTGTCGTTGCCGGACGACTTCAAGGACTGGAGGACGCCTTCGACGAGACCGAAGGAACCGGCGAGCATCATGTCGCCGTGGGGAGCGGCTTCGTGGTAGCCGAGGGGGCGGGCGAGGGCGCGATTAGGTCCGGTGACGGCGACGAATGGGAAGGGCCCCGCGGCGAGGTAGGCGGGGTCGAGGGCGGCGCCGTGGCCGTCGAAGTCCTGGGTGAAGCGGTCGGTGTCGATGGTACCGGCGCGGAGGCGGTCGACGAGGTCGGCGATGCGCTCGGCGGTGATGCCGCCGGTGTGGTGCTCGAAGAGACCGTAGAGGCGATGGCCTTTGACGAGGGTGGCGAAGGTGTGCATGTTGCCGACGTTGACGAGGATGGCGCCGGTGGTGCGGACGGCGGCGGCGACGACCGGATCGCCGAGGGCGCCGAGAACGGCGGCGGCGCCGGTGTCCATCAGGTAGGCGGCGGGAACGGTGGCGAGGACGGCTTCCATGCGGGTCATGCCGGCGGGTGGTTGGCGGTAGACCATCCGCGAGAGATCGCCGCCGGCTTCGACCAGGGATTGTAGGTATTCGAAACGAACGGCGTTGTTGCTGGCGCCGGGGCGATAGCCGTGGTCCTGAACGGCGATGGCGACGAGGTCGGGAACGGGGACGCCGAACGGGGCGAGGACACCGGCAAGGGAGGCGAGATCGACGTCGCGGAGTTCGATGCGGGTGGCGTCCGGCGGCGGATCGTCGCGGATGACGATGCCGAGTCGTTCGACGCGGGCGAGATCGTTGTGGATGGTTCTGGCGGCGGCGGATGACGCGGTGACGGGGAGACCGGCCGCGAGGTGGTCCTGGACGGCGTAACCGGAGGCGCCGCCGCCCATCAGGGTGCCGGTGAGGTGGATGGGGTGCCCGGCGGCGGTGGCCTCGCGGATGCGGCGGGCGACGATCTGGGTCTGGGATGGGAGGACGAGTTTGAAGCAGTTTTCGGGGGTCCTGTCGCTTTCGTAGATCAGAACGTCCTGGGTGCCGGCGCCGACGTCGACGGCGAGGATGCGGAGCGGGACGTAAGGGTGGTCGTGGTCGTGCAAATGGTCGTGGTCATGGTCGTGATCGTGGTCCACGGGGGCTCCGTTTCGGCGTTTCAGAATCGGTCGAGCAGGTCGGGGTCGAACTCGTTCAGGGAGTCGAGCACCGCGTCGGCGATGCAGAAGCGGCGGTCGTGACGGACGGGGGGTTCGGGGACGGCGATGCAGCGCATGCGGGCGGCCTTGGCGGCGATGACGCCGTTGGCCGAGTCCTCGAAGGCGAGGCATTCGGCGGGGGCGACGCCGAGGGCGTTGGCGGCGGCGATGTAGACACCGGGGTGCGGTTTGCCGTAGGGCTCGTGCTCCGCCGATTGGAGGACCTGGAAGGAGGAGGCGAGACCGAGTTGGTGGACGACGGCGGCGATGAGCTCGCTGGTCGATGAGGAGGCGATGGCGAGTGGGTAACCGCGCTCGCGGAGGAGGGAGACCACCTCGCGGGCGCCGGGAAGGGGGGCGCCGCGCTCGCGGACGAGCTCGATGACGCGGGCGTCGACCCGGGCTTCGACTTCTTTCAGGGAGGGGCCGCGCCAGGAGTAACGGGCGAACCAGTGTTCGACGACTTCGTCGGTGCGCAGACCCATGGTGGTGAGGGCGAGTTCGTCGGTAAGGGGGACGCCAAGGGAGTTGAAGACCTCGACCTCGGCAAGCCGCCAGAGGGGTTCCGAGTCGATGAGGAGACCGTCCATGTCGAAGATGACCGCGCGGACCATGGACGGGATTG
>DATBFX010000422.1:0-31073 GCA_036558305.1 Thermomicrobiales bacterium | reverse complement strand
GCTGGTGACCAGCAGGGCGCCGCTGCGCGTCTCCGGCGAGCAGATCTATGCGGTGTCGCCCCTCCCCGTGCCCGATCCCGGCCGCCTGCCGTCCCTGCCGGAACTGGCAAGCACGGGCGCGGTCTCGCTCTTCGTGAGGCGGGCGCGGGCCGCCGACCCCGGCTTCGCGCTGAACGATGCCAACGCCCGTGCGGTGGCCGAGATCTGTCGGCGGCTGGACGGGCTGCCGCTGGCGATCGAGCTGGCGGCGGCGCGGAGTCGGGTGTTGTCGCCGCCCGCGCTCCTCGCCCGCATCGCCGGGCGCCTGGACGTCCTGAGTGGGGGAGTCCGCGACGCGCCGGCCCGTCAGCGGACGATGCGCGGGGCGATCACCTGGAGCTACGACCTCCTCGGGGCCGAAGAGCAGGCCCTGTTCCGCGAACTCGCGGTCTTCGTGGGTGGGTTCGGCGTGGACGCGGCCGAGGCGGTGGCCGGAGAAGCGTGGGGCGACATCCTCGGCGCGCTCGAGCGCCTGGTCGATCACGGCATCGTCCGTCGACAGGAGGACGTCGCCGGCGAGCCCCGCTTTCGCATGCTGGAAACGATCAGGGAATTCGGACTCGAGCAGTTGGCCGGCGGCGATGAGGAGCCGACGCGTCGGCGACACGCGGCGTGGTGCCTGGCACTGGCCGAAGAGGCCGAGCGCCACTACTTCGGTGCGGAAGAGGATGTCTGGTTCGTCCGCGTCGCGGCGGACGAGGACAACCTCCGTGCGGCCCTGACGTGGGTCGCCCAGCGCGGCGAGCACGAGTTCCTCCTCCGCCTCGCCGGCTCGCTCTGGTGGTTCTGGTGGACGCGCGGCCAGTTCGGCGAAGGTCTCGCCTGGCTCGGCGGTGCGCACCTCGCGCATCCAGCGGTCCCCGATGCGGTGCGCGCCAAGGCGCTGTTCGGGGCGAGCGCACTCGCCACGCTGCACGGCGACCCGGTGAGCGGAGCACGCATCGCCGCGGAAGGCCGACGGCTCGTGTCCGGTGCCGGCGACGAGATCGGCGGCGCGCGGGCGGATTACCTGCTGAGCCTGGCCGCCAGCTACCGCGGCGACTTTGACGCGGCAGTCGCATCCGCCGAGGCCGCCGTCGCGTCGTTCCGTCGCCTCGGTGACGCGGCGTGGGAGGCCTGGGCGCTCAACCGGCTCGCGCTTGCCGTCTCCGACCGCGGCGAACGCGAACGCGCCGAGCGCGCGTACGAGGAGGCGCTGATCGTGCTGCGCCGGCTCGGTCAGCCGTCGGGCCTCGCGATCGTGCTCGGCAACCTTGCCCAACTGGTCGCCGAGCGAGGCGACGACCGGCGGGCGCTGGCGCTGTTCGGCGAGTCCCTCGCCCTCTCCTGGAACCGCGGCGTCTTCTTCGGCGTGGTCGATGCACTCGTCGGCCTGGTCGACGTCGCCACCAGGCTGGGGGATCCGCAGCGCGCGGCGCACCTGCTCGGCGCGGCCGACCGGGCCCGCGCCGTCGCCGGATTCGCGTACGACGCGCAGTCTCGTGCCCGCTATGTCCGTGCCGCCACCCAGGTGCGGACGGCGCTGGGAGACGAAGCATTCACGACGGCCTGGAACGGCGGCCAGGACCTGTCGATGCAAGAGGCCGTCGCCGAGGCACGCGCGATTCACCGGGATCTACCGGACGCCGGTGTGGGTGAATCGGCGCCGGGCGACGTTCCCCAGGACGTCGTTCGCACCCCCGCGTCGGTTTCCCGCCGCGAACGCTTGAGCGAGCGCGAGGTCGAGGTACTTCGGCTGCTGGTCGCCGGGCAGACCGACCGCCAGATCGCCGAAATTCTCTTCATCAGCCACGGCACCGCGCGCACCCACGTCAACAACATCCTGCGCAAGCTCGACGTCGGCTCCCGCACCGCCGCGGTCGCCTACGCCTTCCAGCACGGTCTAATTTGAGGAGAACGGTCCCCAGCGCCCGGCGCTCCGTACCGCCGCGCTACAGCAAATGCTGTAGGTGAGCCGCCGCTGCGCTCCGCACGTCCCGTCGGCGATGCCGCTGCGAATCTACGTTTCGGTGGATGCCGCGCCCTTTGCGACGATGCACGATGGCACCGTCGGCTCCCGGGGCCGGACTCGTTGGGGCAACGCTCGAGGAGGGACTCACCCATGCGACAGACGTTGATGCCGATCGTCGTACTCCTTACCCTGATGGCGGCCACGCTCGCCGGCGGGGTTCGGCGGGCGGTACCGGCGGCGAGCGCCGACGCGGGCATCGCCCCGGCCGCGCTCGATGCCGAGCTCCAGGCCGTCCTCGATCGCCAGGTGGCGGCCGCGCCGGGCGTCCCCGGCCTGCTCGTCTATGTCAACGCGCCCGCACTCGGCATCGAGTGGAGCGGCGCCGCGGGCGTCGCCGATCGCGCGACCGGTGAGCCGTTGACCCCCGACCGCACGTTCCGCATCGCCAGCAACACCAAGACCTACACCGCGGCCGCGGTGCTCCGCCTCGCGGAGGAGGGCAGGCTCGCACTGGACGCGCCGATCGGGACGGTGCTTCCGGCCGATATCCTCGACCTCCTCAAGGGGGACGGGTACGACCCCGACGCCATCCAGATCCGGCACCTGCTGTGGCACACCAGCGGTCTCTACGATTACGCCGAAGACCCGGGCTTCCAGGAGGCGGTGATCTCCCAGGCCGTCACCCACTGGACCCGGCTTGATCAGGTGCGGTTCGCTATGGAGCATGGCGATCCAGTCGGGCAGCCCGGCCAAGCGTTCCACTATTCGGACACCGGCTACGTCCTCGCCGGCGAGATCGTCGAGCGGGTCAGCGGCCAGCCGCTCGCCGCGGCTTTTCGCGATCTCCTCGGGTTCGACCGCCTCGGTCTCGGCAGTACCTACCTCGAAGGTCAGGAGCCGACGCCGAGCGGCGCCGCCGCCCGGGAGCACCAGTACTACGGCGACGTCGACACGACCGGCTTCGACCCGTCGTTCGACCTCTACGGCGGCGGCGGACTCGTCGCCAGCGCGGCCGACCTCGGCCGCTTCTACCGGGCGCTGCTCCGGGGCGACATCTTCCGCGAGCCCGCGACGCTGGAGACCATGCTGACCATCCCGCCCTCGAACGCCGGCGAAGGGGCCATGGGCATCTTCGGGTCCGACGTCGACGGGGTGCGTTGCTGGGGCCACAGCGGGTTCTGGGGGACGACCGCGCTCCACTGCCCCGCGATCGACCTGACGATCGCCTTCTCGGTCAACGATGCCCTGCGGCGGGACGACGTCGGCAACCAAAGCCTCCTCCCCGAACTCTTCGCGCTCCTCCGCTCGGCGGGGGCGACGGCGCCTGAGGCCGCCGACCATGAGGCCACCCCGGCTCCGCCGCCGGCCGGCCTGATCGTTCCGGACCCGAGCGAGTGCACGGTCGAGCCGCGCCCGTTGTCGTTCTTCGCGCAATTGGCCGCCACCCCGCCACCACCGGCGGAGGAGGCCGCCGACCGCTTCGCGCGGCCGGGCGAGGAGGCGCGGCCGTGGACGATGCCGGCGGGGGAGCCGGCCGACGCGGCCACCGTCACGGGGATCACCGCCACGCTGCGGGAGGCGCTGGCCTGCCTCAACGCCGGCGACCAGGCCCGCTTCATGGCGCTGTTCAGCGACGACATCCTCCGCTTCTTCTTCGCCCTCAACCCGATCGCGCCCGAGGCGCTCGCCGCCCTCCTCGCCGCCACCCCCGTGCCGCAAGCGCCGGGGCAGCAGCTCGGCACCCTCGGCGTCCACGACGCGCGGGTGCTGCCCGACGGCCGCGTCGCCGCCCTGGCCGACGACTACGACCCGACGGAGCCGCCGTTCGGGCTGGCTACCGACTACGCGGAATTCGTGAAGGTCGGCGACCGTTGGCTGATCGACAGCCTGATCGAGAACGTCGCCGTCGTCGGCGAAGGCGAGCCCGGAGCCGCCTCCCCGGCGGCGTCCGCCTCGGCCCTGGCCGGGTTGGGTCTCCCCGAGTTGCGCGTCCGGATCACCGACGCCGCCTTCGAGGTGGCGTCGGCGGAGGTGCCGGCTGGCCGCATCCTGCTGACCGTCGAGAATGCCAGCAGCCAGGACGGCATCAGTGCCGACCTCGTCCGCCTCCCGGACGGACTGACCGTCGACGCGGCGATCGCCGCGATGGCGACGCCGACGGCCACCGGCGCCTTCCCGGATTGGGTCTACGCGGCAACCTGGACGGGTGGCCCGATCCTCAACGCCGGCCAGACCGTCCGGGTGGTGGTGGACCTGACGGCCGGCGACTGGTACGTCTTCGGCGTCGGCGGCCAGGCGCCGCAGCCGGTCAGGGTGACGGCGGGGTCGGGAACGACCCCGGCGGAGCCGGCCGCCGCCGTCGACGTCCAGATGCAGGATTTCGCCTTCGTCGGTCTCCCCGAGCGGATCGCCCCCGGCCCCCAGATCTGGCGGATCGGCAACGCCGGTCCCCAGCCCCACCTGCTCAGCATCGACCGCGTCCCCGACGGCACGACGACCGGACAGGTCCTCGCCTCGATGGCGGCCCTCTTCGGCGGCACCACGCCGCCGGCGGACGCACTGACCGAGGCGGACTTCGTCGGTGTGGGCGGTCTCGAGGCCGAGTCGGCCGGGCAAACGGCCTGGCTCGAGGTGGATTTCGCACCCGGGACCTACTTCGTGGCTTGCTACATCCCCGACCAGACCAGCGGGCAGGGCCACGTCATGCTGGGCATGGCCGCGGTGCTCACCGTTGGGTGAGGGCGCGGTGCTGCCCGTCCTTGCTCGCCCACCTTTGCGGGTTCCACCCCTGGGAGGTATCAGACGTCGAGGATTTCTCGGCGCATCTTCTGCGCGCGAAGCGGCTGCGCGGACGGGGCGCTGGCCCTCACGCGCACGGTCTACCCGGCGAGCGCCCGCCCGGCCGCGCGGGCCACGGTCACTCCGGTCCGCCGCCGATTCAACCGATCGGCGGTCTCGGCCCGATCGCGAGTGGCGGCGAGGCATGGCTGGCCTTGGACCTCGCACCGGGCGACCACGTCGCCGTCTGCTTCCTTCCCGACCCGGCGACGGGCAAACGCCACCCCGAGCTTGGCGTGGCGATGCCGTTCAGCGTCGCGGCTTGACCGGTTGTCTCGGAGTGCGCACCGGTTCGGCCGGGGCCGAACCGGTGCGCACGCGGTTTCCTCCGACGAATCGCCTCTCGAATGGGAACCGTCGTGTTCATCTGGCGGCACCAAACAGATCGTCGCTTGCAAAGACTCCGGCGTTATCCGCCGAAGTCGCTTGGGTCGCACCCGCCGTATCCGGCGTCTCCGAACTGGATGCAGGTGTCGCGGCAGACTCCGGCATCCGGCGGGTCGCCGATGCAGCCGAAGAAGCACCGACGGCACGACTGGAGACATGCCTTGCAGGTGCCCGAACGCTTCGTCGTCGTGAGCGTTCCCAGGTCGGCCGTCGCCCAGTCCCCGGTGTCGCCCTCGCCGGGGCCGACCAGCGGACCGCCGATCTGGCCGGCCGCGCACTCGCCGGCCGCGATCGCCTTTTCGGCCGTGCCCGCGCCGAAGAGGTAGTGGCCGTCGCCGGTCGCGAACTGCAGGTTGACTGCTCGCCCGGTGACTTGGCCGACGACCGTCATCTGCTGGCCGTCGGTCGTCTGAAACGATCCCTGGTCAACCGCCCCGTCCGGACCGACGACGAGGGCGAGCGTGCCGTCGTAGGTCAAACCGGCGTCCGGACCCTGCCGGACCGCGACCGAGAAGGGGTACAGGCACAACCCTTCCGGCAGGGCACCGGCGGCCGGCGTGCCGTCCTGGGCAAGCGCCCGGCCACCCAGGGCAGCGGCGAGGACGACGCCGAGACCGCCGCCGCCGAGGCGTCCCAGTGCAGTACGGCGGGATGATCTTCGCCCAAGGGTCTTGGAAAGAGCGTCGAAACGAAGTCCGTCCATAATGGGATTCCTTTCTCTCCCTTGCCGCGGCACCTGCCGTCCACGGCTCCGTCGCCGGCCGTGCATCAACACGGCCCGATGCGACTACGGAATCACCGCCGAGCTAGATCAGCGTGGAAACGCCGCGTGCGGGGCATGCGCTGTCACATTAACGACGCTCCTCATCGGAGCGTGCCGCTGCCAGGGCAACGCGCCGGGGACGGGAGGACGCCCGTCCTGGCGTGCGGTTGGCGACGTCCGAGCCTCGAAGCGCGACGAACCGAGACGACCGAGTCGCCGCGCGGGCGTCGCCGCATCGGAGATCGTCGTTTTTCGGGGGCAATCAGGCCGGGACCAACTCCCCCACGTTCGCCATCGTCCGCCCGACCGCCCGCGCGACCGCCTCCATCCGCGGCATCAGTTCCTCGAACTCCTGGAAGTTGAGCGATTGGTTGCCGTCGGAGAGGGCGTGGTCCGGATTGGGGTGGACCTCGATCATCAGACCGTCGCAGCCGGCCGCGATCCCGGCCAGGGCGCAGGCGGGGACGTACGGCCGCTTGCCGGCGGCGTGGCTGGGATCGATGAAGATCGGCAGGTGGGAGAGTTTCTGGATGACGGGGACGGCGCTGACGTCGAGGGTGTTGCGCGTCTGCGTTTCGTAGGTGCGGATACCACGCTCGCAGAAGATGACGTTGGGGTTGCCCTGGGAGAGGACGTATTCGGCGGCCAGCAGCCACTCCTCGATCTGCATGCTCAGACCGCGTTTCAGCATCACCGGTTTGCCGGCTTTGCCGACCTCCTCCAGCAGGTAATAGTTCTGGCTGTTGCGGGCACCGATCTGGAAGATGTCGGTGTAGTCGAAGACCGTCTCGATGTCGGCCGGCGTCATCACCTCGGTGATGATCGCCAACCCCGTCTCCTCCCGCGCCGCCGCCAGAATCTCCAATCCCCGCCGGCCGAGACCGCGGAACTCGTACGGCGAGGTGCGCGGTTTGTAGGCGCCGCCGCGCAGGATCTTAGCGCCCGCCGCCTTCACCGCCCGCGCCGTCGAGAGCGTCTGTTCCTCGCTCTCGACCGAACAGGGACCGGCAATGACGACGACCTCCTCCCCGCCGATCACCGCCTCCCGCACCCGGAAAATCGTCTTCTGGGGATGGAAATCCCACCCGCTCAGCTTGAACTTCTTGGTGATCCGGACCACCCGCTCGACGCCCGGATAGACCTCCAGCATCTCGTCGAGCGTCGGCGGCAGCGGCGTCCCCACCAACCCGATGATGGTCCGCTCTTCGCCCTCCGACAGGTGGGCGCCGAGTCCCATCTCCTTGACGCGCGCGACCACGCTGTTGATGTTCTCCTTACTCGCGCCCGGTTCCATCACGACGATCATCTGCCAAGCCTCCTCACGCACGATGCTGGTACGACGTCGAAGCCCAAAGCTCGAAGCTCGAAGCTCGTTACTCGAAGCTCGTCACTCGAATCACCCCCGCGCCACCGTGTGCGCGTGCGCATCGGCGAGGATCGCCGCCACCTGTTCGTCCGCGTACGCCCATTCCGGCCGGAGTTGCTGGGCGTCTTTCAGGTAGACGTGGCGGATCTCTTGCGGACTCTTGATCGTGTTGACGTGGAGCAGTACCCGCACGGCCTTCTGCAGCGAGCCGGGGACGTTCATCTCGTGGCTGCAGATCAACGGCACCTCGGTCCAGCCGATGTTGCGCGCCGCCAGGGCCGGGAACGTCGCGGTCAGGTCCGGCGTCGTCGTGAAGATCGCGCTAACGACGTCCTCCGGTTCAAGGTCGTTGAGGTGGATCAGGACGCGCATCAATTCGTCGGTCGCTTCGAGGATGTCCTCGGCCGTGTTGGCGATCGCCGTCGTCGCGCCGCGAATCCCCCGGCACGCCAGCGCGGGCGGAGCGAACGAGATCAAACCGGTTGCGGACGAGGTCCCCGCCAACGTATCCGTCACCGTCGGTGTCTCCTGATTCGTCGGCATCCTACCGTTTGCCCTTCCCTGTCGCTGCGGCCAATTCGCGCACGAATGCCGTCGCCCCCGCCGCCTGTTCGTCCGACGGCAGGCGGTCGATGTGGTTGATCAACGCGCTCGCGACGACCACGCCGTCGGCGAGCGCCGCCGTCGTCCGCACGTGCTCCGGTGTCGAGATCCCGAAACCGACGACCAACGGGACGTCGGTGTGGCGGCGAACCCGGGCCAGGTACGGCGGCAGCTCCTCCGAAAGGCGATCCCGCGCACCGGTCACGCCGAGCAGCGAAACGCAGTAGATGAACCCGCTTGCGCGTTTGGCCGCCGCCTCGATCCGGGTGTCGGTGCTGGTCGGGGCGAGCATGAAGATGAGCTCGCGATCCTCGGCCCGGAGTGGGTCCAGGAATTCGTCGCTCTCCTCGATCGGCAAGTCCGGGACGATGAAGCCGTCGACGCCGATCTCGGCCGCGTCGCGCGCCAACCGCTCCAGACCGTATTGGTAAAACGGGTTCGAGTAGCCCATGAAGAGGATCGGCACGGTCAAACCGCCCGCCCGCACTCGGCGCACGAGCGCGAAGCAATCGGCGAGGGTCGTCCCCTGTTCGAGCGCGACCTGACTGGTGTGCTGGACCGTCGCCCCGTCCGCCAGCGGATCGGAGAAGGGAACGCCGATCTCGATCAGGTCGGCCCCGCCCTCCGCGATGGCGAAAAGCAACTCCTCGGTCTTGGCCATCGTCGGGTAACCACCGGTGACGAACGGGATGAATGCCGCCCGGTTCTGCGCTTTGCAGGCCGCGAACGCCGCCGCGATCCCGTTGGTCGGGGCATCCACCGGGGAGGTCGAGGTCAGTTCGGTCGTCGCGCTCACAGCGTCACCCCGAGCGCATCGGCAACGGTGTGCATGTCCTTGTCGCCACGACCGGAGAGGTTGATCAAGATCGTTTCGTCCTCGCCGCGCTCCGCCGCCAGTCTGATCCCGTAGGCGACCGCGTGACTCGATTCCAGGGCGGGGATGATCCCCTCCGTTCGGCAGAGGGTCTGGAAGCCTTCCAGGGCCTCGGCGTCGGTGATGCCGACGTAGCGGGCGCGCCCCTCGTCTTTCAACCACGAGTGCTCGGGACCGACGCCGGGGTAGTCGAGCCCGGCCGAAATGGAATGGGTCTCGACCACCTGCCCGTTTTCGTCCTGGAGGACGTACGAGCGCGACCCGTGGAGCACGCCGACCTTGCCGGCGACCAGGGTGGCGGCGTGCTTGCCGCTCTCGATCCCGTGCCCGGCCGCCTCGACGCCGATCAACTCGACCCCCTCGTCGCCGACGAACGGGTGGAACATGCCGATCGCGTTCGACCCGCCGCCGACGCAGGCGAGGACCGCATCCGGCAACCGACCGGTCTGTTCCAGCATCTGTGTCCGCGCCTCCCGCCCGATGACGGACTGGAGATCGCGGACGATCAGCGGGTAGGGGTGCATGCCGGCGGCCGTGCCGAAGAGGTAGAAGGTGGTGCGGACGTTGGTGACCCAATCGCGGATCGCCTCGTTGATCGCGTCTTTGAGCGTTTTCGATCCCGAGGTGACGGCGCGGACCTCGGCACCCAGCAGCTTCATCCGGAAGACGTTGAGCGACTGGCGGGCGATGTCGACCTCGCCCATGTAGACGATGCAGTCGAGCCCGAGCAGGGCGCAGACGGTGGCCGAGGCGACGCCGTGTTGACCGGCACCGGTTTCGGCGATGATGCGCTGCTTGCCCATCCGTTTGGCGAGCAGCGCCTGACCGATCGCGTTGTTGATCTTGTGGGCGCCGGTGTGGGCGAGGTCTTCCCGTTTCAGGAAGATCCGTGCCCCGCCGACTTCGCGGCTGAGATTGGCCGCGAAGTAGAGCGGGGTCGGCCGGCCGACGTAGTGCTTGGCGAGCCAGTCGATCTCGGCCTGAAACGCCGGGTCGTTCCGCGCCGTGCGGTAGGCCTCCTCCAACTCCGCCAGTGCCGGCATCAGCGTCTCCGGCGCGTACTGACCGCCGAAGCGGCCGAAGCGCCCGTGGGCGTCCGGCAGCGCGGTGGGAGGGAAGGTGGGGGGGCGCGAAACGACGTCGGTGACCATGCGGGACTCCTGGGCGTAGCCGTCAGCCCTCGGTCATCGGCCCCGAGTACGCTTTGGGTGACCGATCACCGAGCGCCTTTGCTCGATCTGCGTAGCAGCGCCAGTAACTATACCGCGCCGACGCGTCATAACGCACCGAACGGCCCTCGCTCAGGCGACCACGTCGAGCACTCCCGAGAGCATCGGTGTCTGGGCCGCTCCGTCCGGCTAACACAGCCGGGCGTCGGCGCACCCACATCGATCGCTGCACGCCTAGTCTGCCGCCCCGTCATTGCGTCGGCATCGTCAAATTCACCGATTTCAGCACGAGCGAATTCCAAGCAATTGGCGGGCAGAATTGCCTACCAAGCGCCAAACCGGCGCGGTATCATCCCGGCGACGCGAAAACTCAACGGTGGATCTGCCATGGTCACGTTGCTCCCGTTCAATGCCGCGACCTCGATCCCGGTGCCGCGTGGGCATCTGATCGGGCGTGACCGGGATGCGGCTGCGCTACACGAGTTGCTCCTGCGCGACGACGTTTCTCTGGTGACCCTGACCGGCCCCGGCGGCGTCGGCAAGACCCGCCTCGCCCTCCGCGTCGCCGCCGACTTGCGTACCGAGTTCGCCGGCGGGGTGGTGTTCGTGCCCCTGGCCCCGGTCGGCGACGCGATCTTCGTTGCCTCCACGATCGCCCAGGCCGTCGGCGTCCGCGAAATGACCGACGAATCGCTCGCGATCCGGTTGCGTACCGCGCTCGGCGATCGCCGTGCCTTGCTCGTGCTCGACAATTTCGAGCATGTCCTGGTGGCCGCACCGCTCGTCGCCGAACTCGTGATGACGTGCCCACGGCTGACGATTCTCGTGACGAGCCGGGCGGTGTTGCGCGTTTCCGGTGAGTACGTCGTCGCTGTCCCGCCGTTGGCTCCGCCCGACGCGGAGCGCCTCTTCGGCGAGCGCGCTCGCGCGGCGCGCGCCGACTTCACCATCTCGGCGATGAATAACTCCGCGGTGGCGGCGATTTGTGGCCGATTGGATGGGCTCCCGCTGGCGATCGAATTGGCGGCGGCACGCGTGCGGCTCTTCCAGCCCGCGGCCCTCCTTTCCCGATTGGACCGGCGGTTGCCGGTGCTGACCGACGGCGGTCGCGACCAACCCGCCAGGCTCCGGACCATGCGCGACGCGATCGCCTGGAGCCACGACCTCCTGACGGAAGACGAGCAAATCCTGTTTCGCCGCCTCGCCGTCTTCAGCGGCGGCTGCACGCTCGAGGCCGCCCAGGCGGTGACCGCTGGGGACGACGAATCCGCGATCGATGTCCTCGCGGGAATCGGTTCGCTCGTCGATCAAAGCCTCCTGCGGCCGGTCGATCAGGAAACCGGCGAGCCACGGTTCGGCATGCTGGAGACGGTCCGTGAGTATGCCTGGGAGCGGTTGGGGGCAAGCGGCGAAGGCGAGCCGATCCGCCGTGCTCATGCAGAGTATTTCGTGCACTTTGCCGAGCGTATCGACCCCGGAATGGCGGTACCCGAATCCCTGGCTCGTCTCGACCAATTGGAGGTCGAGCGCGAGAACCTGCGGGCGGCAGCCGCCTGGTTGGCCCAAGGCGACGGGGCAACGGCGACCAAACACCTCCGCTTGGTCGCGGCCTTGGGTTGGTTCTGGGCCCTACGGGGTCCGCTCGCCGAAGGTCGGGAGTCGCTGGCCGAAGCACTCGCCCGTGTGCCGGACGGCGGCCCCCGTTTGCGAATCAAAGCGGGGCTCGCCCTCGCCTGGTTGGCGCTCTACCTCGGCGACGACGAGTATGCGACGCCGCTCGTGCAAGATGCGCTGGCTCTCAGCCGAACGCTCGGCGATTCCGCCCCAGTTGCCCATTCGCTCTTTATGAGCGGAACGCTGGCACGGCGTGCGCACGACTGGGACCGGGCCGCAGCCTCCTACGATGAGGCTCTCGCACTCCTGCGACGCTTGGACGCCAAGCCTCTGCTTGCTGGCACATTGGGCTACCGTGGACGCACGGCACTCGGACAGGGCGATCTGGACTTCGCCGGCGATTGCTTCGAACAAGGGTTGGCGCTGCAGCGCGAGATCGACGATCTTTGGGTCCTGGCGTCATTGTTCCAACTCGGCGAGGTCCGGCGATTGCAAGGCGAGGTTGCGGAGGCAGCTCGTCTCTATCTGGAGAGCATCGAATTGTGCGCCCAGGCGACGGTTCTCGCCGAGCTCGGCGACCCGTTGCTCGGGCTGGCCGCGCTCGGGGCCGAACACGGACAAGCGGAATCGGCGGCACGGCTTTTCGGCGCGGCGGACACGATTTTGCGGACCGTGGGCTACGTTTCTCAGGCGGTCGCCGAGGCCGGCGAACTCGCTCCTGCTCGCGACTCAGTGCAGCGAGCTTTCCCCCGAGCTTTTGCATTCGGTCAGTCGTTCACCGTGGACCAAACGCTCTCCGAGGCGAGGGACCTTGGCGACCGTCTTACGGCGAAGGCCTTGCCTGCGGCAGACGAGACGGGACTGACCCCGCGGGAGCGCGAGGTCCTGAGGTTGCTGGTTGCGGGACGCTCGAACCACGAGATCGCCGCAGAACTCTTCATCGGATACCGCACGGCGATGACCCACGTCAGCAACATCCTCCGCAAGCTCGGCGTCGCGACGCGGACCGAGGCCGCCGCCGAGGGCATCCGCCGCGGGCTCCTCTAGTCTCACGCGTCTACGTGCGTTTCCCCTCCCTACGTGTCTCTACGTGTCTCTCCGCCAGGAAATCCGTCGGCTGTTTCGGTCACCTGCCGGATACGCGGGGGCACGCCACGACGCCATGATGGATGCGTTCCCGGCGAAGGGGACGGTCGCCCGGCAAATGGGCCGGAGGAACCCCAATCCAGGAGAGACGAAGATGCATTCCTCATCGTACCTGACCTCTCGCGCCACCGATCAGGGCCACGTCCTCCGAACCATCGGCGTTTGCAGCCCTTACGCGGCCCACCGGTTGGCCGCCGAGGAACGCTACGCGGCAGCGGCGGCCGCCACGGCGCGGGCGAGGCTGCGCCGCGAAGCCGGGCCCGCGGCGCGCTGCAAGCAGCCGCGGATCGCCGGGCTCCGCACGCTCGTCGGAACGATCCTGATCCGGATCGGCGAGCACATGCGCGGCGAACCGTGCGGCGGCAACGCAACCCGCGTGGTTCACGGCGCCTGACTGGTCGGTCGCTTTCGCTCCGCGGATCCCTTGAACGGGACTCGCGACTTCGACAGGGGGAGAAACTGCCATGTCTCGTCGGCATCGTGCACCGGGTCACGGTTCGGCCCGCGCCTCATCCCGACAGGTTTTCGCGGCATTGAGCGCAGCGGTGGCACTCGTCCTGGCCGTCAACGTCGCGCCCGGTCTTACTCGCGCACACGCCGCGAACCAGACCGCACCGCCGAATTTGGCCGTACAGACACTCGGGTCGGGCCCGGTGACCGGCGACCCCGATCGGTCACTGTTGCTCGTACGGCTGATCCTCGCGCCGGGCACAAGCGCCCCCGCCTATGGTTACGGGGGAGACGTCGTCCTCACCATCGAGTCCGGCGTCCTCGGCTATACCGCACTCCTCGGAAACGCGAACGCGACCTGGGGCGGCGCTGAGGAAAACACGGCCGGTGCGGAGTTTGCACCCGGTTCCGAGGTGCTGCTCTACCCCGGCGACTGGCTGCGCGTGCCGAAAGGCGCCATGCAGCGGCTGCGCGACGCCGGTCCAACCCCGACCGTCCTCCTTGCCTCCGCGATCGTCGCCGCCGACGAACCGTTCTTGCAACCGTTCACCAGCCAGACCGACCACCATCCGAAGCCGTAGCGTGGTTCGAGGGATCGTCGCCCCGCGCGAGACCGGCGCCAGAACCGGCCTCGCGCGGCGGCCACGCCGGTTCGATCGATCGTGGCGATTGTGGATCTACCCCGTCTGCGTCGATGGCGAATGTCTTTTGGGCTGCGGGCATGGGCAGGGGCCCGTCAGGCGCTCGGCGTTGCCACGCCCTCCTCGAGGGACAGATGGTCCTGACTAACCGTCAGCGTCGGGATGTCAGCGGGGGACTCAACCAGGTGGTAACGGCCTTTGCCATATTCGGCGAGGGTCTGCAGCGTCGCCGTGTCGGCGTCGGTCCCGTAGGCGATCGTCGAGAACGTGATTCCGCGGCGCGTCAGAATCGGCTCGATGACGGCTCGGTATGCCTGCATATCGTGGTCGTTGAACTTGCCGTCGGAGAGGAGGATGACCTGGTTGATTCCCTGAAGAGGATCGACCTGGGCGGGTCTGGTCAAGGCGAGGAGTGCCGAGGTGAGGAACGAATTGCCCTTGGGTTCGATCGCATCGACCGCGGCGACGATCCTGCGCCGATCGCCTGCGCTGGTCGCGACGCCGATCGTCGTCCGCGGCACGATCCAGTCGGCCCTTTCATCGAGATCCATGATTCCGATCGTCGCCCCATCGGGGAGCGCGGCGATTGTCCGGCGCAACGTCTCCTTCTCCCATTCCAGTTTCGATGTCTCCCCGGTCGGTTGGTCGCTCATTGAACCCGAGGTGTCAACGAGGAAGAGGACCGCGACCGACCCCTCCCCCGCCGCCGGCGTCGCCTGCACCCTCCCGGTGACGAACGCAACGTCTTGCGCCGTTGCCACCGGGATGTCTGCCGTCCGTGTCGCGGTGTAGGAGCGGCCGTTGCCGATCGTCGCGAGCAGAGACAGCAGCGCCGTATCCGCATCGTCCCCGATCGCCACCGTCGACAGCGTGATACCGCCCGCGACCCCATCCTCGACCAGTTGACGGTAGCTGTCGATGCTGCCGGTGCGCGACTTGCCGTCCGAGAGGAGGAGGACATGGCGGACGTCGGCGTCCGACTTGGCGATCGCGTCGAAGCCCACGCTGAGCGCGGAGTAGATCTCAGTTCCGCCGTCGGCGCTGATCCCGCCGATGGCGGCGTCGATCCGATCGCGTGAAGCCCGACCGTCGATCGTGGTCATCCGGACGGCCCACGTCTGCCGATCGTTGAAGACGAGGATTCCGACCTCGTCGCCGTCGGCGAGCATGCCGATTGCCTGCCGCAGCGCCTCTTTCTCCATCTCGATCTTTGTTGTCCCGCCGAGTGGGTCGTAGCTCATCGACCCGGACACGTCGGCGACGAAGAGGATGGATACCGGACCCGTGGTTGAGTGGTCTGCCGCAGGTGGCGAAGCGACCGGGGTTGACGCGACAAGAGCGGACGGCGCCGGGATGCGGCCACCGCTGCCGGCGTTGTCCCGCCACGAGACGATGCCGTCCCGACCGATAAGACTCCCTACCAAAACCAGTATCAAGATCACCATTGCAGCTACCTCCATCCTTGGCCACCATCGGCCCCGCGTCCACGATCCCGCCGCCGGCACCGGCGTCGCCCGATGCCCTGGAACCGCTCGCATCCCGATCGGGGCCGTATCCGCGCGAGCCAGCAACGACCGGCGCAGATCGCGCGCGAACGACCCGTCGGGATGCGGCGCCAACGTCGTCGCATGCACCCGTCGCGCTGTGGCGACGATGTCCCGATCGAGTTCGCCGGCGTCTCCCGCACCCCCGCCGACCAGCGCGTCGAGGAAGGCGTCGAACGCCAACGGGTTCGCCGCGTCGTCAGGCATCGCCGTCGACCCCCTTCGTCCCGTCGAGCAGGATGCGCAGCCGCGCGTAGGCCCGGAACTGGGCGACGCGGATCGCGGCGTGGCTCTTGCCGAGCGCGGCGGCGATCTCCGGTCCGGTCAACCCCGCCAGGCGCAATTCGACGATCTCCCGCTGATCGGGCGACAACCGCGCGAGTGAGGCACGGACCGCCCGCCCCAGATCGCCGGCGAGAGCCAGTTCGTCCGGTTCCGGCGCCGGGTCCGTGAGCGCCGCTGCCGCCGCCAGGGGTTCGGAAGGCCGCGTCGCCCGGTATGCGTCGGCCACGACGTTGTGGGCAATCGCGAAGAGCCAGGAGCGGAACGAACCGCCGCGGCATGACGACAGACCGTCCATCGCCTTCGCGAAGACCACACTCGTCGCGTCTTCGGCCGCCTCCCGGTCGCCCAGGCGGACGTGGCAGTAACGGTAGATCGCATCGACATACCGGTCGTAGAGCGCCGCGAATGCCTGGCGGTCGCGCTTCGCCCGCGCGACCAAGTCGGCGTCGTGGTCTCCCACGTCCACCGTTCGCTCGATCGGCACCGCCCGAACCTTCAAGGTGTCGAGCATCTCGCGGCGCTCCTACGACAGCGGTCGAACAAGGTCCTCTTCTCATGGAGACGGTGGCCGGGCGCCGATTGTTACTCGCTTGCGTCGTGCGCGGACGATTCGGCAGTTTCGCCCAGCCATCTCCGGTCGGGAGAAGCAATCGTTTCGGCAATCTTACGGATGCGTCACCGGCGGGCGCGTCGCTAAATTGAATGACATCCGAGGCCGGCGCGATGGGTCGCGTGGCCCCGGTAATACAGAGAGGTAGGGAATCGAATGCGAAAACTCGAATGCGTCACACTCTCCTCGTTTGTGTTGGCCCTTGTCGTGCTCTGGTTGAAAACCTCCCACGCAAGCGCCGCCGTTCCCGTCGCGGCCAACCAGAAGATGCCCGCGACCAGCGGCTCCGAGGCGACCGCCTGTGATCGTGCCGAAGATGCGCTCGGTGAGCCCGGAACAACCGACCAGTCGATCGGCGGCGACACCGGCGAGGACCGTGTCCTCAGCTTCGGTATCCGCCTCTCGCATTCCGGAGGCGACACCGTCGTGCTGCTCGAACACGCCCACGGTCCGACAACCCTCGCCGGTGAGTCGGGCACAGGCGACGGCAACCGTGCTGTCGCGCAAGACGTCTTGATCTCCTACAAGCCTGCTGCCTGAGCGCGTGTTGCTGAACCGGGTGAGTGTGGCATCATCGCGTCCAAAGCATTCGCTGGGCGGCGATCGCGTGGCTCCTGCCCGAGGAATTGCCCAAGCCAAGGGGCGGCCGGCTGCGTGTCCCCGGCCGGCTGCCCGTGGCGACTGGTGACGCGGGAACTGGGCAGCGACGGCTCCGGGACCTCGGTCGAGTCGGCAAACCTTGGCCCGGCCGACGGCATCGCGGTCGAGTCACGCACGTCCCTCACGCTCCACAACCACGGCCCCGCTCCCACCGAAGCGCTGCTCGTCGTGATCGCCGGGATCGCGCCCTGACCGCGCGACCGGTCGCACGCCGAATCGGCGCCCCGCGGGCTGATGCGAGCCGACTCCCCACCGCTGGCAGTTCGTTGAACTCCTCCGCCCGATGAATGCCGCACGCACAACAGCGGCGGAACCGATCGTCTTACCCGAGCGACCGACCTGTCGCCATCGATACGCACCCTCGCGGCACGCTGCACCGGATCGGCAGAATTGCCGATGCCCCGACGTCCCGCCTGCACCAACATCGAGACAGACCCACGGCGCCGCGGGGTTGGCTGAAGAGCAATGAGAAAGAACGAGAATCAGATGCGGAAACTCGGATTTGTCACCCTTTCGTCGTTGGTGCTGGCGCTCCTGGCGCTCACGGTCGGCACTTCCCGTACCGGCGCGCAGCAGGTTCTCACCTGTAACGGTCTGACGCCGACGATCATCGGCAGCGGCGGCACGATCACCGGCACCGCCGGGAACGACGTCATCGTCGGAACGGCCGGCGACGAGGTCATCAACGGCGGCGCGGGCAACGACACGATCTGCGGCGAAGGGGGCAACGACACGATCCACGGCGGTTCCGGCGACGACCAGATGTGGGGCGACGTCGCCCGCAACGACACCATCGTCGGCACCGCGGGCAACGACACCATCGACGGCGGCTCCGGTGGCGATCTGCTGGTCGATGGGAACGGAGTCGGACAAGTCCTCAAGGGCGGCTCGGGCGGCGATCGCATCCTCGGGTTCGGTACGCTCCTTGGCGGTTCCGGCGACGACACGATCTCGGTCCTCGGCGCGCACGCGGATCCCTCCACCCTCAACGGCAACTCGGGTCACGACACCTGCACACCGGGCGGCGCCCCGGACGTCCTCGTCTCCTGCGAGGACGTTCCGTAGGGTCGCGAAGGTCGACGGTTGAATACGCGTGAGAGGTGCTTCGCGCGGCTCAGGATGCACCCGACCGATCGGACATTCTGAGCCGTGCGAAGCACCCCTCGCCACCGGTGATACCGACGCCGCGTCACGCCCGAGGCGATCTCCTGGCCGCTTACGAGTTCCCGAGTTCGACGAGGACGTACTGCCGCTCGACCGAAACCGGATAGGTCTCCGCGACGTACGGACCCTTTTCTAGCTGCCCCGGCACTGCTCCGGGGTCGGCTTCGACGGTGACCTCGTAGCGGCGGACGCGGACTTTGCGCGGATCGAACCACGACTGGCCGGTGCTGATGTCGAACTCCCAGCCGTGCCACGGGCAGCGCAGGATCTGACCGTGCCGGCTGACGCGGTACTCCCCCGGCCTGGTCGCCGAGACGAACGCCGAGATCGTTCCCCGGCAAAGCGGACCGCCCTGGTGCGGGCAGCGGTTCCTCAGCGCAAAGAACGCCCCATCGACGTTGAAAACGCCGATCGACCGACCCTCGACCTCGACGATCTTCCGCGCCCCCGGCGGGATCTCATCGACCGTCGCCACGACGTGCTTGGGCATGGCCGCTTACTGCCGGTACAACGCCCGGGCATTGCCGGCCATGATTTTCGCCTCCAGGTCGGGCGGGAGTTTCTCCGGGAACGCCTGTTCGGGCGAGTCGAAATCCCAGTGGGGGTAGTCGGTGGCGAACATCAGCCTGTCGTTCATCGCGAGCTGGTCGAGCAGACGGCTGAAGTGGCCCCGCACCGGCGGTTCTTCCATCGGCTGCGTCGTCAGCCAGAAATGCTCGCGGACGTATTCGGAGGGGGGCCGCTGCAGATGCGGAACTTCCTCTTTGAGTCGTTTCCAGCTCATGTCCAGCCGCCACATCAGCGACGGGAGCCAGGCGAACCCGCCTTCGATCAGCACGATCTTCAGGTGCGGAAAGTGCTCGAAAACGCCTTCGCAGACGAGGCTGATTACCTGCGCCTGGAAGGTCTGCGGCATCCCGCAGTGGTCCTCGATGTAGAAGGACGGCCACCCCGCGCCGGTGATTGGGTTGCCGCTGAACCCGCCGAAGTGGATGCCGATCGGCAACCCGTGCCGTTCGGCGGCTTCGTACATCTGCCAGTACGTCCGCTTGCCGAGCGGTTCGTGCGTGCGCGCGATCAGGAGAACCTGGACGAAGCGGGGGTCGTCGCCGTGCCGCTCGATCTCGGCCGCCGCCAACTCGCCGTCCTCGTAATTGACGATCAGCGAGGCGCGCAGGCGCGGTTCCGGCTCGACCCAGTGGCGGATTTGCCACTCGTTGAGGGCGCTCGCCACCGCCGCCCCGAACTCCCGATTTGGATGCGTCGGGCCGTCCATCAGCGGGTTGAGGATCCCGATTTCGATCTGCCAGGCGTCGAGTAACTGTTCCTGCAAGAAACCGAGATCGGCGCCGGGCGGCAGACCGGAGGGGGGCCAGGCATCGGCGCGGGCGGCATTCGGGTAGAGCCGGGGGTAAGCGCCGCCGGCGTAGCGGTAGTTCTTGAGACCGAATGTCTCCAGGTATCGGTGCCAACGCGCCGGCAGGTACGTCAGGAGGTCCTTATCGGACGCGAGCGTATTGTGGATATCGCAGTCGATCGTCGGCGTGGTGATGCGTGCACGAGTCACGGGTCGTTCAAGCGTCTCGATCATGACTCGCCCTCCGTCGCGCGATCTAGAGTCGGTAAAACGCCTGCGCCGTTTCCCGCATGATCCGTGCTCGGACCGGTTCTGGCAAGGCGGCGAGCACGGCCTCCTCCGGCGTGTCCGGATGCCAGTGCGGGAAGTCCGTCGCGAACATCAGGAGGTCGAGCAGACCGTCGTCGGCGAACTGGTCGAGGAGATCGCGGGCCTGCGCGGGGTCTTCCGGGGTGTCGAACGGTTGGGTGGTCAACCGAACGCGCTCGCGGACGTACTCGGATGGCAGCCGCCGCACCCACGGGATCTCGCGCCGCAGCCCCTTCCACTCTTTGTCGAGCCGCCAGAGGAAGGCCGGCAGCCAACTGAAGCCCCCTTCGGCGAGCGCGACCCGCAGGTTCGGGAATTGATCGAAGACCCCCTCGGCGATCAGACTGAGCAGTTGCGTCTGAAAGACGTGGGACATACCGGCGTACTCTTCGAGGTAATAAGTCGGCCAGCCGGCCGCCGTCGGCGGGTTGCCGGGTGAACCGCCAAAGTGGATGCCGACGACCAGACCGTGCTTCTCCGCGGCCGCGAAGATCGGGTGATAGCGGCGGTTGCCGTAGGGCGCGGCCGAACGGACAGGCAGGAACACTTGGACAAACCCGGGATGGCTGCCGACGCGCTCGATCTCGCGTGCGGCCATCTCCGGTTGCTGGCTGGCAACGACGACCGAAGCGCGAAACCGCGGTTCGACGTCGAGCCATTCGTGGATCAACCAGTCGTTGACCGCCGCCGCCAGCGCCGCCGCGGCGTCCGGGTTGTGGATGCTCTCGATCGCGTAGTCGCAGTTGAGGATACCGATCTCGATCGCCTGCGCGTCGAGGGTGCGCGCCCGCATCAGCGCCGGATCCGACGCCGGCAACACGCCGTCGACCCGCTTCGCGTCTGGGCGCAACGACGTTGCGAACACGTCCGGGTAGGGGGTATCTGGCGGCCCCTTGAACGCCGACCGCCGCGTGTACTCCTGCCAGTGTTCCGTGAGGTATGGCCGGAGCGTCCCGATCGCGGACACGCGGGGGTGGATATCGCAGTCGACGATGCCGGGTTCTGGTCGCGTGTCCGAGTCGTGCGCACCCATCTCCGACGGTTCCTTGGTCTGCCGGAACGCCGCGCGAATCAGGATAATCGATCGCGCCCCGGTCGAAGGTGGTGCGCGATCGGGTCCTGCCGCGAACGGGGGCATCCGGCCGCGCTCCCGTGCCGGCGAAACCCGCCGGCCGCCTCTGTCATCCGTCGGATGCGTTGACGCTCCGCTCCCGCGCCGAGATCTGCCGTACGTCTTTCGCCGGATGCGCCGCCCGCTCCGCACCCGCGCCGAAATCTGTCAACCGTCAGATGTGCCCCCGCCCCGCCCCCGGCACGATGGGAGCGTGGCCGGCAACGGGCCGGCCCGACCAGAATCGAAGCGGGCGGTGGTTGCACCCGGGCGACCGCACGGACGACCGGACCGCCCCCCCGACCACGAAAGGATGTGGAATCAGATGAAACGGCAGATGATGGCTGTGCTGGGGGTGCTGGCGCTGGCGCTGGTGCTGTCTGGTGGCGTCGCCATGGCGAAGTTCATCGCCTGCACCGGCGGCTCCTGCGTCGGCACCGATGCCTCCGACAGCATCTCGGGGCTGAACTCCGTGTCGATCCCCGACACGATCAGCGGCCTCGGGGCGCGGGACGAGATCGCGACCAACGCGGGCAACGACTTCGCCGACGGTGGTGCCGGCGACGATGCCATCCACGGCCAGCAAGGCGACGACCGGCTCTTCGGCGGCTCCGGGAACGATTTCATCGACGGGGGCCGCGGTATCGACACCATCCGTGCCGGAGTCGGCAACGACACCGTCAACGCCGTCGAGCCGGCGAGTCTTGCGGCGCAAAAGGACGACGTCGACTGCGGCGAAGACGCCGACGGCCTGGATGTCGACACGGCGTTCGTCGACCGGCTCGACACGGTCACCAACTGCGAAGAGGTGATCCGCTCCCGGTAGCCCGCTGCAGACCGACCGGCGAAGGGGAGGGGAGGCGAGCCCCTCCCCTTCGCCGGGCCACCGAAGCCGAGTTGGGCGCGCCCCTGCCGCGCCCGGATTGGGAAATCGATCCGCTCGGCGACGTCTCAAAACCAGAGCGGGGCGACTCGGGCACGGGCGTTGGACTGCGACGACGCGCCCGGCGGCGGATGCTTGCGCGGTCCCCTCCAACGAGGAGTCGAGCCCCGGCGTTCGCCACACCGGGCGAGCCGCTCAAGGAGGGCTCGGCTTCGCGCGCCCGAGGCCCATCGCCGCCCCGGCTGCCAGCGCCCTCAGGGCGAACACCCCCCCGGCGATGTAGCCCAGGCTGTCGATCGTCAGCACGGCGACGGCGCCGAGCGGTTCCGTGGCGAGACCGGCGAGCACGGCGCCGCCGATCATGAACAGCGCCGACATCGCGCCGAGCGCGCCGGCGACGCGACCCCGATAGGCGTCCGTCGCTTCGGTCTGCAGCGCGGCCGCGTACCCCGTGCCGAACGCCGTCGCCGGCACGCCGGCGACGGCCATGAGGACCAGCCCGGGCCCGATCGCCGGCACGAACGCCGGGTAGTTGAAGGTCACCAGGTCGGCGAGCCCCACGCCGACCGCCCCCCAGCCGAGCAGGTACAGCGGGGAGCGGGTCTTGCCCCGGGCCCCGACCGCCACCGCCCCGACGAGCCCCCCGACCGCCTGGGCACTCAGCAGCCAGCCGGCCTCCCGCGATCCGCCCCCCAGCGCTTGCTCGACGTAGATCCAAAACGCGGTCTGCATCACGCCTTCGCCCAGCGAGGCGATCGCGAAGACCCCGAAGACGACGCGGAGCACCGGGTTGGCCCGAATCGTGCGCAACCCGGCCCGCCACTCGCGCCGGACGACCGCCCAGGTCTCCTTCACCGTCGCGGTGCCCCGCGGAGCCGCCCGCGCCCGCCCGGTTGGCGTGGCGATCGCCGCGATCATCCCCGCCGCAATCAGGTACGAGGCGGCGTCCGCGACGACGGCCCCGCCCAACCCGAACCACGCGGCGGCCAGCCCGCCGAGTGCCGGGCCGACCAGGCGGCTCAGGTTGTCGTTGAGGGCGTTGAGGGCGTTGGCCGGCACCAGGTCTTCCTCGCCGACGAGGCGGGGCAGCAGCGCGGTCTCGGCCGGGCGGAAGAACTGACCCACGGCCGAAAGACCGGCCGCGACGACGTACACGATCCAGACCCGCGCGGCGGAGTCGACCGCGAGCAGCGGCAACAGGATCGGGGCCCGGACCAGGTTGGCGACCACCATCGTCCGCCGGCGGTCCCAGCGGTCGACGAAGACACCGGCGACCGAACCGAGGACCAGCGCGACAAGCTTGTTCGCGACCAGAACGCCGCCCGTCGCCAGCGCCGACCCGGTCAACTCGTAGATCGCGAGGGGCAGGGCGACGGCGAGCATCCAGTCGCCCGTGAACGAGACCAGCCCGGCGAACCAGAGCAGGGCGAAGTTGCGCCGCCGCAGAATCGTGAGCACCCGCGTCTCCCTAAACCGAGCTGGCATGCCGCACGTACGGCAGACGCATAAGCGTGATTCGAGGAAGAGCGCGCCGGGTTACGCGGCTAGCGGGTGGTGGAGGCGGCTTCTCGGCCGGTCGCGGCGACGCTTGTGGCGCCTACGTTGTTCGGATCTCCGCCGCGTTTTCGGCAACGCCCCATTTCGGCGACGAGGCTTACCATTCGCTGATCCGAACGGCACGCGGATACGACCATGTGTCCAGAAAGCACGGCAAATGCCCTGTGGCTTGGCGCCGGAACCCGTGTCGCCTAGAATACACGAATCGTCCCATCAGAGAAGCCGAGCGCAGCCGTCTACGTTTGTGCGAAAAATCCGAAGGATCTGGCATGCGCCGTCGCCTCCTGCCGCTCGCCACCGTCGTCTTGGTACTGCTGCCGGTGGTTGGCGTCGGGCCGGCCGGTCGGAGCGGGGCGATCCCCGCCGCGGTCCCGGCACCGGCCCTCAGCCCCAACCCGTCGCACGCACTCGCCGGCGCCTCGGTCTCGGTCGCGCTCACCGGATTCGCCCCCGGCCAGGGATTCCGGGTGTTCTGGAACCGGACCGCGAACTGGCGCGGCTCGCTCCTCTGCTGGACCGGGGTCACCGACAAAACGGGTGCCGCGCGCTGCACCTTCGCCGTCCCGACCACGGCCACCGGCTCCTTCTCGGTGGTCGCCATCGCCGACGACGGCTCGACCGCCAAGACGACCGTGACGGCCGCGGGCAGCGTCCTGGGCGTCGGCACCTACCGGGTCGGCGCCACCAAGGAGGGGCTCGTCGGGGGCGAGACCGCCAACGGCCACGTGATCGTCCCCCACGACCACTTCGTCTCGCTCCCCGCCTGCACCGAACTCTCCTGCGGCTGGCTGCGGCCGGGCAAGACGGACCCCACCTACGGCTACGTCATCCCCTGCGGCTTCAACTGCTTCGTCCGTGTCGCCAATCCGCGCACCGGCGCCTGCGAAGTGGCCCCCGTCTACGACCTCGGTCCCTGGTTCATCAACGACGATTGGTGGCACGGCGCCGAGGGCCGGCAACTCAACAACCTGCCGTCCGCCGTCAACGTCCTGCCACAGGGCTACGTGGGGGCCGACGCCGCCCTGGACGGTCTCGACGTCGGGTACGGCCGGGGCCCGAGTGGCATCGGCCTGGACAACTTCGGGCGGGAGGTCGGGTTGCGCGCCGCGATCGACCTGGGCGACGGCACGTGGGAGGCGATTGGCCTCTCGTCGACCGGGGTCGACCGGGCGGTGGTGGCCCTGCTCTGGGAGACCGACGAGGATCACGCCGCCGCCGCTACCGCCTGCGCCCAGGGTGTCGCGCCGGGAGGGTCCGGCAGCCTGGTTCTCTCCCCGTCGAGCGGTCCGGTCGACACGTCGATCGCGGTGAGCGGGCAGGGCTACCGCGCGGGGGAGATCGTCGACCTCTTCCTCGACACGACGTCCACGGCCCCGGTCGCCAACGTCACGGCGGACGCCGGCGGTGCCATCGCCGGCGCATTCAAGTTCCCGAACCGGACCGCGGGATCCCACACGGTCACCGCCAGGGGGCGGGTGAGCGGGCTGAAGGCGTCCAACTCGTTCAAGGTCGTTCCGAGCCTCGGTCGCAGCCCCAGCCAGACCACCGCCGGCAGCACGATCAAACTGTCGGCGCGCGGCTTCGCGTCCCGTGAGCGGGTCGAGGTTCACTGGGAATCGGCGACCGGCCCCGTCGTGGCGACGCTGACGATGGGAAGCTCCGGCTTCGGCTACGGGAACTTCGTGATTCCGGCGACCACCCTCCCCGGTCGCCACGACCTGATCGGTCTCGGCCTCGGCAGCGGGCTGAGGGCCGCGACCTACGTGCGGGTGGTGGACGCGATCGTCGCGAGCGCCTCGGTCTCCCCGACCTCCGGCTCCCCGCGCTCGAAGCTGTCCGTGACCGGAGCCGGCTTCGGCACCGGGGAGCCGGTCGACCTGTTCTGGGACGCCGAGGCGACGGCAGCCGGCGGGGCGACGGCGGACGGGGGCGGCACCGTTGCCGCCTTCGCCGTCGAGATCCCGCTGCTGCCGGCCGGACAGCACACCATCGCCCTCAAGGGCAGAACCAGCGGCCGGCGCGCCAGCACGAGCGTCACGATCGTGCCGACCCTGTACCTCTCGCCCCGTACCGGCCCGAGCGGCACCGTCGTCAGCGTTTCGGGCCGCGGCTGGGGCTCTCGCGTCGCCGTGGTCCTCGCCTGGGACCGCACCCAGACGCAGCCGGGAACGAGCGTTTGCTCGGTCACCACGTGGACCCGCGGTACGTTCACCTGCTCCTTCGTGGTGCCGGCGGCACCCAAGGGTCGGCATCCGATCGTCGCCACCGGCGGCGGGCGCACGGTCAATTCCTCGTTCACCATCACCGACGTATCAACGACCGAGGTCGACGCGGCTCGACCGTCGGCCACGGCGACAACCGCCGTCGACGTCGTCTCGGCCACGCCGCCTTCCCCCACGCCCGGTCAGGACCCCACGGGACCGCCGACGGTGACGGCGTCCGCAACACCGACGCCCACGCCCTCGGAGACCCCGGTGCCGTCGGAGACGCCGGTTCCCTCGGCGACGTCCGTGCCGTCGGAGACACCCACGACGGTCGTTACGGAGACGCCGACCCCCAGCGTGGAGCCGAGCGAGGAGCCGCCCGAGGAAGCGACCGCCACGCCGACCGAGCCGATCGAGGCGACCGTCGAGCCATCCCCTCCGGGATCGGACGCATCCGAAGGCGGGGCGAGCGCGACCGATGGGCCGGATGCGCCAAAACCGGCGGTGCGCTTGAGCCGGCGCGCCGGCCCGGCCGGGTTGGAGATCCGCGTGCGCGGTCGCGGGTTCGCGCCGGGCCCGGTCGAGATCCGGTGGGAGGACGATGCGCTGCTGGCGTCGACCGACGCGGACGCCCGCGGTTCCTTCGTGGTCGACTTCGCGATCCCGGTCGATGCCGCGCCCGGTCCCCACGTCGTCGCGATCCGGGGCGCCGACGGTCGGGCGCTGCGCGTAAGATTCCTGGTCGAGGTCTAGACGACCGGAGCCTAGGGGCGGTCGGACGCCGCGGGCCGTCCCCGCGCGGGACGCTTACCGCACGTCGGCCTTCGTCAACAGCTTGATCGGCGACGGGATAAAGTCCTCGATCGGCTTGCCCTGCAACGCGAGAATCGCGAGGCTCGTCGCGATCCTCGCCGTCTCGGCCGGATACTGGGCGACCGTCCCGGCAAGGTCGCCACTCCTGACGGCATCCAGCGCCTCCGGGATGCCGTCGGTGCCGATGACGACGATCTTTCCTGCCTTACCGGCGGCCTTGACCGCCTCGACGACGCCGAGCGCCATCGTGTCGTTGCACGCGTAGAAGCCGACGGTGTCCGGGTTCGCCTGCAAAATGCTCGCCGCCGCGTCGAGCGCCCTCGCCCGATCCCAGTCCGCCGGCTGGCTGGCGGCGACCGTGAAGCTGCCGGCCGCCTCGATCGTGTCCACGAAGCCATCGTGCCGGTCCTGACCCGACGGGTTGCCCGCCTTGCCTTCGATCACCGCCACCTTCCCGCCGTTCGGGATGGCGGCGATCATGTACTTCGCCGCCTCCGCCCCGACCTGCTTGTTGTCCGAGGCGATGACCGAGGTGATCTCCACCCCGGCTTCCTCGGCGGCCTCGGCGTCGATCTTCTCGTCGACGTTGATGATTGGGATGTGCCGTGCGGTCGCGGTGACCAAACCGGGAATCAGGTTGACCGAGGTGATCGGCGAGACCATGACCGCCGCGTAGCCTTCGTTGAGCTTCTGCTGGAGCAAGGTGAGTTGCTCCTCGCTGTCCTGCTCGGTCGTCACGGAGACGACGTCGATCGCGACGCCCTTCTCCGTCGCCGCGCCCTCGTATCCCTGCTTCATTGCCTGCCAATACTCGTTGGCCAGCGTCTTCAGGACGGCGAGCAGCTTGTAACGCTGATCGGCTTTCACCCCAGCGATTTGCGCGACGGTCATCCCCCCGTAGCGTGCCTCGACCGTCGCTTCCGGCGTCGCAGGCTGCGCCAAAGCGCCAAACCACGGAACGATCGGTGCCGTCAGGGCGGCGCCGACCGCGGTCGCGCGCGCGCGCGTGGAGAACCTGCGCTCCGTCATGACCGGCTCCTTTCCTCGCACCATCCGGTTGCCGACCAGGACTCCGACCGTCTCTCCGGGCCCGCGCGACGGAGGCGATCACTTCAGCCCACCGCCACCGCGACCGCCGCTACTTCATCCGGCGCCCAGTCGTACCGCGCGAAAATCCGCCGGTAGAGGTCGCACCGTACGAGCAACTCGTCGTGTGTCCCCTGGTCAACCACCTCGCCTCGTCGCAACACCAGCACCCGGTCGGCCCAGCGGATCTGCGACAACCGGTGCGTGATCAACAGCGTCGTCCGACCTTCCAGGACCCGGCGGATCGCCCGCTGGATCTGGTCTTCGGTCTCGCTGTCGATGGCGCTCGTCGAGTCGTCCAGAATCAGGATGCGGGGGTCGGTCAGGAGGGCGCGGGCGATCGCGATCCGCTGCCGCTGCCCGCCGGAGAGGGTCACGCCGCGCTCGCCGATCGTCGTCTCGTAGCCCTCCGGGAGGGCGCGGATGAAACCGTCGGCCTGTGCGTCGTGCGCCGCCCGCTCGATCGCCTCCATCTCCACCCGCTGGCCGAGGCTGAAGGCGATGTTCTCCGCCACCGGCCGCGAGAAGAGGACGATGTCCTGCTCGATCGTCGAGATTTGCGACCGCAGCGAGGTCAGGTTCCACTCCCGCACGTCGACGCCGTCGATCAGGATGCGGCCCGAGTCCACGTCGTAGATCCGCGGCACCAGTTTGGTCAGCGTGCTCTTGCCCGACCCGGTCTCGCCGACGATCGCGATCGTCTCCCCCGGCGCCGCCCGGAACGAGACGTCCTTCAGGACGGGCTCGCCGCCGTAGCCGAAGGTGACGCGGTCGAAGACGATCTCGCCGGCGATCGGCGCCACGTAGCCGGCCTCGTTTTCGTCGAGCTCGGTCTCTTCCCTAATGAGTGCCAGGATCCGCTCGGCGCTGACGACGCCGAGTTGGACGAGCGAGAAGGTGAAGATCGAGATGAAGGTCGGGAACCGCAGCAGCGAGATCAGCCCGAGATAGGTCACCAGACCGCCGGTGCTCAACTCGTCCTTCGAGACGAGGTAGAGCCCGTGGCAGAGTGCCCCGGCCGTCGTCACCGCCATGATCAGCGTCGGCAGGTAGCGTGCCTGGACGATGCCCTGCTTGACCGCGGCGTTGCGGTAGGCCCGCGCACTCGTCTCGAACTTCTGGCGCTCCTGCCCCTCCTGCGCGGTCGACTTGACGACCTCGATCCCGGTCACGGCCTCCGCCAACCCGGCGTTGAGGGTGCCGAAGCGCATCCGCATCTCGCCGGAAACCGGGTTGAGTTGCCGCATGTACCGCCGCAGCGCGAAGGCGAACGCGACCGTGAAGAGCAACGGCGACAGCAGCAACCGCCGGTCGAGGAATCCAATGAAGACGATCGGGATTACCAACCCCAGCATCGAGTCGACGATCAACGCCAGACCGGGGTTGACCATCATGGTCAACTGCCGGACGTCGTTGGCGGCCCGCGCCATCAGGTCGCCGACCCGCTGCCGGTTGTGGAACGTCTGACTCTTGCCCAGCAGACTGACGTAGAGTTCGTCCCGGGCGTCCCGCTCCAACCGCTTCGCCAGCACTTCCCACGAGAGGGCCTGCCCGAGATCGAGCCCGCCGCGGAGGACCGTGATCAGGAGCAGCAGCAGGGCGATGACGCCCAGCGCGTGCTTATCGGGCGGCGTCTCCAGGATCGCGTCGAAGGCGCGACCAACCAGACCCGGAATCGCGCTGTTCAAGCAGACCTGGACCACCAGACCGGCCGTCGCGGCAATCAGGTAACGCCGGTTGTGCAGGAGGTGCGAGACGATCCAGCGGACAGGACCGCGCCGGTCGTAGGCGGTCTGCCCGGCCACCCGAAATTCCGACTTCACCGGGGGATGCCTCCGTCCGCGTAGGCGAGTCGATGGGACGCCGTCGGAGGCCGCGATAAGGCGACCCGACCTCGTCATGGCGGGAGAACAACTGTACCACGGCCGAAGGGCGGACAGACGGACAGACGGACAGAAGAGAGTCGTCAGTCGCAAGTCGCCAGAAGGCTCGTGGTCGGTCTGCTTCCGTCTGTCCGTCTGTCCGTCTGTCCGTCTCACCCGCCCGGCGGCTCGATCTCGACCGGTTGGTCGAATTCCGAGAGATCCAACCGCCGCACGACGTCGTCCGAATCGGCGCGGATCAAGGGGCCATCGAGACGGAGGCTGACGACGTGACCGTCATCGGCGATCGCCAGTTCGACGGGCAACGACGCGCTGTTTGTCACGAGCGAGGAGGTGGTGTCGTGGACAAGTTGCGCCGGATCGACCGTTCCCGCGACTCGTGTCACCGTGACGCCGCCGATCTGCTTCTCTCCGACGATGACCGGCTGGTTGATCGTTTCGAGCGCGCCGATCAGGATGGCGGTCGGGTCGAACAGGATGCGGGCGACGTCTTCGTTGATGTTGACCTCGCTGTTGACGCCGGCCACTTCCACCCAGACCTGGTCCCCCACGCTGGTGATCGCCACACCGACCGTGAGCGGTCCGAGTTTTGCATCGACCGTTGCCTTGAACCGATCGGGGCGTTGCACCTCGCCGTCGGCCTTCTGGATGGTAATGCGGCCGTAGATCGTCGTCGTTCCCTCTTCGTAGGTGAGTTTGAATCGGTACGTCGTGACGGCTTCCATCGTCGCCGCCGCTTTGGCGAGCAACGCGGTCACCTCGGGTTGCGGCGTCGCGACCGGCGTGGCCGGCGCGGCGACCGCGGTCGCCCCACCGACCAGCACCAGCACCCACGCCAACCCCGCCGCCAGGACCGGACAACGGCGCAGAATCCCGCCCACCGGCTCCCTCCTCCCGTCCAAGCTCGAAGCTCGGAGCACGAAGCTCGGCACTCGACCTACGCCGGCGGCTGGATGTCCACCGGCACGTCGATGTTCGTCAGGTCGAAGACGCGGACGACGTCGCCCTGATCGGCGGCGGTCAACGGCCCGTCGAACTCGACGCGGCGCAGGTGGTTGGCCTCGTCGATCCAGATCTTGACCGGGATCGGCTGGTCGCCGGTCAGCGAGCTCAACTCGGGCACCGGGGTGCCGGTCAGGTCGCTCACCTGTTGCTGGACCTGCTTCGGATCGAACGTGCCCTCGACCCGCGTCGTTTTCGTCCCGTCGATCTCGTCCTGGCCGGCGATCTTCGGATCCTGGACGAGGTCGACCGCCGCTTGCAGCAACCGGTCCGGGTTGAGGATGTCCGGCAGCGGGATGTCGCCGGAGTCGCCCGAGCTGACCTGGATCCACTTCTCGTCGCGCGACGTCGGATCGGTCACCCAGATCTCGCTGCCGATCCCGATCGCCTTGATCGTCAGCGAAAGGATCGCCGCCTTGGCTTTGAACGTTACCCGGAACCGATCCGGCCGTTGGACGTCGCCCTCGATTCCCTCCAACTCGATCTCGTTCGCGATCAGCGACCTCCCGCGCGGCGTGGACATCTGGAAATGGAACGACTGCACCGGCTTCATCGCCGCCGCGGTCTGCTCCAACAAGGCACGCGCGTCCTGATCCTGCGCCCAGACCAGACGGGGCGCTACGGCTGGAATTGCCGCCGCCACCGCCATCAGCATGGCCGTCCGCCGGCTCAGTTTGGTGTCGAGACGATCATGATCCTGGTGCATTGCCTACTCCTGCGTCGTCGCCCGAATCGGCGCCGGATAAGTGTAGGCGGACAGACGG
>DATBFX010000421.1:0-22137 GCA_036558305.1 Thermomicrobiales bacterium | reverse complement strand
GCGGAGGTGTCGCTGTACGCCCCCTGCCGCTTGGCGAAGACGACGTCGTCCATCGCCGCCAGCAACTCCCACGGCGTCGCGACCCCCGACGGGTTGGCATAGGAGGCGATGTAGCTCTGGTCGAAGTGCCAGTAGTCGACGTAGACCTCCAGCGTGTGGTCGTCGACGACCTTGTACCCCTTGAACGCTTCGAGCACCGGCCGCGAGGTGATCCCCAGTGCCGGCTCGATCTGCACTTTGTTCTGGTCGTAGGCGATCTCGAACCCCTGGGCGATCGGGTAGATCACGTCGGCCATCGTGATCGGTTGCCCGTGGTGCCACGGCGCCGCGAAGAACTTGGAGTAGTCGAAGGCGACCTTGCTTTTCGCCGTCGCCCCGGCGGCGACCGGGGTCCAGGCGTCGTTCGTCGCGTCCCAGACGACCGCGTCCGCCGGCACCGGCATCGTGCCGCTCGGTCCCGCCGTCTCGACGGTCGCGCTCGCCCGGAAATTCTGGGGCAGACCGGTGAACGGGTGGTTGACCAGCGGCGGGTCGGTCAGGTTGCGGTAGATGTCCTGGCTGTAGACGTCGCCGAACCCTCCGACCGGGTTCCAGGTCGTCCGTTCCGTCCAGACCCAGAGGTTGCCGACCTTGATGTCGTTCCTGCCCTGGATGTCGGCGCCCCGCAGCGCGTAGATGTTCTTCGGCCCGCTGACGAGATCGACCGTCAGGTTCTCGACCTCGGCCCGCACCGGGAAACTCTGCAGCGCGGTGACGAGCCAGACGCGGACCGATTCGCTCAGGCCGATCTGGATCATTTGCTGGTAGATCTGGTTGCGCTCGTCCTGACTCGCGAACCCGCCGCGGTAGAGTTTCTGGCCGAGGTCGTCGAGTTGCTGGTTCTGGTACTGCCAGAACCCGACCTCCTGCCAGCCCGGCATATTGCCCAACCACGGCGCGTAGAACTGGTTGACGCCCGCGTCGTCGTAGCGCACCGCCGCGCCCCGCCCCCAACCTTCGGTGTAGACGTGCCAGTTGAACGATTTCGGATCGCTGGCGTAGACCGCGAGGGTGGCCGGACCGAACTGCTGGTAGAGCGGTTGGGTCTGGAACCCCACCTTTTCCAGGGCCGCGCGGACGGTGTCGCCGATGTCGCGGCGCTCGTCCTCGACCCGGGTGATGATCTTGATCACGATCGGTTGGCCGTTGAACGTCCAGACGTTGTTGGTCAACGCCGCGCCGGCCCCCTGCATCGCCTGGGTGATCGCCTGGGTGGCGTAGTCGGGGTCGTAGTGGATGTTGGTCGCGGCCACGACCGGGAAGACCGTCAATTGGTCGTAGTCGAACGGCGTGACGTTGGTCACCATCGGCGCTGCGCGACCCTGGAAAATGTCGTTGGCGATGAAGTCGCGGTCGACGAGCACCTGCATCGCCTGCCGGACCTGGAGGATCGAGAAGGGGTTGAGTTGCCCGTCGGGGGCCGGGGCAGGGTTGAGGATCAGGGAGAGGGTCGACGCCGGCGCCTGGATCAGGCGGACGCTCTGGACGCCCTGCAGACTCTGCGCCCCCGCCGTTTTCAATCCGAAGATGTAGAGGTCGATGTCCCCGTTCTGGATGTTGAGCGGCGCCTGGTCGACGTTGTAGGCGCCGAACGTCACCTTATCGACGGCCGGTCCGACTTGACCGCCGGCCGCGGCCACGGGCGACGCCGCCGGCGTCGCCTGCTGGGCGAACGCCTCCGGCTGGTTGTCCAGCAACGAGATCAGCGGCGCCGACAACCCGAGGGCGGCGGCTCGCTGCACCAACTGGCGGCGGTTGAGCCGCCCCGCCGCGAGTTCCGCGAGCAAAGACGAGAGGTCTGCCATCGGTCGGTCCCCCCGGCGCCGGAGGCGCCGTCATCTGGCCGCGTGAACCGGCCCTCGCGATCGATCGTCGACATCCGCGAGGCGGTTGGCGCCACGTTCGCGGATTCGTAGGGGCGGACCGCCGTGTCCGCCCTCGACGTCCGCGGCATTCGGGCAAGGGCGGACACGGCGGTCCGCCCCTACGACCCGCAAACGCGCCTCAGCGGGCGCCCGCGGCGTGCCGCCTTGCGTCCTGGCGGCGACGCCACCAGAAGAGGGAGCCGGTCGCGGCCACGGCGAACGCCACCAATGCAAGACCCAGGCCGCCGAACGTCGGTCGCCCAACCGATAATACGACCATCGCCGACTCGCCGGATGAGCTGCTCCCGCCATTGCTCAGTGCGACCGGCGAGGCGGACGCAGATGGCGACGGCGACGGCACCGGCGTCCCGAAGTGCGGGCCGGCAACCGGTGTCCCGAAATGGGGTCCGGCGCCCGGCGTCGCCGCGGCCGGCGTCGCGGCGGCGGGCGTCGCCGCTCCCGGTACCGGTGACGTCACCCCGATCTGTTTGTTGATCGCGTCGAGCGACTGCTGGAGCGTGTCGAACCCGAACTCGGTGTAGAACGAGGCGGTCGCCGCATTGCCCGTCTCGTCGAAGGCGCTGATGCTGGTCGGTCCCTGGCCCGTCAGCGGCATGTAGATCGAGGTCGTGAACACGCCCTTGTCGTCTGTGCGGGGATTGGCGACGATCACCCCGCTGACGAGCAGCAGGATGTTGCTTTCGGGCTGGAACCCGTGCCCCTGGATGTCGACGACGCGGCCGGCCGAGCCCGACGGCGGGTTCAAGAAGAGGGTCGGGTTGGGGATCGCCTCTTGCCGGGCAAACGCGATCTGGGTGTTGAACCCGCCGAATTCGCCGAGCCGGGTGTCGCCCCAGACGAGGTAGAAGTCCTTCTCGTTGGCCGCCATTGCCCAGTAGTCGCCGACTTCCGGGGCACAGGTCGGACAAACGCGGTTCGAGCTCGACGGGAAGTCGGTGACGCGGGAGTCCGGCGCCGTGAAGTTTTGATCCGGCAGCGTGAAACCGAACGTCTTGCCGTGGTCGTCGGACTTCGTGAAATAGACGTTGAAGCGGATCTCGTCGGGATCGTCGCGGCTGTCACCCCACATCACGCCGACGAGGCCGCTGGGATTGACGGCGACCGCGGGTAAGAATTGGAGAGTGCCTTTCGGGTCCTGGTTGACCCGGACCGGTTGGTCCCAGGTCTGACCCTTGTCCATCGAGGCGATGAGGTAGATGTCGCCGTCGTCCCTCGGTTTGTCGACCGGTTGGGCGGCGTAGCCGATGTAGACCTCGTCGTTCGGACCGATCGCCATTTGGGGAAATTTCGAACCGTCGAGCCGGAGGGGAATCGTCCGCGCCGGCCCGTGCCACTCGCGGCCGATGGCCGCCTGGATCGGGTCGCCGAACGATCGGCCGCCGTCGGTCGAGCGGGCAACGTTGATCAACTGCAAGCCCTGACTCGGACCGTCGTCGGTCGAGTCGAACCAGGCGACCAGGACCGTCCCGTCCGAGAGGACCCGCGGTTGCGACCCTTGAACGAAGCGTTGCGGACGCAGGGCGCTGGTCGTCGCCTGTTCGACCTGATCGGTCCCGTCCTCGTTCTCGTCCGTGGCGGCGCCCGGTTTCGGCGCCGGTGGGGCCAGCAACCCGAACTGCTCCGACTCGCCGCTCCCGATCCCGCCGCTATACGTCTGGGCGTAGCGGGCGGTCGGGCTGACCGGTACCGGCTGGCTCCAGGTGGTGCCGCCGTCGTCCGACTTCACCATCCGGATCGTCGTCTCGGTCGCGATCGGGATCAGGTAGGGGAGTTCGTCGGAGTAGATGACGGTGTTGCTCGATTCGAAGTCGGTGAAGGTCAGGTAGATCGTGTCTTTGCTGGGATCGTCCTGGCTGGGGCCGACCGTCATCCATTCCTTGTCGAGGAAGCCGGAGGTGATGATGCCGCGCTCTTTCCCCGCCGAATCGACGTTGCTGACGGTCGTCACCCGACTGCGCGCGGCGGGGATGCCGTCGCCCCAGGTCAGACCGCCGTCGGTCGATTTGGCGACCACCACCGACGAGACTTCGGTGGCGGAGAGGAGCGTGCCGATCTGGAATTCCTGGACGCCGATCGAGAGGAGCGAGGCGTAGACGTTGCCGTCGCGGTCGAACGCGATCACGGGGTCGCCGCCGACGGCGAAGTCCTCGCGGAAGTAGCGTGGCTGGTGCGGCCCGTCCCAGGTTTCGCCGCCGTCGAAGCTGACGTAGATCGCGATCGACGGCAGGTTGAAGTCGATCACCCCCATCACGAGGTGGTCCGGGTCGGTGGGATCGGCGGCGATGTGCGGTTCCGTGCTCGTCGGGTAGTTGCCGACCGCCCGGCTGATCATCAGGTTGCGGCTGAAGGCCGGCGCCGGATTGCGGAACGGCACCTGCTGGTGCGATCCCGTCGCGCCATTCTGCCCGTTGCCGCCGGCGGCCGCGGCTTCGACCGACGCGTTCAACGCGGGGAACGACACGCCGGGCGGCAGGTGGCCAACCCAACGCGGATCTTCACCGGTGACGGCGGCCGCGGCGATCCCGCTCAAGAGCTCGGTCGGCGGCGAGATGATCGACGTCGAAGGGCGCGGCAATTCGCCGGCACCCTCGTTGCCCGGGTCCTCGGATGCCGACGCCCCGATGGGAACCAGCGCCGACATCATCAGCAGCAGCGCGATCAGGCGGATTACCGCGCCGATCTGGAATCCGCGACCTTGACCTGGTGCCCGAGTCGACCGTCGATGCATCGTCATCTCCCAACTAGCCCGGTTGCGTCGCGGGTTCCGAAACCGCGGTGACGAGAAACGACCGAACGGCGCTCTGCTCCGACCTGATCACGATCGGTCGGGCAGTCGGGTACAGGCCGGGTCTTGGAACCGCATGCTAGACTTCCGTGCTTACGGCGTCAACTCGTACGGTAGCACGACCGACCGCGTCGCCGCCGTTCGGCCAATCGCCGAGCGATTCGGGAGCGGAGCCGGATCGGCCTCGCCGCGCGGTCTCCGCCCGAACCGGCTACACTCCGACAAGATAAACGGCGCGCGAACGGTAGACGCCGGTCCGGAACCGGCGACGACCAGCAAAGGGGCGGAGCATGGCGGGAACGAAGTCGTCGCGTTGGCGCAGCCACTCGTTCGGGCACGTGGTCGTCGCCATCGCCCTCCTGGTGTGTCTGGTCGTGCCGTTGGCCGCCATCGCCCAGGACACGAGCGATCCCACCAAGAGTATCGCCGGCACCTACACCGTCGTCATCACCATCCCCGACGTCCCGATGGACCTCACCAACGGTCCCGCCCTCTACGGCCGGTGGCAGATCATCTTCCGCACGGACGGCACCTACGCCACCGAGCGCGCCGACGTCAACGGCGAGATGGTGTCGGGTACCTACACCGTCGACGGCAAAACGCTGACGGTCACCGACAAGGACGGGCTGCTTTCGTGCGCGAACCCCTCCATCGTCGGCAACACGCAAGACGCCGCCACCGGCACCTACACCTGGGATCGCAACGGCGATACCCTGAGTCTCATCCCCATCTCAGACAACTGCGCCGGCCGGCGGATCCTGTTCGCCACCCGCCAGATGACCGGCTATGTTCCCTGCGCGACACAGCCGTTGAATCTGACGACCTCCGGTTCACCCGAAGCCGAAGGGTCTCCGACCGCCGCGACTCCGGTCGCCCAGCCGGCACCGGCGACGCCGACCGTGTCTGACGTCTCCACCGCCTCCGCCTCACCGGGCGCCGAGGGAGCAATCCCGCAGGCGATCGACGCGCTGCTCTCCCAGATGACCTCCTGCTGGGCGACCGGTCGCCCCGAGCTCTTCTTGCCGTTGCTGACGTCGGACTACCGCGCCCAGTTGCTGCAGAGCAACACCTCGACCGATCCGGTCGCGGCGCTGGCGACGTTGATGGCCTCGACGCCGTACGTTTGGGAGCGGGCCGGCGAAGTGGACGTCATCGATGCGACCCACGCGACCGCATTGGTCCGCCAGGCCGTCAACACCCAGGAAGACTTCGTGCGCTACGCCTTCGCCCTGGAGGACGGCGCCTGGCGTTGGAACGGCGCCGGATAGGAAGCATTGAGTCAACCGGACGAAGAACCGACCGTTGAGGCGCCCCCGCCCGACGAGGCGGGGGTGCCCGTGGCACCGCCCCCACCGGCCGCGGTCGACGAGTCGACCGTCGGTACGGGGAGCGTGTTCGCCATCGGTTGCTCGATCCTGGCTCTGCTGTTCGTCTGCGTCGGCGTTGGGATCTTCATGTGGCGGCAGGTGCATTGACGACCCTCACCCCCTGCCCCCTCTCCCGGTGCGCGGGAGAGGGGAACGCGCCGACGAAGACGCTCCCCTCCCCCTACGTAGGGCCGGGTACCGGGAACCCTCTGGGTGTGGTGGCGGCCGGGGGTGGGGGCCGTCCTACCCCTCCTCCAGCATCGCCAGCTTGCTCCGGATTTCGGCTTCATCGACGACGACGTACTCCAGTTGCATGTTCAGCAGCGGGTCGTCGAACCAGGCGTCGTAGCCGTCGAGGTGGAGCATCTCGACGCTGTCTTCGGTGCAGGTGTCGCGGTAGTCCAGACCGAGCCGCGCCATCTCGCCGGCATCGAGGTCGGTGCGCAGGTTGTCCTGAACGGCGGGCAACAAGTCGTTGAGCGAGCGGACCACGTTCAGGGAAGCGCCTTTGCGGATCAGCGCCCGCAACACCTGCTGCTGGCGCGCGATCCGGCCGAAGTCGCCGTCGGGACCGCCGCGGTACCGGGCGTACGCGAGGGCGTGTTTGCCGTCCATCGTCTGCTCGCCGGCGGCGAACCACATGTCGTCGCTGATCGCGAACGCGTCCGGCACGTCGATCTTGATCCCGCCGACCGCATCGACCAGATCCTGGAACCCGTTGAAGTCGATCAGGACGTAGTGGTCGATCTTCAAACCGAGCAGGTTTTCGACGACCTGTTGCTGGTACGGTATGCCGCCGACCGCGAGCGCGTGGTTGATCTTCGACTGGCCGTAACCGGGCAACTCGGTCCGGGTATCGCGCGGAATCGAGAGCGTCCGGCAGGAACCGGTTTCCGGGTCGAGACGGACGACCATCAACGAGTCCGGGCGCACCCCGATGTCGATCGGTTCTCCCGGCCGGGCGTCGACCCCCATCACCAGGATCGTGATCGCGTCGTCGTCGCTCGCCGCTTTGGCCGGTTTCAGGTTCGAGACCGGAACGATGCTGCGGAGCGAGACGTTGTCCACCGCGAAGCCGCCCGCGCCCTTGCCCTTCCAGGCGAAGATCTTGACGACGGCAACGCCGTCCGGCACGGTGAACGAGAGCTGCTGCTGCTCGTAATCGGTCGCACCGAACGACAGCGGTGCCGGTTCGCGATCGGTCAACCGCTGGCCGTTGCCGTCGGTGTAGGTCACCCCGACCTGACCGGTCTCCCCCGCGACGTCGACCTTGCCCCAGACGGAGAGTCGGTAGGTCGTGCCGGAAAGGAAGAAGACGCTCTGGTCGGCCCAGGCACCGGCCGCGGGGATGACGAGCGCGTGCGAACCGGAGACCGCGGCCGTCTCCACCGACCCGGCGCCCGCTTCCAGGTACCACCCGTCGTCGCCGGCTTCGAATCCGCCGTTCTTGATCCGCTCGATCTGCGAGATCGCCACGGTCGCCGTCGGTTCGACCGTCGGCACGGCTTCGGTCGCGGTTGCCGTTGGTATGTCGGTCGGGACCGCGGTTGGTACGTCGGTCGCCGTCTCGGTCGCCGTCTCGGTCGGGACGACCGTCGGAACCGTCGTCGCCTCGTCCGTTGCCGTTGAGGAGGGCACGGCGGTGCTCGACGGCTCGGGCGTTGCCGAGGACTCGGCAATGACGTCGCTCTTGCCGACCTTCTCGGTCGGCGACGAGGTTGTCGCGGGCGGTGGCGGCAGCAGACTGCTCGGCTCGGTTTCCGTCGCTGCCGCGGTCGCCGGCTCCTGGGTTGGTACCGCCGTGACCGTCGCGGTCGCGGACGGTTTGGCCGTCGCCGAAACGGTCGCCGATGGCCTCTTGGGCGATCGCGGTGTCGCAGATGCCACCGTCGTGGCGGTCGGTTCGTGCGTGGTCGTCGCCGCGGTCGTCGCCGTGGTCGTCGCCGTGGTCGTCGCCGTTGCGGTCTTCACGGAGGCGGCGGCGACCGCCGACTGTGCCGGTCCGGTGTCGATGACCACCGAATCGTCGCCGCCGAGCGCGGCACCGGAGATCGCCGGTGCCGGCGTGCTGACCTGGTGCAGCGTCGCAAGGGTGCGGTGGATGCTGAAGACGACCGCGCCCGCCGCAATCAGGGCGATCAGCATGATCGCGAGGGGGATCACGACCCGTGGTCTCCGATACCTTGGGCGGCGATGCCACCGCCGGCGAGCGGCGGGCACGGCCGAACTCACGGCCGATTCGGTCATCGCCACGGTTGCCGGCATCGACGGCAACGCCGGACCGCCGGCCGCCCCTGACCAGACGCTTGCCGTCGCCGGGACAAGGCGCGGTTGCGCGGTACGGCTCGACGCGGTGTCGAGCCGGCGCCGCGGTTGATCGCCCAGCCGGCTGGCTCCGCTCTTTTCCTCGGCCACCGACATCGCCTTCCCGCACCCGGGGCAGAACCGATCGTGGGTCGCGACCGGTTCGCCGCAGGCGGAGCACGTCATTCCGTCCATCGGTTCGTCCTCCGTGCGTCCGGCCGGTTGGGAGCCGCTTCCGCCGAGCCCAACCGGCTCGACAGATCTGTCCCGGAGCGGGCAACGAAAAACCGGCCGCTGCTGGCCGGTTTCACCACTCGCTCCCCGCCGCCCAGGTGACCACGTACAGGCGACGGTTCAACGCTTCCGCTCTGTGGGCGTTAGGCGTTAGGCGGTAAACGCCTTCCGCCTTCCGCCTTCCGCCTTCCGCCCACAGTCTAGGCCGATCGGGGGATTCCGTGTCCTGCCGACGGTCCTAGATCGGCCGGGACCTTGGTCCTTTTGGCCGCAGCCATCTGTCGGGGCTTGCGTGGTGGTGCTAGGATCAATGACATGGACACCCTGTCGATCGAGGAAATCGCCCGCCACCTCGAGATGCCGATCGAAGCGATCCGCTCGTATGCGCGGCATTTCGCCCTGTACGTGCCCGCCGTGCGCACCGGCGCCGAGATCCGGTATCCGCCGGCGGGCGCGATGCTCCTCGGCGAGATCGCGGACGCCGTCCAGGCTGGCGCGAGCTTCGAGGAGATCGAAACCGCGCTCCAGGCCCACATCCCCGTCACCGTCGTCGGCGCGCCCGAACCGGTGGTCGACGAAACGACGGCCGCGGCGCCGGAGGAAGAGATCCTCCGACTCCTGGTCGACCAGCAACGCGGCCTCGGCGACCTGATCGAGGGGTTGGCCACGGCGGACCAATTCCACGGTCTCCGGGCGGAAACCGCCTCCCTGGCGGCGGTACTCGCCCAGCGCGATTCCCAGCTCGTCCACACCAACGCCGTCATCGTCGCCGAGTTGCGCGAGGCATTCCGCCTGCTGCGGCAGGAGATCGCCGAACTCCGCACCGATCTTCGTGCCGAGCGTCCCCAGGCGAACACGGTCACCTCGATCGGGCCGGCCGAACCCCCGCCATCCGAGCAGACACCGGGTCAGCCGCCGGCCCGACCAGGCGGACCGCCCCAACGAAAAGGCGGCGGTCGCACGCCCCGTCGCATGGGACAGCCCCTCCGCTTGAACGGCGTGGTCCAGAACTAACGTCGGAATAACCCCCACGAATCCAGGTACCTTTGTCCCGCGGCGAATGGGACGCAATCTTCCTGGTCTCCCTCCTGATGGGCCAGTACGATCGGATCGCGGCACGGACTTCTGGGCGACCCCGAGACGACCCCCGGCGCGGCATCGATCGTCCCCAACCTTGAGCCGTTTGCGAGCGGCGGAGGCGAGATTCGACTGATGGACGCGACACGACCGAGCCCCCCGATCGCGACCCCGACGACGTCGCTGGTCTCCTGGTTCAAACGACCCGACCTCGCCGCGCTGGCGCCGCTCGTCGCGCTGTTCGCGGTCTGGCAAGGCGGTGCCGAGGGGACGCGGGGCGACGGTTCAACGGTACTTGCCCTCGTCGCGGTTGCCACCGCCGCATGTTCGGCGCACACGGCCCGGCGCAATTTCGGACCGTTTCGGATCGCCTGGACGGTGATCGCCGCCGGCTGCGCCTTCTGGGCGGCCGGTGCTCTGTCGTTCGCCCGGACGGCCGACCAAACCGGGTTGAGTGGACGCTTCATCCCGCTGCATCTCGGTTGGGTCGGTCTGACCGCCGCCCTCGCAGCCGGCATCCTCTTCCTCGGCGTCCCCGAGGTCGGTGCCGACGCCCGCCGCAAACTCCTGCTCGATTTGACGCCGACGATGATTGCGCTGATCGTCGGTGTCTGGTTGGCCGTCTTCGGTCCGTCGGCGATCGACGCCGGAGCTCCGTGGCGCCTGCGTGCCGCCGCCGCCATCCACGGCATCGGCGCGCTCACCCTCTTGATTGTCGCGCTCGCCGGGGCGCTCCGCGCCAGCCGATCGGCCGATCGCGGCGTCGTGCGGACGCTGTCGTTCGCCGCCGCCACGCTGGCCATCGCCGACCTCGTCTGGCTTCAGCCGTGGATGGGCGGCCGTACCGACCGCTCCCTCCTCGCCCAGACCGGTTTCCTGATCGGGTTCCTCGCCGTCGCGCTCGCCGCGGTCCGCGAGCGCAAACCCGCGAGCGAGTTGCCGGCGGACGAATGCGCCGAGCGCGTTCCGGCGGGCGACGACCGCTTCCAACTCGTTCCCCACCTCTCGCTGCTCGGTCTGCTGTTGCTGGCGTGGGGTCAGAGCCGCTACGGCGATCTCCAACCCGACGGGACCGCGACCGCGATCGTCGGTAGTCTGGCAGTGGTCGTTTTCGTGATCCTGCGCCAGGGTCTCGCCCTGCGGCAGGCACGGACCCTGCGGGGGGAGATCGGCCACCTGACCGAGCAGATCGACGGTCTGATCCAGCAGGTCGGTCGCGATCCGTTGACCGGTCTCCTGAACCGACGGGCGATGATCGGGCGGATCGAACACGAGTTGGCCCACGGCCGCGCCTTCGGCCACCCGCTCGCCGTCGTCCTGATCGACGTCGACAATTTCAAAACCGTCAACGACGCCCTCGGTCACCAGGCGGGCGACCGCGTCCTCCTCGCCGTCGGCAGCATCCTCAACACCGCCTGCCGCGGCACCGACGTCGCCGCGCGCTACGCCGGCGACGAGTTCGTCCTCGTCTTGCCGGGGCTGAACGAGACCGTCGCCGGTCAGGTCTGCGAGCGGATCGTCGACGACGTCCGACGACTGGCCGACGACCTCGCCCTCGGCGGCATCCGCGTTACCCTCTCGGTCGGCGCCGCCATCACCCACCGCTGCAAACGCACCGCCGCCCAGGTGATCGCCATCGCCGACGCCGCCATGTACGACGCCAAGGAGGCCGGCAAGGACCGCCTGGTCGTCGTCGACGCCGACACGCTGGTGACACCCGGCACCGCCCACGCCGAGACCGCCGAGACACCCGCCGACCTCACCTATCTGCCGAACTCCGTCGTCCGCGCCCGCGGCGAGCGCCGCCACCGCACGCTCGTCGAACGCGCCTCATGACGCGGCCGCGGCGCCCTGGAACGCTCTTCAATTGAGACCGAGCGCGTCCAACTCCTCTTTCAACGCGCGCAGCCGCCGGTGCTCGTCTCGCAACGCGGTGATGAGCTCTCGCCACGCTTCCGCCTGTCCCGTGGTCTCCATAAGCCGGCGGACCGCCACCAGGTACGTGGCGGCGGTTGCGTACGCCTGTCGGTTGCGGTCGGTGATCGCGGCGTCCGCGAGCGCACGGTAGAGGCGGATCGCCTCGTCGGGATAGTCGCGCTCGGCGGCCTTGGCGACCCTGACTCGGTAGTTCCCGGCGCCCAACGCCCCGTCGTAGCCGTAGGAACCGTAGCCGCCGAAACCGGCGACCGTGCCCTGGCGCAGGTCGCGTGGACGCTCGAGTTCTTTGAGCGCGGCGATCGCCTCGGCGATCTGTCCTTCGTGGAGGTAGATGTCGATCAGCGTGCCCCACAGGCGGCGATTGGTCAGCTCGGCGATGAGTTCGGGCCGGGTTCGCTGCCAGAGGTCCGCCTCCAGACCGGGGCGCTCGGCGGCCTGCCGGACCGCCTCGTAGGTCTGGAAATAGGGCCGCCGCTTGAAGCGCTGCCGGTCCGACTCAAACGCCTGCCGCACCATGCCCTGCTCCGCGTAGCGAGCGCTCAACCAATCGAGGTAGGCGAGGTCGTCCCGCGGCGTGATCCCCTCCGTCTCCCAGAGTCGCCCGTCCACGAAGCCAATCGCCGATGCGGCGCCCTCATCGCCCGACTCCCGCAGTCGGTCGGCAAACGCGATCGTCTGCGCCGCCGTCTTCAGGTGTCGTCCGGCCAGCGCGATTGCCTCGTCGGTCCGACCCAGTTTCAGCAGCAGCGTCGCCGCGTCGTCCCAGAGTTCCGCTTGCTTGTATTCCGCGAGGAGGTCATCGTCGCTCCCTGTGTCGCGCCGCAACGCGAAAAGGAATCGAATCGCCGACCGTTTGCGGTGGCGCTCTCCCTCGCCGGTGGCCGTGCCGAGCAGGTCCCGCAGCCAGGATTCCAGGTGCGTCCGCTCGGCATCGGTCGCCACCGCCGCGATCGCCGCCTCGACGTCCGGACCTCCCCTGTCGACGGTTCGGGGCCAGGGGGCGGCAACATATCCGTCGTCGTAGACCACGACATCGTCGGGATCCGGGGCGACGGTCTCGCCGTCTCCCCACCCCGGCCCGCCTACAAAGAGCCAGACGTTGTAGAGCGATTCGACCAGCGCGGTGCGATCCGAGGCGTCGAACCGGTCGCTCTCAGGTAGCGACGCCTGGCGTTCAAAGCACCGCAGCAGACCGCGTCCGCATTCGAGCACGAACTGGTCGACCGTGCCGTCCCCCACCTTGTCGTCGTACTCGATCGCCTCTTCGGCGACGGTGGTGTAGACGACGATCGCGTCGGCGAGCCGCCCGACCGCTTCGAGTTCCTCCGCCTGATCGACAAACCCCCGCAGTTGCTCCGCCGCCTCCGAGTAGCTCGCCTCCCCGTCGAGATACTCGCGGTACGAGGCGTACGAGTCGTACTCCTCGCCATACGAGACGTCGTCGAGGGCGCGGGCGACCTTGCGGCGAACGGCGGCCTGGTTGATCGTGCGCAGCCGCGCTTCGCCCGGTGCGGCGGGCGGCGGGGGCGGTGCCGGCCGCAGTCGATCGACGAGCGAGACCAGCGACGGATCGTGCTCCAGCATCTGGTCGATCAGGCGCAACAGAACCTCCCGACTCTGGTCGGCGAGGATCTCCGCCGTCGTCGGCAGCACCGCGAACTCGTCGAGCGCCTCGATCCAGGTCAGGAGGAGTGCGACGATGTGCTTGCAGAAACCGCCCCGTGGACAGCTACAGCCGTAGCTGACGATCTTCCGTCCGCGGACGCCCGGATCGGCAAGCTCGGCCTGGACCCGGTAGGGCGCCGGTTCGCTCCCACGACAGAGAGCGCTCAAGGTGCGCCCGCGCCGGACCGGTTGGCGAATCGCCTCCTGCCGGTGGTAGTCACGCCCGCGGCCGAAGCTTCCGTCGTCGGTCATCTCGGCGACCTCCGGGGCCGTCAGGATGGGCAAGGGGAGCGAGAACGACAGCGGTTCCGCCACTGGTTGCGGGGTTCCCATGGTGGCTTCCTTTTGGATGAGGGTAGGACCAATCACCGCAGCCGGTGCGCATCGGCCGCAGCTTGACACATTATAAGAGGAGGTCAGGCGATCCGAACCGCAGTCCCGATCACTCCAGCAGTTCCGTCGCCGATTGCTCGTACTCGCGGGCGGCGTCGGGGCCAAAGCAGACGAACGTTACCCGTTCGAGTGTCGTTCCCTGGTTGGTGAGGAAGCGATCGACCTCGTTGATCGCGATCTGGGAGGCGAGGTGGAGCGGGAACCCGTAGGCGCCCGTGCTGATCGAGGGGAACGCGATCGTCCGGATGCCGTACTGCGGTTGGGCGGCCAGCGCCAGGCTGTTGCGGTAGCAGCGGGCGAGCAGATCCGGTTCCCCATGCCCACCGCCCTGCCAGACCGGCCCGACCGTGTGGATCACCCACCGCGCCGGCAATCGATATCCCCGCGTGATGCGCGCCTCACCGGTCGGGCAACCGCCCAACGCTCGGCATTCCGCGAGCAGTTCCGGTCCCGCCGCCCGGTGGATCGCCCCGTCGACGCCACCGCCGCCCAGGAGCGAGGTGTTCGCCGCATTGACGATCGCGTCGACGCGCTGCTGCGTGATGTCGCCGACGACAACTTCGATCTCGCCCCACTGCATGCGCCGCTCCCGATTTGCATTCGGCCACGCCCGAAAACCCGCGGACCGTGTCCGCGGCGGGCGCATTGTCGCGTGTCGAAGGTGTCGTGAGAAGAGGGCGGATGCAACCGGCGAAGGGCCGGGTGTATTGCGTGCGAATCGCCCCGCCGGATTCGTCCGGCGGGGCGGCCGCTGAGGAAGCCGTCCGGCTCAGCCGATGGCCTTGAGGAGCGCGTCGCAGAAGGGCTTCTCGCTGTAGAAGGCCGGGTGGCGTCCCGAATCGGAGAGCGCGATGCCGGGGTAGAAGACGTCGTCATCGCCGGTGGAGAGGTCACCGAAGTAGATGGTCTGGGTGATCACGATCCGCCCGACGTCGATCGGCTTGCCGCCCCCCAGCCGGACGGGGATGCCGCTTTGGGCGAAGGTGTACTGCCAGTAGCCGCCGCCGAGGTCGACCAGGCCAGCCTCCTTGATGTTGTTGATCCAGGTCTGGACCACGGTCTTGCCGTTGGCGGTGTTGGTGATGGTAGCCCCGCCGTGGTCGTTGATGTTGCCGATCCAGAAGTCGTCCGCCGGGGGCTGGTTCGGCCCGATGACGTAGACGTGGATCGTGGCCCGGAAGGTCCCCGCGACGTCGACGTCGACGTTGAGGCCGCAGAGGTCCGTGCTGAACGAATCGGCGTAGTCCTCGCGGATGACCTTGTCGCTCTTCGCCGCCGCCGGCCCGCCGGGCAGCGCGAGCAGGGCGGACAGCGCGACGAGCCCGAGGGCGGTGAGGCGGAAGCGGATGAGCGTGTGCATGTCAAGAACCTCCTTGTGCAATGACGATGAGCGGGAGACAAGGACCTCCCCTGGGGCATCGCGCGGCGAGGTCCCTCGTCGGGAAACGACAGAATCGATGAGTTGAGCGAACCGCGCGGCGGCGGGCGCGGCGGGGGGCGGGCGGCCACGCCGGGGTCGCTTGGGTCGGTGCGCCGCCGTCGGGGCACCGCCTGTCGGTCGGGCATCGGGTACGCTCCGCGCGGCGACGGCGACCGGTCGGCACGAGGCAGGCCGATCGCGCGGTTGTGCGAGGTGGATGGATGGAATTACCGCCGACGAGGGTAGCAGGCAAGCTGGTTCCGCGCGTCCTCAGAATCAAGGACAAGACGAATCGTTCTTCCTCTCCGTACGACGATGCGACTACCGCGAATCTGTAACTTCATTTTGGAACTATCGCATCCATGACGTCCGATGAGACGAAGATGAGGATCAATCGGGTTTGGGGGAGCGATCTCCCGGTCGGTCCATCCTGAGACCAGAGGCGGAGGCACCTCGGCCTCACGCGTCGTCAGACCGGTCGTCCCGCGCGACCGCCGGCCGCTGCGCCGGAATGGGATCGACCGGGAGTTCGTGCAACGCGGAAACGAATGCGACGCGGGATGAGCGCGAACGATTCCTCGCCCGATCACGGCGACCGTTGGTGGACCTCGGACGCCGCCCGCAGACCCGATTCGATCGCTCCCTGAATCCAGGCGTGGCAGAGCGAGGTGTGCTCGCCCGCGAAGAAGACGCGGCCTTCCGGACCGACGATGTGGTCGTGCAGCAAGGTCTGCTGACCGGGCTCGAAGAGCGCGAACGCGCCCCCCGCGAACTCGTCGTCGTGCCACATCTTGGAGGCTCCCACCTCGAACTCCTCGGCGATCCTCGGGTGGATGCAGGCCAGGTTCTCCAGCGCCTGGACGATCCGATCGGCCGGCGAGAGCGATCCCCACCGCTGCGCGTCCTCTGCCCAGGTGTAACTGGCGAGCAGGACACCGCGCCCGGTCTCGCGACCGTGCTCCGGGTAGAAGACGACGCGGATCGGCAGGTCGGTGAAACTGCCGCCGCCGAAGATGCCGTCCACTTCCTCCCAAAACCGGCTCCGACACTGGACGAAGACCTTGGCCGAGGCGTCGTAGTGCAACTGCCGGATCGCCCGCTGCTTGGGCCGGCCGAACGGTTTGAGCACCTCCATGTGGCGCAGCACCGGGAAGGGCACGGTCAGGATCGCGTAGTCACCGGTCTCCGAGAAGCGTCCGCCCGCGGTTTGGTAATGGACCGTCACCCCGTCGGGCGACTGGTCCAGCGCGACCATCTTGGCGCCGAACCGAATCCGCCTCCGCAGTTCCGGCAGGAACGCGCGCGGCAGTTCGTCCATCCCGCCCTCGATTTGGACCATGTCGGTGTAGTAGTTGCCGGCTTCCTCCCGAAACAACTCCAGGAACGAGGAGTTCATCAGCGCCTCCTGGTCGGCCAGGAGGCCGAACAACTCGATCGCCCCCTCCGACCAGTTGTTCGCTTCCAGAAACTCGCGGGTCGAATACTGGTCGTGGCTGGCGACGATCTCGCTCCAGGCCGACTCCGGGTTCTCTTCCAACCGCTTCACCAGCGGTGCCAGCGCGGCCGCCCAGAGTTGCCCGTAGGTTCGACCGCGCTCGTGGTCGGCGAAGGGGTAGTCGAGGAGCGCCGGATTCGCCTCGACGTCGCCGATCCGAAGCCGTTGGCCGTGCAGGAAGGAGTACCCCTGCGGATTGCCCATCGTGAAGTCGTAGGTGCGCAACCCGAACCGCTCGACGTACGCCATCGTCAGGTCGTGCGAACGCGGGAGCCGCATCGCCCCCGCCTCGGCGTACAACCCGTCGGTGAACGGTTCCCGCATCGTCAGAATGCGCCCGCCGACCCGCCCCTGCGCCTCGAGCACGACCGGCTCGTGCCCGGCCGCCTGCAATTCCAGCGCCGCCACCAGCCCGGCCATCCCGGCCCCGACCACGATCACCCGCTTCGGCACCTGCGTCCGGCCGGGAAAGCCCTCGCGCGCCCACACGCGGAAATCGGCCGACTCCAATCGCGTCTCCTTCCCCGATCGATCCATGCCCATGTTCCTCGGTTGATTCTACGCAATCCGACTTCGGCCGCGGAGCCGATTCCCGCCTCGATGTCTCACCGAGCATGGCTCGGAGTTGGTACAGTTGCCTTCGACGACAGCCACACAGGCACGGCGGCGCGATGGATTCCACTCTGCTTTCGACCAAAACACGGGTTCCGCCCCAGACGCACCCGATCGTGCGTCGCTCCCGGCTCCTCGCCGTGCTCGAGCGCGAGATTCCCGATTACAAGCTGATTCTCGTCGCCGCTCCCGCCGGTTACGGCAAGACAACCCTGCTGGCGCATTGGGCGAGGTCGGGTTCGTTCCCGGTCGCCTGGTTATCGCTCGACGAAGCGGACAACGACCCCGACCGCTTCTTGCGCTACCTGCTGCTCGCGTGGGATACCGTGCAGCCGGGTATCCGCGACAGCCCGCTCGGTCTGCTCCTCGGCGCAAAGCAACCCGAACGCGATGCGGTCCTGGCGGCCTTCGTCAACGCCACCAACGAACTCCCCGAGCATCTGGCCGTCGTCCTCGACGACTACCACCTCATCGGCGAGGCGGCAGTCCACGAGGTGCTCGCCTCGCTGCTCGACCACCTGCCGCCAACCCTCCATATCGTGCTCACCGGCCGCGGCGATCCCCCCTTGCCGCTCGCGCGCTACCGCGCCCGTCAAGAACTGCTGGAGATTCGGACCGAGGAGCTGAATTTCACGCAAGACGAGACCGCCGAGTTCCTGAACGACCTGAAAGGGTTCAACCTCGCTCGCGAAGAGATCGCCCGGCTCCATTCGCGACTCGAAGGGTGGATCGCGGGTTTGCACCTCGTCTCCCTCTCCCTCCGACGCCAGGCCGAACCGGCGGAGTGGCTCGCCGTCGCCGGCCGCCATCGCTTCGTCGCCGATTACCTGAGCCAGGACGTCCTCGCCCAACTCCCGGACGACACTCGGCGCTTCCTGCTCCAGACGAGCATCCTCGACCGGCTCCGCGGCGGGTTGTGCGATGCGGTCACCGGTCGCGAGGGCGGCCAAGAAACCCTCGAACTCCTGGAGCGGCAGAATCTCTTCCTCGTGCCGCTGGACGACCGCCGAGAGTGGTTTCGCTACCACCGGCTCTTCGCCGACTTCCTTCGGGACGAACTGCACCGGTGCGACGGCGCCGACGTCGGCGACCTCCACCGCCGTGCCGGGCGGTGGTACTTCGTCCACGACCTGCCGGAACCGGCCTTCCGCCACGCGCTCCAGGGCGACGACCGCGATCTCGCCACCGCGGTCGTCCAGCGCTACGCGAGCGCCAAGGTGATGGGCGGCGAGTACCGGATCCTGAAAGAGTGGGTCGAGTCGATCCCGCCGGAATGGACCGACGCCTATCCGGTCCTCGCCCTGCCGCGGGCCGCGCTCATGACCTTTGCCGGCCAGATCGATGCCTGCGTCCGCCATCTCGACGACATCGAGCGAAAGTTGATACCGCTCGAGGACGAATCGAACCGGGTGCCGCTCGCCCTGGTCACGACCGTGCGCTGTTTCATTGCCTGCATCCGGAACAACCTGCCCGAGGCCGAAGCGATGGCGAGTCGCGCCCTCGCCGATTTGCCGGAAGTGGACCTCGGTCATCGTCCCGGCATCTTCGTCGCCCTTGGTGACACCTACCGCGTCAACGGGCGTTGGGAGGACGCCAGAGCCTGCTACCTCAGGGCGTTGACCTTCGACCGGGCACCCGCGCTTCGGGTCCGATCGGACCACGTCTTCGGCGCCCTCGCCGACCTCGACCTGCGCCAAGGCCACCTCAAGCAGGCCGCCGACCACTGGCGACGCGCCCTCGCGGCCACCGAAGAACCCGCGAATTGGGGCCGCCTCGACCTACCGGAGACGGGCTGGGCGCACCTGCGGTTGGGCGAGCTCCTCTACGAATGGAACGACCTTGCCGGCGCGCGCGATCACCTCGCGCGGGGATTCGCCCGAACCGAGCTCGGCGGCGACGTCCGGGCGCAGATCGCCGGCGGCGTCCTCGTGGCGCGCCTGAAGCTGACCGACGGCGACGTCGAAGCCGCGGCGGCGCTCCTGGAGCGGACACGCCCGCTCGCCGAGCAGTCGCCGTTCCCCGATTGGACGAGCCGGTTCGAACGCTGCCAACTCGAACTCTGGTTGGCCCAGCGCCGTCTCAAGGCGGCGGTCGACTGGACCGAAGCGCGCCTCCGGGATGGCGTTCTCGAATCGCGACCGGACAGCGAGAGCGTCCGTCTGGCAACGGCCCGCGTCATGATCGTCACGGGCAATCCGTCGGCCCGCGATCGGGCGCTGCGACGGCTCGATCTCCTGCGTCGCTCGGCCGAGGCGGAAGGCCGCACGGCGGTCGCGATCGAGGCGCTCGCGCTGCAGGCGATCGCCCACTGGCAGGGCGGGGACCGCACGCGCGCACTGACCGCCCTCGATCGCGCGCTGCGCCTGGCCGAACCCGAGGAATACGTGCGCCTCTTCGCCGACCTCGGCCTCTCCATGGCCCGACTCCTCCAGGAAGCGCAGGCCCGCGACGTCATGCCGGACTACGTCGCGACGCTGCTGGCCGCGTGCGGTACCGCCCTCACGGACCGCGATGCCGCGTCCGGGGCGCTGCCGGAACCGCTGAGTCCGCGCGAGCGCGAAGTCTTGAGCCTGCTCGCCGCCGGGCTGACCAACCGCGAGATCGCCGCGACCCTGAGCATCTCCCCGGAGACCGTCAAGAAGCACACCGCCGCCATCTACGGCAAACTCGGCGCCAGCAACCGCACCGAGGCCGCGGCGATGGCGAGGGATCTCGACGTGCTCGCCTGACCCGATTCTTCGTGGGCAGACGTGCACTGGTGCCCTCTGGGCGATTCAGCCCCGCGCCCCGTGGCGTCGCCAATCCAGTTCCCCACACCCCCGAAATACCCCATCCCAATACCCCAATCCGGGCATGACCACGCCCCCGCTCCTCCCTACCCTGTCCTTCGATTGGGCGCTCGGCCGACACCGCCGGCCACCGCGCCGTACGGAGGAAGCGTCGAATGGAACGCCTCGAAACAATCGTCGTCGGCGGCGGACAGGCCGGGTTGGCCACCAGTTATTACCTCACGCAGCATGCGCACGAACACATCGTCTTGGAGCGAGCACCGCAGGCGGCCACGACCTGGCGCAACGAGCGGTGGGATTCGTTCACGCTCGTGACCCCGAACTGGGGGGTCAAGATGCCCGGTGCCGAATACGACGGTCCGCACCCCGATGCCTACATGCCGCGCGACGAGGTCGTCGCGTACTTCGAACGCTACGTGGACCGCTTCCGACTCCCGGTCCAGTACGAGACCCGCGTCCTGTCGGTCGAGTCGCTCGACGGCTTCGGTTATCGCGTGCGAACCGATGAGGAAACCCTGCGCGCGAGTAACGTCGTGATCGCCACCGGCTTCGAGCAATACGTGAAGATCCCCTCGTTTGCGTCCGGTCTCCCGGCCGGCATCACGCAACTTCCCAGCAACCGCTATCGCAACCCCGAATCGCTCCCGTCCGGCGCGGTCCTCGTCGTCGGCTGCGCCCAATCGGGCGCCCAGATCGCCGAAGACCTCTACCGGCGGGGTCGGCAGGTCTTCCTCGCCACGGGCAGCAGCTCCGGTCGCGCGCCTCGCCGCTATCGCGGCCGGGACATGTTCGCCTGGTTGTACGACATCGGCTTCTTCGACCTCACACCCAACCAGATGCCCTTCCCGCGCGAGCACTTCGCCGCCCCCCACCTCTCCGGCGCCGGCGGCGGCCACACCCTCAACCTGCACCGGTTCGCGCGCGACGGCGTCACCCTCCTGGGCCACCTGCGCGGCACCGCCGACGGCAAGATCCGGCTCGCCCCCGACCTCCACGAGAACCTGACCCGGATCGACGGTTTCGAACAGCAGGCCCGGAAGATGGTCGACGGCTACATCCGCGCGCGCGGCCTCGATGTTCCCCCGGAAGAGATCCCCCAACTGCGCGACGGCTATTCGCAACCCATCGTCGAGGAACTCGACCTGACGTCGGCCGGCATCGGCACGATCATCTGGGCCACCGGCTACGGCTACGACTACGGCCTCGTCAAGCTGCCCGTTCTCGACGCGGACGGCTTCCCCATCCAAACGAGAGGGGTCACCGGCTTCACGGGACTCTACTTCGTCGGCATGCCCTGGATGCCTGCGCTCAGATCCGGCATCCTGGCCGGGGTCGGCGACGCCGCCAAACACATCGCCTCGCACATCGTGGAGACATCCTCGCACCGCGGCCGCATCGCCGGCACCCCGGTTGCGGTTGGCAGCGCCGCGGCACGGGTCGCGTAGTCTGCTCCTTCCCACCTTCGCGATGCGTTCCCCCCTCTCCCGGTGCGCGGGAGAGGGGTCGGGGGTGAGGGTCCTCATACCCCCATCGCCCCCTCGTACACCAAATCCCGGCACCGGACCCGACCACGCGCGAGGTCGAGCGGCGCCTGCGCCACCCCGTCGCCACCGCCGCCACCTGCGGCGTCCCGGTCTGATCCCCCTTCCCGCTCCCCGTCGACCCGCGTACGACCCGCGCAGGTCAATCTACGCAGGCCAAACCCGCCAGCCGGCGGAGGCGCCGCCGCGCTCCGCAGCGCAGCATGGGACCGTGCCCGGCGGAGTGGGCAGCGGACCGGCGCCGACGAGCGTCCGGCGAAGACGATAAGGAGACGACCGTGCTTCCGAACCTCGACACCCAGGTTTCCGTGTTTCGCCTCGAGCGATCGCTGGCCGTGGCGCACGCCGAGCGCACGGCCCCGTTGATCGCGGCGGCAGCGGGAAACCCCGCGCCGCGGCACACCGGCGCACCAGAACGCGCAACCAGGAAGACGAGCGTGAGGCCGGCGGCTATCGGGCGGCGCCTGGTCACCGTCGCGCTCGTGCTCGGGGCGGTCCTTGCCTGGTCCGGCGTGGCTCTCGCCCAGGACGCGACACCCGCCGGCACGGCCCCGGCCGAACTGCACATCACCATCACCGAGACCGGATATGA
>DATBFX010000420.1:0-4196 GCA_036558305.1 Thermomicrobiales bacterium | reverse complement strand
GTCTTGCCGCCTTGCCGCCTCCTTCGTCCTCGCCGCCTCCGATTCCCACTCCACGACGCACAGCGGCCCGTCGCCGCACTGCACCAGCATCTCCCGGTCGTCCTCGTGCAGCACCGCACCCGGCGGCGGGCCAAACGGCTTGCCGCCCGCGCAGCCGACGAGTCGCGTTTTCAGGATGCGGAACCGGCGCCCTGCCAGCGTGCCGACCGCGCCCGCCGGTTGCCCCGGCAACCCGATCAGACTCCGCACCTGGTCGTGGATGGTCCGCGCCGGCCGCGCCCAATCGATCCGCTGCCACGCATCCTCGAAAAACGGCGCGGCCGAGGCGAGCGTGTCGTCCTGGGGTTCGCCCGGATCGCCCCGCGCCACCCGCGCAAATGCCGCCGCGAAGACACCGGGCAGCAACGGCGCCAATCGCGCGAACAGCGATCCGAAGTCGTCGGCCTCGGTCACCGGCACCCGCACCTGCGCCAGCACCGGTCCGGCGTCGAACTCGTGCGTCAACCGGTGGATCGTGTACCCCGTCTCGGCGTCGCCGTTGCGGAACACCCACCCCTGTGGGTTCGGCCCGCGGTACGTCGGGAGCAGCGAATCGTGCCCGTTGATCGCGCCGAGTCGCGGCAAGGCGATCACGTCGTCCGGGATGCGGAGGGGAAACGCGGCGGAGATGATCAGGTCCGGCCGCAACGGCGCCAGCATCGCCGCCCACCGCGCCGGGTGGGTCGAGACGAACACGTCGACTCCCGGCCCCGCCGCCGCCACGACACTTTGAAAATCCTCCGAGCGTCGCGCTCGCGGTCCCGGCGTCGTCACCACCCCGACGATGCGGTGACCGAGCGAGCGGAGAAACTCGTCGAGAAACGCATACGCGCCGCCCTCGCCGGACGTCGTGCAGACGACGACGCGCCAGGACTCCGCATGCGCCGCCGGACGCTCACTCACCGCGACCATCGTTCCCTTGCCGTTCATGCCGTTGGATCATCCGACCGTAGACTAGCATGCGACGGAACACGATTCGTGCACCCGTTCCCCAAGCGCGACCAAAGTACCGACTCCGGGAACGCCCGCGGAGACGAAGAGCCGGCACGCGATGCCTCGGATGCCCTGGGGCCCGAGGTGAAGGACCGCGCCTGTCGGTGCAACGGGCGGGCGCGGTCCGCTCCTTCCGCACCGAGTCGCTACCATCTTGAGCAGGGGCTATGCCATCCGCATTCCCGGACACCCCCGTTTGGGCTAGCCCATCAGTCCTGCCCGGACCGCGCGGCGTCCATGCGGCCGGACGCGCGGTGCACAGCCGAGACACAGAGAGCCCGAAGGGAACCGGCGCCGGTTCCCTTCGGGCTCTTGCGGGGCTTCACGCGCAGGGCGCGTACATATGCCGTTCGGAATGGGGCCGCTCCCTCCCCGCTACGCTTCCTCCTCGTTCACGATCTCGCTCAACGGCGCGTCCACCCCGTCGGCGTGACCGGAAGCGCCGGGGACACCGTCGACCCGCTCCACCCGCGGTCCCGCCGCCACCGTCGTCGTTTCGGCATCGTCGTGACCGCTCCCCGGTTCGGGGTGACCGGACGCGCCGGGCGTTTCCCGACTGCCCGGATCGCCCGCCGAACGCCGTCGCGTCGGATCTCCCATCGTGCAACGCCTTTCCGTGGCGAGGCTCCACCCAGGCGGGAGCCCCACCACGGCAAGCGCAGCCCCCATGCCACAGGCGCTCAGCGAACGTCCGCGAACGCCCCGACCCGATCCCACCGCGAGAGGTCGGTCTCGAGCACCTCGGCCAGCGTCACGATCGCGAAGGTCAGCACGTGGCTGCCCGGTTCCAGGTGCCCGCCCATCGCCTGTTCGGTGTCGGAGAACGTCAAGTGGGCGTGCACCCGTCCCCCCATCACGTGCCCCGTGATCGCCAGGATGTCGAACGCCCCCTCGCCCTTCATGAAGGCATTCTCCGGCGGCAGATCGGGACTCGAAACCACGTGCACGTGGTAACTCGTCAGCGACCCGATCCCGCCCAGGAACGCCCCGTCGCGGACGCCCAACTCGGTCGCCGCCCGCCGCAACCCCGCCAGCAAATCCTCGCCCGGATCGAACCGGAGACACCACATCCGCCCAAACCGGGCAGGTTCCGTGTGCATCACTCCTCGCTTTCTAGCGCGCTGCCGGGGTGTGACCGGAGCGCATTTTTCAGTTCGATTACGACCGGTTCACCAGTCCGGGCAGCCGGTCGAAAGCCACCGGTCATGAGCCCCACCGACCGATGCCCCGTTCTACCATGGGCTCGATTCTAAAGATCGGAACAGCACGGAACGACGGCCACGAGGATCGTTTAAACAAGTTTGTCAATCTTGACAAACTCCAGAACATTTGTGATACTTCCTTGCAGAGGTCAGGCACTGCTGGAAGCGGTCCCTGGCCTCTCTTCTTGCTCATTACCGAGGACGCACGACGAGTCCGTACCCCTGATACCGTCCGCCTACGCGGCGGAACTTGCTCTCGACAATCGCCCAGTCATCGCGAGGTATCTTCCCGATCAGGTGACGCCCAATCGGCGAAACGACGAGGTCCGCGAGTTGGAGTCCCACCACGTTGAGCTGTTTACTTTTCAGGCTTAGATCAACGATTCTCTTATCGATATCCACCGGCGACACATAGTCGGATCCCCATTCCCGCAGTTTCTTCCACGCGAGGTCCAATTCGTGGTCGAGGTCGGGGCGGCGCTTCTCGGCAAAGATCATGCCGCCTTCTTCGGTGTCTCCGATGGCGTGGCAGAACCGTTCCACAACGATACCCAAGCTGTACATGTATGGGTCAGCTGCGTGCACACCGTATTGCTGTAGGTGCGCGACTTTCCTGATGCCACAGGCTATTACCTCATACTCCAGGTCCTGCATGACGGCATTGAGCGCCGCAGAGAACGCGGCGCGCACGACTGGATTCCCGAGTACCTCAAAACCGTTCTTGCCGCGGATGATGTCAGTCGTGTGCAAAATGATGTCCGGATCGTCGAAGAACTCCTCTTTGAGATCTCGTACCCGAGGCTCCATCTCGATTCGATAGTAAGTCCGATCGACGACGATTCCGCCCAAGACGAAGACGGGATAGTCCTGGTCAATCGCCTCCAAGGAGTGGTCCCCCGACTCGTCCAGAAAGAGCAGTTTCAAGCGAAGTCATCCCCACACGCGATCTGTCGGGACGTCCGGGTGACCGAAGGGCGAGTTTACCCCAACTTGAGAGTGATTCGTGTATTTCGAGGAGTGGGATCATGGTGGGGAGAAGGGGGTACTCTCCTCCTCACCATCTCCCACTTCTCGCCCTCATGCAATAACGGCATCGACCGCGATCGCCCGCGGATCGCGCCCGAACGCCAGCCGCTTCGCCCACGTCGTCGGACAGGCGCGGAGCTGTTCCGGCCCCATCGTCTCGACCGGACCGACCGCGAACCCGGCGCTTCGGAGCACCGCCGCCACGCGCTCTCCTCCCGCCTCGATCGACCACCCCGCTTCGCTCAGCGCCCCGCCATTCAGCCTGACCGTCAGCGAACAACCGGGGCGCCCAACCGCCCGCAGACCGTCCAGCAACGTGGTCTCCCCGTCGAGCAAGCCGCGAAGCAGGCTGCCCCACGGGAAGTTGATGCTGACGCCGGTCGCCAGGCCATGCAATCCGTGCGGAAGCGCCAGCGCGTCGGCCACGACGAAGAGCGCGTTCTCCGGTGCCGCCCGCGAGACCTCCCGCAGATTGGCTCCGCAGGTATCGACTCCGATCACCGCCCACGCCGGGCAATGCCTTGCCAGACGGCCGACGAACCGTCCATCCCCCGTCCCGAGATCGACGATCACCGACTCGTACTTCGCCGCCCACGCGGCCACCGCCGCCGGGTCGGTCCCGACAACTCGCCTTCCTTCGACAACCTGCATCTCCCACCGTCCGTTCCTTCCTTGCTCGCGACGAAAACGAACAGGAAGGAACGGAGGAGGAGGACGGGCACGGCGAAGCGGTGCGGCCGTCGCCGCACCGCGGCGTCAACCGCCATCGAGCGCATCGGGCGTGGGCTGATCCCGGCGGACGCCGGGCAGAACCGATCGACCGGGGGAGGACCCCGGTCCCACAATGAACCGGGAGCGGCAGTTACGGCCCGCTCCCTAATTGGGAGAATTCATGTGATTCGACACGCGATCGCCCATTTCTAGAGCCACGCGGCT
>DATBFX010000419.1:0-5523 GCA_036558305.1 Thermomicrobiales bacterium | reverse complement strand
CTCTCGGCGTCGCCCTGGGTCAGCCATTGATCGACGTCAGGATTGCTGTAGTGCGACAGGTTCCAACCGACGCCGATGTTGTCGGAGTGGAAGATCTTGTGCAGATCCGCGGGGTCGACACCGCTCCACTGGGTCCAGGCGATGTTGTGTTTTCCGGACTGCGTGTCCTGCTGATAGGGAGGGTACTCCTCCGCGATGATTTGCGTCTTGACCCCGACCTCCGCCAGCTGTGCTTGGACCGCTTCCTCGAGATTCCGGAGTGGCGTGAACGAGACGTGCACGAGTTCAAGCTCCTGCCCGTCCTTCTTCCGGACGTTTCCGTCCATGGTCCACCCGGCCTGGTCCAGTAGGGCGTTGGCCTTGTCGGGATCGAAAGAGTAAAGCGCGGCATCGGGGTTGTAGGCCCAGCAGAACGTCGACATGATCCCGCTTGCCGGCTCCGCGGTACCGTCGAAAACGGCGTCGTTAATCCCCTGGAAGTCGAGCGCGTACTCGATCGCCTGACGGACATTGATGTCGTCAGTCGGCGGCTTTTGGACGTTGATGAAGTAACCGGCAGGCGGGTATCCCTGGACCAGCGCCTTGATGGTCGAGTAGTCCCCGCCAGACTGCATGCTCTGCCAGTCGGCCGGGGTGACACCACCGGCGGCGTCGACCTGTCCGGAGAGGAGCGCGGCGGTCATCGTCCCGGCCTCGGCGATAACCTGGTACGTCACCTCGTCGAGGTAGGCGGCACCCTGGTGGTGGTGCAATTCGGGCGCCCAGTTGTAGTTGGGATTCTTGGTGATCGTGACGTGGTCGTTTTCGACCCACTCCTTGAACATGAATGGGCCGCTGCCGACCGGATGTTGACCGAAGTCCTGACCATACTGCTTCGCCGCGGCGGGTGAAACCATCCCGAGAGCCGGCACCGCCAGCGCCGACGGCAGCCGACCGTAGCGCTGCTTCATCTTGATCGCCACGGTGTAATCGTCGACGACCTCGACGTGGTCGAAGGGGCCGATGATGAACACCGCGTACTGCGACTTCGTCGCCGGATCGACGATGCGCTCGAAGTTGGCCTTGACCGCGTCGGCGTTGAAGGGGGTACCGTCGTGGAAGGTGACTCCCTGCCGAAGCTTGAGCGTCCAGGTCAGCCCGTCCTCCGACTCGGTCCACTCGGTGGCCAGTCCCGGATAGAGCTTGCCGTCCGGTGTCAATTCGATGAGCCGGTCGAACACCGCGGCGAGGAATGTGTAGTCGGCGAGCGCGGACGTCACGTGCGGGTCGAAGGTCTGGAAGAACCCCCAGCCGATCTTGAGACTGCCGCCTGGTTTGCCTTCTGACTGGAGTGTGCGACTGGGCGCCGCGGCGCTCCGCGGCGCATCGAGCGCGGTCGCCAGGGCCGCTCCGGAGAGCCCGAGGGCGGCCCCGCGCTGCAACAAGTCCCGCCGCGAAACATGGTTCCGCCTCAGCAGCGTCCGAAGCGCCAACTCGTCCGCCGAATCATCGTGCCGCATCGCTCTCCTCCTCTCGTTTGGCAGGTGGTAGTTGTTGCAGAGATGTTATGACCGTCGGGTAGAATTGTCAACATCAAGCCATGATGTGGCAAAAATGACAACCGACGTCATGTCACATGGGCAGCACGCTAAAGGTCGTACACTGTTTGGCGATGCCGAGCTCGCACTCGGCGTCCGTGACGGACAGCACGCGCACCGGCGCAATGGGAGGCGGGAGGCGGATGATGCATGACTCGTTTGCGTTTGATACCGACGAGTCGTCGGATTCATTGGGCGTCGGTCGGTATCTGGGTATCCCGGCCGCAACAACACCTGCCTGGCTGGCAGACGGTCGCCTCGCCTACCTGAGCGACGCGACCGATGTCCCCCAAATCTGGGTCACCGACACGCAAGTTACCGTCGGCGCCCCTCCTCCCTCATCGCGACCATTGACGACCTACGCCGATCGGATCGGCGCGCTCTTGGCCGCTCCGGGAGGAGGACGCCTGGTCTTCGGCATGGACACCGGCGGCGACGAACGCCAGCAACTCTGGACCGCCGTTCCCGGCGAACCACCGCGAGCGGTGACCGCCAACCCCGGCACCATCCATACCCTCGGCGCCGTCTCCCCGGACGGTAACCGCGTCGCCTTTGCCAGCAACGCACGGGTTCGCCACGCTTTCGACGTCTGGACCGTCGACCTGACCGATCCGAGCGCCGCCCCGCGCCCGGTGCTGGCCACCGACGAATTGCTGACGCCCGTCGCCTGGACCGCCGATGGCCGGGGGTTGGTCGTCCAACGCGCCAACACCAACCTCGATCACGACCTCCTACTCGTTCCCGCCGATGGGGGCGAGCCCACCCTGCTGACACCCCACACCGGCGAGGCGACGATGCCCCAGGTCGTCGCCACGCCGGACGGCGAAGCCCTCATCCTCGTCTCGAACCACGACCGCGAGTTTGCCGCCCTCGTCGGTCTCGACCTCGCCACGCGGCAGCAAACCCTCCTCGCCGCACCGGAACACGACGTCGAGGCAGCGGCAATCACGCCGGCCGGCGATATCCTCGCCTACGCGGTCAACGACGACGGCTACTCCCGCTTGACGCTGCGGGAACTCGCAACCGGCACGGAGCGGGCGGTGACCGATCCGCCGGCCGGCGTCGCCAGCGGGCTGAAGTGGTCGCACGACGGGACCCGCCTCGCCTTTGCCCTCAGCAGTCCCCGGAACCCATCGGCCATTTGGGTCAGCGATACCAACGGGACCGCAACCCAGGCGACCACGGTCGACCTCGCCACACTCGATTCCGCGCCCTTCGTCGCCCCCGAGACGGTCCGGTATCCGACGTTCGATCGCCGGGCAATCCCGGCGTTCTGGTATCGCCCCAACGGCGGAGATGGTGGCTCCTGGCCGGTCGTGATCGACGTCCACGGCGGACCGGAATCGCAGCGCCGGCCGGAATTCGCGCCGGTCACGCAGGCGCTCCTCGCGGGCGGGATCGCCGTCCTGGCACCCAACGTCCGCGGCAGCACCGGTTACGGGAAGACCTACTGCCACCTGGACGACCGGGAACGCCGGATGGACGCCGTCGCCGATCTGGCCGCCGCGGTCGACTGGCTGCGCGCCCGGCCCGAGGTCGATCCCGCCCGGATCGCGGTGATGGGCCAGAGCTACGGCGGCTTCATGGTGCTGGCGGCGTTGACGGCGTACCCGGATCTCTGGGCCGCCGGCGTCGACGTCGTCGGCATCGCCAACTTCGTCACGTTCCTGGAGCAGACCGGTCCCTGGCGGCGCCGGGTGCGCGCCGCCGAGTACGGCGAACTCCCGCGGGATGCCGACCTCCTGCGCGCGATCTCCCCCCTGCGCAAAGCGGACCAGATCACGGCGCCGCTGCTGGTCATCCACGGCCGCAACGATCCCCGCGTCCCCCTCGGCGAGGCGGAGCAGATCGTGGCCCGGCTGCGGTCACTCGGGCGCGACGTCGAACTCCTGGTTTTCGCCGACGAGGGTCACGGTCTGGTCAAACGACCGAACCGCCGCACCGGTTACGGCACGGTGGGCGATTTCCTCTCGCGCCGACTCCTGTCAAAAGCGGGATAGGCGCAACGAAGGCCGGGGCCACGAGGGCAACCGGCCTTCCGCGTTCCGTTGCCTGCCCTGTCGATCCAGGGGAAGCAGCGACTACTTCGGTCTGAACGCCGATTGGATCAGGTCGTTGGCGAAGTAGCCGTCGGTCTGGCCCTCGGCGGCGTAGCGGTAGAGCGCGGCGGTGAAGATGCCCCGCAACGCCGCACCGACCGCGATCACCGCCGCCAGGACCGCCGCCGCGATCAGCACCGCCAGCACGATCAGCGCGACGACTCCGGTCGCCGCGGCGAGGACGATCACGAAGCCGCCGGCGAACACCACCCCGACGGTGATCAGACCAAAGACAAGACCGATCCCGGCGCTGCCGACGATCTGCTCACCCCAGGTTTTCTTCAGGAGCGAGGAGCTCCGTTTCACCGCTTCGATCGGCCCGATACCCTCGACGACGAGCACCGGGATGACGAGGAAGGTCGCGATGTTCCAGGCCGTCTGCCCCAACCAGGCGACGATCTGACCGGCGATCCCTGCCCGCTCCTTCAGCGCCTGCATCGCCACGCCGACCGTCGCCCCGATCAGGGCGTAACCGACGATCGGTCCAAGGTGCTGGTTGGCGATCTTGAACCCGTCGCTCGCCGTCGGATCGCCGCCGCGGAGCCGGATCAAGGCCGCCCCGACCAACGCCGCGTTGCAGTAGTTGACGACCGTGTAGAGCACCACGTACATGGCAAACAGGACGATGAACCCGGTCACCTTCGCGTTGCCGGTCCCGTCGTCGAGCCGGTCGAAATACCCCGAAATCCAAAGGGGCACCGCGAAGAGCGCGAAGACGATCAGCGACGCGATCCCCGAAATGACGGGGAAAACGATGAGTTCCTTGTCCGACCGCAGCACCGTCCAACTCGCCTGGACGAGCCGCCAACTGTTCGCGAGACGGGACATCCACGCCTCCTCTTTCACGCTCACGCGGGGCGATCCCCCCGCACGGTATCATCCGCGCCCCGCGCCCGCAACGCGTGAGGCGACGACATTAGTCTTGGTTCAGATACGTCTGAATGGGCCGGTAAGATTCGTCGCCGCTCCTCTGCCTGCGGCGATACCCGGCGAGGGACTGTCGCGTGGACAAGGACACCTTCCCGATCTCGACCTTCTCACTCGACGCCGTCGCACCGGGCACGAAGTCGCGCCTCCTGCTTCACGTCTTCGACGAGCTCATCCGCCCGGTCACCCTGCCGGCGCTCGTCGCCGGGGGCCGCGAACCCGGTCGCACCCTCCTCGCCGTCGCCGGCGTCCACGGCGACGAGTACGAGGGGATGGAGGCGATTCGTCACGTCTTCGCCGACCTCGATCCGGCGCGGCTGCGCGGTGCCTTCCTCGCGATCCCCGTTGCCAACCCCTTCGCCTACGAGGCGCGCGCCCGCGTCGCTCCGCTCCACGTCGATGGGCTCAACCTCGCCCGCGTCTTCCCCGGCGATCCCGCCGGCACACCGAGTCGCCGCCTCGGCCACGCGCTGCTCGATCTCGTCGCGCGCACCGTCGGCCCCGACGATCTCTTCCTCGACTTCCACAGCGGGAGCGCCGACGTCCCCTTCGCCACGCTGATCGGTTTCCGCGACGTCCCCGGACCCGCCACCGACCGCGCCGAGGAAGCCGCCCGCCACTTCGGCGTCCCTCGCCTCTGGCGCATCCCCAACGGTCCCGGTCCCTTCAACGCCGAAACCGCCCGCCGCGGCATCCCCACCCTCGGCACCGAAACCACCGGCCGCGCCGGCTGCGACCCGGCCGACGTCGCCGCCTACGCACGCGGTCTCCGCAACCTCCTCGCCTACCTCGGCATCTGCCCGGAGCTCCCGACGCCGCCGCGCCTAGACGACTCGCCCCGGCCGTCCGCAGAAGTGCTCGCGCCCGCCACCGGGTTCCTGCGTGTCGTGCACCGCCTCGACGACGAGGTTGCTGCTGGA
>DATBFX010000418.1:0-9027 GCA_036558305.1 Thermomicrobiales bacterium | reverse complement strand
CGGCGACCGGGCGCGTCCGGTGTTCCTTCCCGGTGGTGACGAACGGGCGGGAGATCGCGGACATCCGGTTGCGGTTCGAGGCCGGGAAGGTGGTCGAGGCGAGCGCGGCGAAAAACGAGGAGTACCTGCTCCAGATGATCGACACCGACGCGGGGGCGCGCTTCCTCGGCGAATTCGCGTTCGGCACGAATACCGACATCACCCGCTTCACGCGCAACATCCTGCTCGACGAGAAGATCGGCGGCACCGTCCATATGGCGATCGGCTCCGGCTATCCCGACAGCGGCAGCACGAACCGCTCCGCCATCCATTGGGACCTGATCTGCGACCTGCGGCAGGGAGGAGCGGTGACGGTAGACGGGAAGGACTTCCTGCGGGACGGGCGGATCGTGGTGTGACGGCGAGATGGGTATACGGGCCGAGACGGGCACGATGAGTTGGCGCGATGAATGGGAGACGACGAGATACGTCATCACGCTCGATCCGGCATCAGGTGGGCACAACAGGATGCGCGTCCGCGTCCGGTCGGAGCACCGAGTCGTCGTCCGCTTTTCGGTCCAGTACGAAACCGATCTCGACGGGACGACCTACCCGGTCGTCCGTTACGATACCGCGCATGGCTTCGCGCATCGCGACTTGCTCGACCGCGCCGGCCACAACGTCGACAAGCTCTATCTCGGCGACGAATCGCGATTCGGTCGGGTCCTCGACGATGCGATTGCGGATATCAAGGCGAATTGGGCGGACCACTTGGAGAGCTTTTTGAAGGGAGTCCCATGAGCGCAAAGACCGCCACTGATCCACAAACGGACAAGCGCCTCGATTTGGTTCGGCGCTACACCAAGGCGATCATCGCGGAGAGGATTCCACAAGAAAGAACGCCTACCGATGCGTTGTTATTCTTGCTCCCGGACGACGACCCCGCTTACGCTGAACGAGAGATCGCCCTCGGAGCGGCGATGGCACGGAAAGGCGAAGATGTCTATCTCCGCCATATCCGTGTCGCGGATCTTCCCGAATTGGAGGACTGATCATATGGACTTCACCGTTTTCAACCCAGCGACCGTGCATCCCACGACCGGCTATTCGCACGCGGTGCGGATGGGGGATCTGGTGTTCGTGTCGGGGCAGGTGGCGACGAATCCGGCGGGTAAATTGGTCGGCAAGGGGGACATCCGGGCACAGACGGAGCAGGTGTTTGCGAACCTCCAGGCGGTGTTGGAGGCGGCGGGGTCGGGACTCGACCGGGTCGGCAAGCTGACGGTGCTGGTGGTGCGGTTGGAGGACCGGCCGGTGATCGGGGAGATCCGCAACCGCCTGTTCGCGCCGTTCGGCTACGTGCCGGCAAGCACGCTTGCGGTCGTCGCCAGCCTGGCGAATCCCGATTGGCTGGTGGAGATCGAGGCGGTGGCGGCGATACGGTAGAGGCGATAGGCGCTCGGCGTTAGCCCGAATTTCAGAAAAGACCAGCTTAGCCGTCCGCCCCTACGGCATGAGGAAGCTTGCCTCTCTGCCACCCGCTGTCGGGGCACGAGTGCCCAGGTTGCAATCGTCCAGAGGGCACCGGCCTCCGGGGTTGGCACGACGGTCCCTGACGCCATCGTCACAATAAGGTCAGGACGTCTACCTCCGCCACATCCGTGTCGCGGATCTTCCCGAGTAGGGGGTGATGGTCGGAACTTGGTGCGTCCCCGGTTGTGCGGCGCCAGCCATGGCGAATACCGATGGGGGCACGCGCTTCGCAGAGTCGTGTGGGTTAGGCCGTCGCGGCTGCGGCGGTCGCGCGGGTCGAGACGCCGTCGGCCCATTTCAGGACGTCGCGCCCGGTCGAGGTTTTGACGGTCTCACCCGACTCGTCCTCAGTATAGAGTTCGAGGTCGTCGAGCATCGCGGATGCGTGGCGACGGACGAGTGTGTGGATGATCGACGCCATCTCGGCCCGATCCTCGGAACGTGCAAGGCGTTTGCCAATCGCAACGTCCCAGAGTTCGTACGATCGCGTCATCGTTTGGCCTCACTTTCCGGTGGATCGATTGTCTGGGCAATACCGACCAAATACGTCTTGAGGACCGTCCTGTCTCCGAAAAGATCGCAATGGCCGGTGTCGTCACAGACCCATGTGACCGCCGCATCGGACGGGATGTCGTAGCGAAGGATCAACCATCCAAGTTTACCGCGGGCGCGCTTTGCCTGACCGCGCGCCCCCTTGACGGTGTTGTAGAACGAATAACCGTCGTACGAACGTTGGACCGCTGGAGGCAGATTTGGATCGGGATCCCCATATTTCTCGCGCGCCGTGACGTATTCGTCATCCCCGGGCGGATAGCGTTTGGCGATGCGGTAGAACGTACGAACTCCAGGCTGCTCAGACACGGGGCTCCCTCACCGTCTTCCCGGCACGCTCGTCGCTTACCGCGGATTTCTTCTCGCACGATTGGACTCTACGGGTCTTGTCCGGATGTCAATGCCGGAAACCCGACGCCCCAGTGCAATGGCGGTGCGATTTCGGCCTTGGCCGGACGGCATCTTGGCGCCTCTCGCCTTTCGCCTCATCCGGTGCCGATCGTACTCGCCCAGGCTTCGACGACGGCTTCGAGGTCGTCGATTGTCGTTACCAGGGTGCCGCCGCTGGCGTCGATGAAGTGGCCGACCTGGAGGTTGACGACGGCGGCTTCGTTTTCGCCGGTGAGCCGGAAGTCGGTGCGGAGACCGGCGATCCATTTGCCGAGGGCGTAGGCAAAGCCGATTTCGGCGGCGGTGCCGGAGTCGACGTCGACTCCGTCGAGGACGGCGACGACGCCGTCGCAGGCGCGGATGTTGTCGGCGTTGGTGCGGCCGATCGCGTCGTTGACGGTGCGCAGGAGAGCCAGGCGCTCCGCGCGGTTTTCGATCGACGGGGCGCGGCGCAGGTCTTCCTCGAATCCTGTCTCGTCCCAGGGATTGACGACCTCGACGTGGATGCCGAGACGTTCGCGCAGCACGTCCATGTAAGCGCGGGTCGATGCCGCGAAACCGAGGGGGGATGCCAGGTAGATCTTCATCGGGGTTTCATCCTGCCGGGTGGTCAACGAGGATGCCGTTCCCGCTATCATAGGCGACCCGGCAGGTGGTCGGGTGATGGGCAAGAGCGATTGATCTGGAGAGGAGTGTGCTGAAGGCGATCCGTCATCTCGACTATGTTGTGTTGATCTGCGACGACCTCGTGCCGATGCGACGCTTCTACGAAGGAACGATGGGATTCCCGCTTCACCGCGAACTCGGACCGACGTGGGTCGAGTTCCGGATCGGCGCCTCGATTCTGGCACTGCGCCCGCGCGACCGGCCGTACGACGGACCGGCACCGGCGGCGCAGACGGCCGGCGTCCAGTTGGCGTTTCGGGTGGCGCCCGCGGAGGTTGAGTCGTGTCACGCCGAGTTAGTCGCGTTGGGGTGCCGATCCTGGACCCGCCGACCGATCAGGCGTGGGGTCACCGGACGCTCTTTTTCGCCGATCCCGAGCACAACGTGATCGAGATCTACGCCGACATCTGATCAGACCGCGCCGACCGGTCGCCAGGCGAGAACGTCGAGTCGGCGGGCGAAGTGGAGGAGTGGCGGCACGTCCGGGAGGGCAAAGCTGCCGGCGTGGCAGACGGTGTTGACGGCGATGTCTGCTTCGGCCGGTTGCAGCGGCCAGGGGAGGTGGTGGATGTTGCCGCGGAAGACGCGGCCGAAGGCGTCGCCGGCGTAGAAGGCGTAGCGCTCGGTCAGCCAGGCGTCGAGGGTTCCCGGTTCGCTCCGATAGACCGGGCCGGTCGGGCGGTAGCGTCCGCGGAAATCGCCGGGCGGGAAACCGCGGTGGGTGCGGTGGCTCTCGTAGCCGATCCAGTCGCCGTCGTGGCGGAGACGCATGCGGGCGCGGACGTAGGGGAGGTGGAACCAGCGGCGGGCGACGGCGACGGCGACCGGGTTGGCGGCGTCGAGGCTGAAGAACCAGACGCCCGGTTTGCCGCCGATGGTGACGTAGGTGCGGACGTTGAGTTCCAGAAAGACGGAGAACCAGGGAACCGGCGGCGCAGGGCGGGGGGCGACCGCGGACATGCGGAAGGGGACGACACCGACCCAGGCCTGGTCTTCGTAGGTATCGAGGGTGAGTTGAGGCGGGATGAGGGGCCGAAGCGTCTCGGCCGGCAAAGGCCAGTGGGCGAAGAGGAGATCGTGCCAGGACATGCGCAGGTGCCAGGGACCGGATGGGAGCGGCCACGGGCGGTGGTCGATGGCGGCGAGGGGCGAAGCAGGCATAGCCGGAGTGTATGGCATCGGAACCGATGCCACGGGCGATGTATCTTGAGAGGCAGCTAACCGACCCGAAATACCGGCCAGCGGGGAAACCATGAAACCGGTCTTCTTTGCGACGTCGGAGGAATTCCGGGCGTGGCTGGACGAGCACCACTCGGACGCGACCGAATTGTGGGTCGGCTACCACAAGAAGGGGACCGGGCGACCGAGCATGACCTGGCCGGAATCGGTGGACGAGGCGCTCTGTTTCGGGTGGATCGATGGGGTGCGGAAGTCGATCGACGAGGAGAGCTACGCGATCCGGTTCACGCCGCGCCGGGCACGAAGCACCTGGAGCGCGGTCAACATCAGGCGGGTGCAGGAATTGACGGACCTCGGGCGGATCCGGCCCGCCGGGCTCAAGGCGTTCGCCGAACGCAGCGAGGAACGGTCCGGTGTCTACGCCTACGAGCAGCGGGAGCATGCCGAACTCGGTGAGGAGTTCGAGGGACTGTTCCGAGCAAATCAACCGGCGTGGGCGTTTTTCCAGGCCCAACCGGCGGGGTACCGCAAGACCGCAATCTGGTGGGTGGTGAGTGCGAAGAAGGAGGAGACCAGGCGCAAACGGTTGGCAACGCTGATCGAGGATTCGGCGCAGGGCAGGACGATTCGGCCGCTGGCGCGCACCGCATCCGGTCGCCGCTGAAGCCGTTCATTCGCCCGCTCGAGGGCGACGGTCCCGAGCACGGTGCCCGGGACCGCCGGCCGCGAAAACGATTCGACTACCGGTGCCATCCCGGTGGCGTGGTGCGCAGTCCCTGCAGCCCGACGCCGCCCGAGTTGCAGATCGCTTCGGGCGGGAAGCAAACCTTGATCCCCGGTTCGCAGCATTCGCCGGCGTCGACGCAGAAGCCGCCGTTGCAGTCGCTGCTGTCGTTGCAGGGATCGTTGTCGCAACTGGCGAAGTCGCCGTTGACGCAGGCACCCGTCTGCTCGGTCGTGGTGACACAGAAGCACCCGGCGCCGCACGTACCGCCGAGACACCCGGACTGGGCGTCGCAGACAGCCGGCGGTTCGCACTGACCCGTATCAAAGTTACAGAAGGTTTCGCCCGCGCAGCAGGCGATGCTGACCGGACCGAACGGACCGAACTCGAAGCAGACCTGGTCGAAGTCGCCGCCGCACGACTCGCAGGCGAGGCGGCAGGCCCGCTCGGCTCGCGTCCCGAGCCCTTCGCAGCCGAGGCGGCAGCGCTGCTTGCAGGTGGCATCGCACTTCCGCTTCGGGCGGGGCGCCCGCGCCGCCGCCTCGGCAAGATGCGATTCCAGGCCCAGCCCTGTCCCAACAGCCGCCAGCGCACCGGCAACGAATCCCTTCGCCACATCGCGTCGCGACCGGGCGGCCGCGAACGTGCGCGCCCAACGGTCGAACCGATTCCCGTCCATACCCCCCTCCTCCCATGCTTTGCTGGCTCCGTGGCGATCGGCGGAGGCGCGACCCGTCCGCCTACGTATTCCTCGCCGGGTGCGCCGTACCCGCCTGCCGGCGCACCGGCGACAGGTCTACGAGTCGGGGCGGACCGCCCGCCGTCTCCAGCAACACTCTACGTTGTGCATGGCAAAAGTCAATCGCCAGGGTGGGGGATCGTGGACTCGGCATGCCGGCACGGAGGCGCAATCCGCAATAGCAGGAGCGCGCCGGGTGATCGCGTGTCAGATCTCGATCGCCAGAGTGCCGGCGATCAGGTCGTGGAGCGCCTGCCGCTTCTCCGTGAACGGTTGCATGAGATAGCCGATGAAGAGGATGACCGCGGAAATGATCTTGGCGAAATAGCGTCCGGTGGCCCGAGGGAACGAGATTCGCCGTCCCCCCAGGTCGGTGGCGACGATGCCGAGGGCGCGCTTGCCCAGCGTTGCCTGTCTCGCAGAACGCTCCATCGCCGCGAAGTAGAGCCAACCGATCACGGTATCGACCACGAAGTAGGCCGTCGTGCTGAGCGTGGCCCTCAGGATGGCGCCGACGATGGCCAGGAGGCTCCCGTCGATCAGTGCGGCGGCGAAGCGCCGCCAGAGTCCGGCGTATTCGACCTGGATCGCGTAGTGCACCCGTGGGCTCCCCTCAGTGGCAACGGCCGGTAGGATGCGGGCGATGGAGACGCGCCAAGGTGCGGGACGAGCATCATCGCCCGTCAAGACCGCTCCGTCAAGCAGCAAACCTGCCCCTGATCGCACCGCCGTTGACGGGTGCGTCCGTCTCGGCTATCGTGCGGGTAGACCGTTCGCCCGGAAACGATCAGGAGGCATTGCTTTGGACGGTTCGCGTTTCGATGCCTTGACCAGATTGCTCTCGATCGCCGGCTCCCGCCGGCGACTCATCGCCGGTCTCGCCGCCGGCGCCTTCGGCCTGGTCGGGGCCGAGCGAGCCGAGGCGGTGGCCTGCCGCACGCCGGGGTCCCTCTGCCGGGAGAACGCCAACTGCTGTTCCGGCGTCTGTGGACCAAAGGACCGGACCGGACGGCGCACGTGCCGGTGCCGCACCGGGGCCGACTGTGCGGCGGCCGGTGCTTCTCCGCAACGGCTCTGCGCGGACGGTCTCTGCGTCGCGTGCCCATCGGGCGACGTCTGCGCGGGCGGGGTGTGCCCACCGGGCGACGTCTGCGCGGGCGGGGCATGCACCTGCACGGCGGACGCGGCGCCCGCTCGTCCGCCGTGCGGCGCGGACCCGGCCTGCTGCGCCTGCCTGATCACCGCCGGCTGTGGTCCGGCCTGCGCGAACCACGCCATCAACTGCACATCGGATTTGTGCAGCGACTTCCAGAACTGCCCGAACGGCGACGAGTGCCCGCCGGACCACGTCTGCGCGTTCGAGATTTGCGGCGCAGGCAATCGTAACCTCTGCTTCCCGCGGTGCGGCGTGCCGTTCCAGGCAGTCGAGACGTCGGTGGGCGCCCAGGCGGCGGGGGATGAGGACCGGCGAATCGGGGCGGCGTAGGCGCCGGGCGGCAGCCAGGCATCCACTCGGCGGCCGGGGCGGCATCACCGCACCGCCCCGGTCGCCAGGTCTACCCGAACTGCCCACAGACACGTCAAATCGCCCGCGAAACGCCGTCCTCGAACCGCAACCGGTCGGCCCGGGATGCTCACGTGGCGGCGGTGCCGGTCAATCGCTCGACACCAACCGCCGGGCTCCATACCAACGGCTGGCGTAATACGGCGAGGTCAGGTTGCTGATGCGGACGCCGGTGTCCTCGTTTTCGGCGTGGATGAACTGGTTGGTGCCGATGTAGATGCCGACGTGGGAGAGCCCCCACTCGAAGGTGTTCTGGAAGAAGACGAGGTCGCCGGGTTGGAGGTCGCCGTAGGCGACGGGGCGGCCGGCGACGGATTGGGTCCAGGTGCCGGTGCCGATGTCCTCGCCGAGGACGTGGAGGACGACCCAGTAGGTGAACCCGGAGCAATCGAAGGTGGCGGGGCCGTGGGTCGCCCAGACGTATGGGTAGCCGAGGTAGTGCATGGCGTAGTCGACGATGGCCTGGCCGTCGGCGGAACCGGGTGCGCTGCCGGCGTCGCCGCCGATCCCGGTTTCGCGGGAGGTGACCGGGGCATCGGTCCAGGCAAGGTAGTCGGCGTGCATCCAGCCTTCGAGCCCGTCCCAATCGACCGGGTAGAACCCGTTGCTCTCGGCGCCGGTGACGACGACGACCGTGCCGGCGGCGGCGACCGCCAGCACCTCGCCGTCGAGGCTGGCCGCGCCGCGCAGCCGCAGGTTGTCGGTCGTCATCGCGTGATCGCCGGTGCCGAAGTCGCCACCGCCCGAGTCGCCGGCCCCGTCCGCGCCGGCGCGGACGAGGTAGTCGGTGTGGATGAAGCCATCGCTGCCGCGATAGGTAACGGCGACCCAGTCGCCGGTGCTGCCGGCGCGGATCTGGACCTGTTGGCCCTCGCGGACGACGGTGACGACCGAAGCGTCGAAACCGGCGCCGGAGCGAAGGCGGACGCCGTCGCCGTTGGTGCCGGAGACGACCGCGGTCTCGCCGGTCTGGAGGTCGGTGTTGGCGTCGCCGCCCGTGTCGTCGTCGCCGGGGTCGCCGCCTTCGTCGACCGGGCCGATGTAGAGGGTGCTGACGAAGCCGTTCTTGCCGGCGCAGGTGACCGGTTGCCAGTCGCCTTTGGCGGCGCCGCGGAGCGGCACCTGGGTGCCCTCGGCAAGGACGACGAGGATCGTGCCGTCCAGGCTGGCCTTGGCGCGGCAGCGGACGCCGTCGCCGTTGGTGCCCTGAACCTGGCCCATCCCCGCGGTCCCGGTGTCGGCGGTGTCGACCTCGTCGACATCGGACGTGCCGGTGGGCTCGTCGCCGGTGCCGATGAATTCGGCGGCGACGTACCCGATCTGGCCGGCGCAGCGGACAGGTTGCCAGCCGTCGATCGGGTCGCCGAGGAGGTCGACCGGGTCGCCTTCGACGAAGCGGTAGAGGATCGCGGCGTCGGTGGTGGGCGCGGCGCGGCAGCGGATGCCGTCGCCGTTGGTGTTGACGATCACCGCGCTGCCGGTGACGACCGGTGGCGCATCGGCGCCATCGTCGGTCGGTGAAGGATCGGCGTCGGCGGGGGCGAGGTAGATGGCAGCCATGTATCCGCTCAGGGCGTCGACGGCCACCTGGTACCAGAGCGAGCCGTCTTCCGGAGCTTCGACCGGGCCGTCGAGGACCTCGACCGTCGTCCCCTCGGGATAGCGGGCGACGATCGGCGCGGACGGACCCGGTTCCTCGCG
>DATBFX010000417.1:0-16179 GCA_036558305.1 Thermomicrobiales bacterium | reverse complement strand
GAGGAACAGCGATTAGACGACCACATCGCGCGGATCGCGCGCGACATCGCGGACGGTGGTGCGATCGCGGCGGCCGTTTCCCCGACCCTGGTCCAGCTCTGGCCTGGCGCAGGTTCGGCGGTGCCGGTGAGCCCCGCATCGGGCCAGAATGGGAGGGTACGGTGAACATCGCGATGAACCTGGAGGCGGCGGCGACACGGATACCCGTACGGGTCGCACTTCGGTTCGAAGGGATCACGGTCACTTACCATGCCCTAAACGCGGCCTCCAACCGGGCGGCCGACAGCCTGCGGACGCTCGGCGTGCATCGGGGGGATCGCGTTGCGTTGTTCCTCCCCAATTCGCCCGACTTCGTTGTCTGGTACTTCGGCGTCCTCAAACTCGGTGCGATCGCGGTTTCGCTGAATCCCCAGTTGAAACACGACGAGGTCGGGTTCGTCCTCGCCGATAGCGGTGCCGCCGCCGTCGTGACGAGCAGCGATCTGATTACGGACGTGCCCAGATCGTCTCCCGTTCGACACCGCGTGCTCGTCGACGATGTTGCGATCGCCGGATGCGTCAACGCGACCGCGCTGCTGGATGAAGCGGACGCCCACTTCGACGCCGTCGCCCTGACCGCTGATGACCCGGCGGCGATCCTCTACACCTCTGGCACGACCGGCGTCCCCAAGGGCGTTGTTCTTTCGCACGGGAACGTGATGTCCAACGCCGACACCTCCGCCCGACTCTGCGGAGTCCGGGCCGACGATGGCCTGCTCCTCTTCGTCCCGTTGACCCATTGCTTCGGGCAGAACGCGATCCTCAACTGCGGTGTCCGCGCCGGGGCGGCGATCGTGCTGCTTCGCCGATTCGTCCTGAAGGAGGTCCTCGCTGCCATCGCCGCGGGGCACGTCACGAAGTTTTATGGCGTGCCCGCGGTGTACATCCGCCTCCTGGCCGCTGACCTATCCGGATACGACCTTAGGAAGGTCCCCTACTTCTTCTCCGCGGCCGCGAACCTTCCGATCCAAGTCGCCCAACGATGGGCCGCCCGCTTCGGCCGCACGATCGCGCAGGGATACGGCCTCACCGAGACGTCGCCGTTCGCGAGCTATACGCGCGACCATGGCTGCCGCCTCGGTTCGGTCGGAACGCCGATCGACGGGGTCGAGATCAGGGTCGTCGATGCGCTCGGTCGCGACGTGCCGGTCGGTGATCCCGGGGAGATCGTCATTCGCGGACCGAACGTGATGCTCGGCTATTGGAACCGCACGGAGGAGACCACGCACGCGCTTCGCGACGGGTGGTTCCATTCGGGCGACGTTGGCCGGTTCGATGGGGACCGCAACTTGTATGTCGTCGACCGCCTCAAGGATCTGGTCAACACTGCGGGATTCAAGGTCTATCCGGCGGAGGTCGAAAACGTGCTGTACCGGCACGCCGCGATCGCCGAGGTCGCCGTGTATGGCGTGCCGGATCCGGTCAACGGCGAGCAGGTCCGTGCGGCCGTGGTGCTGCGCGCCGGTCATGCAGCGGTGGAGGACGAGATCATCGCTTTCTGTCGCGCGCGCATGGCCGCCTATAAGGTGCCGCAAAAGGTAACGTTCCATGCGGCGCTGCCGAGGAACGGCACCGGCAAGATCCTGAAGTGGCGCCTCGTCGATGGCGCGAAGTTATCGGGAAGATCCGCCTGACCGGGAGCCCGCGATCTCGGCTGCCGCTTCTTCAGGAACCGCGCGCGTCCGCGCAGTGCCGATGGCGCCACCGGGTGACACCGGTCGCCGGCGAGAAGGAGTTTTTGGCATGGGGATCACTGTTCGCTTTGCCGAAACCGCGAAGGAGATCGATGCGGTCTTTTTGGCGCGGTACCGGGTCTTTGTGGAGTCGGATCGGTATATTCAACCCAACCCGGACAAGCGCATCCTCGACCGCTTCGACGCCTTTCCCACGACGCGGAACGTGATCGCGGAGTGCAACGGGCGGGTCGTCGGGGGCGTGCGCTTCACCGACCACTCCGAGGTCGGGACGCCGCCCGAGGAGTTTTTCGATTTCCGACCGTTCCTTCCTCGCCCCGCCCCGCCGTTCGGTGCGGGCAGCATGCTGTTCCTGGAACGGCCGTTTCGCCGCTCGCGCCTCGTGTTCGCGATGATGGGGATGGGGTACGGCTGGGGTTTGCAGCGGGATTGGACGCACGTCGTCGGGGTACTCAACGCGCGAGTCGTGGAGGGGTTTGTGGCGACCGGCTATCGGGTCCTCGCAGAAGAACGCTTCGAGGAACGGAAGCGTCTGTCGTTCGTGCCCGTGCTTCTCGATGTGACCGATCTCGACCGGGACCTCCTCGACTTTGCCAGCGCGCAGACGGGCGACCCCGTAAGTATCATGCCGGACGAGTTTCGGGCCCCACTGCCGGCGTTCGCGTCGCACACGGCTGCGGTCGGGGAGGACAGATTCCACCACGAGGAGGTCGTCATCGAACCCTCGTCCCGACCGGTCTTTTGAACCGCGATCCACCCGCGAGACCGGATGCAGTCAGCGGTCCGTGCGTCCCATCAGTCCGCCACCTGCGCCAGCGTCTCGCCCGCGTACGCGAACTGCTGGTGGAGGAGCGCCATTGCATCGACCAGCGGCAGCGGGTCGGCGAAGTAGGAGCCCTGGCCGACGTCGACGCCGAGGTCGCGGACGCGGACGACGAGGGCCTCGGTTTCGAGGCCCTCGGCGACGACGCGCATGTCGCGGGCATGGGCGAGGTGGGTGACGGCCTCGACGGTTGCCTCGTCCTCGGGGTCGTGGCCGAGGGAGCGGATGAACTCGCGGTCGATCTTCAACTCGTCGACCGGCAACCGCGTCAGATTGCCGAGGGTCGAGAAACCGCTGCCGGCGTCGTCGGCCGCCAACCGGACGCCGACTTCTCGCAGGAGGTTGAGCGTGCGGCGCTGCGCATCGGCGTCGTGGTGGGCGAGGGAGCAGGCGACCTCGAGGGTCAACGCCGCCGCCGGGAGTTCGGTCTCGCGCAACACGGCCGCGACCTCGGCGACGATCATCGGCGACGCCAGTTGTGACGCCGAAAGGTTGACGCTGATGGATGGCGACCGGTCGCCGTAGTGGGCACGCCAGTACATGGCCTGCTGGCACGCCTCGCGAAGGACGAAGTCGCCAAGGGGGGCGATCAGGCCGGTGGTTTCGGCAACGCCGAGGAATTCGCCCGGCAGGAGCAGACCGCGTTTCGGGTGGCGCCAGCGGATCAGCGCCTCCATCGTCGCGATGGCGCCGGACGTCAGATCGATCGCCGGCAGATAGTACAACTCGAACTGCCCGCGTTCCAAACCGGTGCGCAGTTCGAATTCCATCTCCAGCCGTTGCAACTCGGCACCGCCCCGCCCAGGGTCGAACAGGGCCGCCCCGCCCGTCCCCATCGCACGGTCCAGCGCCACCTCGGCGCCGCGCAGCAATTCGACGTGGTCGTATTGGCTCGGTCGGGTGACGGCGACGCCGATGCTGGCGCCGAGGGTGACTTGCCGGCCCGCGGCGGCGATGGGCCGCCGCAGCTCGCCGCCGATGCGGTCGGCGATGGCGAGGGCCTCGGCGGCGTCCCGGAGGTCGCCGAGGACGATCCCGAACTCGTCGCCGCTGAGGCGGGCGGCGGTGTCGCCCGCGCGGAGGGCGGTGGCCAGGCGACGGGCGACGACGACCAGCAACTCGTCGCCGGCGGCGCGGCCGAAGCGATCGTTGACGGTCTTGAAGTGGTCGAGGTCGATCAGGAGGAGTGCGGTCTCGGTCTGCGGACGCCGCGCCGACCGCGCGACCGCGGTCCGCAGCCGGTCGAGCAGCAGCAGCCGGTTGGGAAGACCGGTCAGCGCGTCCTCGAACGCCTGCTCGGTCAGCCGCGCCTCGGTCGCCTTCCGCTCGGCGACATCCCGGACCAGGACGACGTTGATCTGCGCGTGCTCCGTCTCCGGCAACGGGGCGACGCTGAGCTCGACCGACCGCCATTGCCCCGGACGGCGGCGCAGGCGGACCTCGATCGGCGGCTGCGCCGGCGCGGTGACGGCGAAGACCGGTCGTGCGCGATCGACGTCTTCCGGGTGGACGAGTGCGATCGCGTCGTGGCCGATGAGATCCTCCGCCCGGAAGCCGAGCCGGCGTTCGACGTCCGGGTTCGTGTAGAGGATGATCCCTTCGTCGTCGGCGATCAGGAGCACGTCGGAAACGGTGCAGACGAGCGAATGATAGCGATCCTCGGCCGCGCGGCGAGCCAATTCGCCTTCGAGGGCATCGCGATCGCGCCTCGCAACGTCGCCGCGCTGCTCGGCGCGCGCGAGTTCGGCCCGCGCCCGTTCCAATGTCGCGGCGACGGTCTGCATCCGCCGCCTCAGCGCGACGAGGACGCTGACCGTGCCCGCCGCCAACAACGCGGCTCCGGCCGCCCCCGCGCCCGCGATCCAGAGCGCCGAAACGGCCGCCAACAACGCCACGACGGCGAAGGCATCGAAGGATCGGGACACCGTCGTACGACCGGCGCGGCGTTGCTCGGGGGCACGATCGGACGTGGGCCAAGACACGATTTCGACCTCCGTGGGGCACACCGGCGGCAAGACCGAACCGCCCGCCGCTCGGCGGGTCTCTCCGCGGTCATCGTAGCGGGGCGGGGGCGGTGGCGTTAATGTGCCGTTCGTCATGATCCGGAACGGAGAAGTCGGTCGCCCCGTTATCCTTGCACGGCGAGCGAGTTCGCTCCATCGACGACGGCGGTCGCGATCGAGTCCACGAAAGGATGCTCCATGGCCCTCGTTGCCCCGTTGCTTTTCCTCTTGCTGGCGCTCTTCGCGCCGGTCGCTCAAACCTCGACGCAGGTGGCGACGCCGGCGGTTCAGGAAGCGACACCCGTCGCCGTGCCCGCTTCGGACTGCACGGTCGAGGCGCGCACGTTGGCCGCGCTGACCGAGATCGTGACGGCGGAGGACATCGCCAACGCGACGCCGGTGGCCGAACCGGGTCCCTACACGAAGCCGAACGGGACCCCCGCCGATGCGGAGACGGTGGCGGGGGTGACGGCGACGATCCGGCAACTGGTCGCCTGCGTCAACGCCGGCGACTTCCTGCGCTTCCTCGCCCTCTTCAGCGACGATGCGCTCCGTCACTACTCCGCCAGTCTCGGTCTGCCGCTGGACCCGAACGACGAACTTCTGACTCCAGACCCGAGCATCAACGACCAGATCGCCCTCGGCCCGATCGCGGATGTGGTCGTCCTCCCCGATGGCCGGGTCAGTGCCCTCGCACACCTCCCCAGCCAATCGGGCGGCACCGACGCCGGGTCCGAGGACGTCGATCTGCAACTGATCTTCGTCCACCAGGGAGACCGCTGGCTGATCGACGAGTTGTTTCCGGTCGTCCCCCAACAGGCCGGCACCTGGAAAACGGTCAGCGGACCCGGTTACGCCGGCGTCATCGTCGACGCGGAAACCGCACCGGAGTTCGCGAAATGGTTGACCGGGAAGGACGCCGCGACCGGTTGGGAACCGGCGGAGGTCGATGTCGCCGGCCTGGAGATTGCGCTCCCCGGCTTCCTCGAAACCGCGCCGCAAGCGACCGAGCGGCTCCGGCAGCGGTTGTCCGACTACATCCGGCAATACGCCGGGATCGTCGACTCGGACGGCCGCCGGGTCATCCTCGTCAACGCCTTCTGCGACGCGGCCGGCACCGACTGGCAGTCACAGCCGGTCTTCGTCCTCGACGGCGGCGACTGCTTTTTCCACGTCGGCTATGAGCCGGCCGCCGGTACGTTCTCGGGGTTGATGGTCAATGGGGAGGCGTAACCAGTTTCCGGACCCGACGGCGCTCATCTGCCGCGACGGTTGACTTATCGCCGTCGGCATCGAAGACGGCAAAGACACCGCCGCGGCATTCCAGAAATGGCATCCTGTAGGGGCGGACCGCCGTGTCCGCCCGGCCTCGAATGCCGCGAACGTCGAGAAGGGCGGACAGCGCCCAGAGGGCACCCGGTCCGCCCCTACAGAGCCACGCCTGCCGCCTCTTGCGCGACCTGGCATGGTCATTCAATTCCTACCTTCGACCACCCCGGCAACATGCAGCGGCGAAGATCGCCGCTACCGGCTCCCGGCGACCGGCTGCCGCCCGATCATCTGCGGCCGCACGGAAAGAATGCGGAACGCTTCGCCGATGTCGCCGGCGGTCAGAAAACCGGCCAGCGTCCCGTCCGCCGCGACGATCGGCAAGGCGCGCAGCCGCGATTCGGCCAGGCGTGCCTGGACGGCGAGGATCGTCTCGTCGGGGCGTGCGGTCGGGTAGTTGCGGTGCATCACCATGCCGACCGCCGAACCGGCGGACTCGTGCAATCCGCGCACGAGGTCGTCCATGGTGAGCAGACCGACCACCCGCTCGTTGCCGTCGACGACCGGGAAATCGGCCTGGGCGGTGCTGAGGGTGAGACCGACGGCGCGGCTGAGCGGATCGGTTGGGTAGAGGCGTTGCGGCTGCCGGATCATCACCTGGCCGACCGTCGCCCCGCCGAGGACGTTGTCGACGGCGACCTGCTGGCCCTCACCCGAGGCGCCGAACCAGACGAAGATGGCGATCAGGATCAGGAAGTAGTCGCCGGTCGCGAATCCCGCGAGCCCGAAGAAGAGCGCCAGCCCCTGCCCCACGGAGACCGCGATCCGCGTGGCCCGCCGGTAGTCCATCCGCAGCGCCAGCAGTGCCCGCAGGACCCGCCCCCCGTCGAGGGGAAAGGCCGGAATCGCGTTGAAGGCGACCAGGTAGAGGTTGGTGGCGACGAGGTAGGGAAGGAGACCGTCCCATTCCGCGTTCCGGATCGAATCGACGAGGTTGCCGGGAGTGACGAGGGAGGTCGCCTGGAGGACGGCAGCAACGGCGACGAGGACGACGGCGATGACGACGTTGACGGCCGGACCGGCCAGCGCGATCCAGAGTTCTTGTTTCGGGTTCTCCGGGACGTCCAGCCGCGCCACGCCGCCGATCGGGAGGAGGGTGATGTCGCGGACCTCGATGCCGTAGTGTTGGGCCACCACCGCGTGCCCCAACTCGTGCAGTGTCACGCAGACGAAGAGGAGGAGGGTGGCGACGACGCCGAAGGCGATCCCGCGTGTTCCGGCATCGGTGTCGGCGCCCCAGTAGTAGGCGGCCCAGATCAAGATCAGGACGAAGGTGGCGTGGACTTTGATCTCGATCCCGCGGACGCGGGTGAGGGTAAGCGACCAGCCCATCGGGAGTCTCCTTCAACGGGCGCGGGAGGCAACGATGGCCGCCATATGTTGGACGCGCAAGCCAGCGCCCGCACGCGCGCAGTATGCCCGATTCCCGGCCGAGCGATGCCGCATCGATGCGAGGTGTCTACGGACAGGGTGTTCGCGGGTGCGAGCGGCGCGGATCGGATGCCGCCCAAACGCGTCGCGGCGCGGTGGGCTGGCACCGCGCCGCAACCGTCACCACTCGAGGGAAGGGGTCGGCCGCGTTGTGGCTGGCAACGGGGCCGGAATGGCGTATTCGCATCGTATCCCCCGTCCGGGCGGGTGGACAGTCCGAACGGATACCCCGCGAGGCACGGTTGTTCGTCGCCGCCGGCCACCTTGCGGCGCACCCCACTTCGCGCGATCCTAAACCTACGGAAATCGCACGCGACGCTCAGCCGGCGGGCCGGCGGGCCGGGATCGTGACGGAGGAGACGCGACACCTGTGAGCGCCCAAGCACCGCCTCCGGCCGGCCCACCCCGCCGTCGCCTTCCTTTCGCCCGAATGCCGCGGTCGCTGGCGGGCATGCGCCAGCGGATGTCGCGCGATACCGCCCGCTTCGTCTGGCTGACGATCCTGCCGGTCGCCGTCGCGCTGGTCTCCCTCATCCTTTCGGTCTACAGTCTGGTCGTCGCCCGCCAGGCGCCCGACGTCGTGATGACGATGCCGGACCGGGTCCGCGTCGTCCAGGGAGGAGAGAGCGCCTGGATCTACCTGCAACCCCGCTTCGTGAACACCGGCGACAACCAACGCAACGAGATCATCGGCAATCTCGCGATCGAGGTGCAGCCGGTGACCGGCGGCACGCCGGTGCCGTTTGCCTGGGACGAGGAGGGGACCTGGCTCTACAGCACGGTGACCAATCAGTTGACCTGGCAATTCCTTGCCGATCCGGCGCCGATCGTCGTCGGCCCCAACGACCCGCAGTTTCCGACCGGTCTCTTCATCGCGCCGTCGGGCTGGCTCTGGCAGCCGGGGAGCTACCGCATCACCGTCGTCGCCGCGCGGACGGTGGTCAACAAGCCGCTCCGGGCAGGGGTCGAGTTCGCCCTGACCCAACAGCAAGTCGACTTCCTCGCGTCCGGCAGCTTCCTCGAAATCCCCACCGCGCCCGTGCCGTCGTAGCTCGCGGTACCGCACACGACGGGTCCCTCGTCACGACGTACGGGACGACCGACGATCCGAACGCCCTTGCAGCCGAGTGATGCGCAAATAGGGGCGGTTCCGCCCAGCGCCCAAACGGGGGCGGTGGTTCTCGAGGGGTCGCCTTTGCCGGTGCCGGCAACGCGGTCCCGTGCAAACGGGCGATGCGGCACGTGCCGCGTGCCAGTCGCCGTCAGCCCCGTGATCGCCGTCCATGCCGGACCGAATGCGCGCCGGCTAGATCACATCCGGTCGGGCACCCGCCCACTGCTTGATGAAGATGTTGTCGAGCGCGAGGTTGATGTTTTCGAGCAGGATCGCGTGGATCCACACCTTGTCGCCGTTCGGCGCGACCAGCGGCGCGTAGCAGATGCCTTCCAACTCCTGGTCGGGCAGCCCTTCGTCCGCGAGCACCCTGATCTGGCCGAGCCGGTGCCCGTTCAGCGCGGAGTAGTAATAGATCATCTGGTGCTCGTCGTCGCCGCTGGGGGTCTCGTTGGTCGCGATGTAGAGATGGCCGTTCGGCGAGAAGCAGGCGCCTTGCACCGCCGTCACCGACGGGGTGAGCGGCAAGACGCGCTTCGTCCACTTCCCGTTCGGTTCGTGGATGAAGAACTCGGAGATCTCGCCGCCGCCGAAACAGGTGTAGAGCATCCCGTCCCACGGGTTGATCGCCTGGAACTCGGCCCTGTCTGTTTTGTGGGGTGGTTTCGGCGAGGTCGGTTTGTCGAGTTCGATCCAATGCGAATAACTGAGCGATCCCCCCTTGTCTTTCAGCACCAGCACCCGAGCGTTCCGGGGAAAGTGCGGGTCGTCCGTGTCCCAGAAGTGGGCGACGTAGACGTGACCGTTGTCGTAGGTGATCTGGCCCCAATGGTCATCGCTCTCGTGCACCGTCACGCCGACATTCGGGTGCGGGATGTTTTTGTAGGCGATCATCTGGCTCCAATTGCCGTCTTTCAGGTTGGAATGGTTGGGGAAGACGTAGATCGCCTTGTCGTTGTGGCCCGGCTTGGTCTGGTTTGCGTTCGCGGAGAAGATCCAATGGCCGCCGTCCCAGGCGATCCCCTGCACCTCGTCGGTCCAGTCTTCGTCCCGGTAGATGTTCGGTGGTTCCGACCAGTCGCTCGAGGCCGGGTGGTCCATCGACCTGATCGCCGCGCGCAAACTTTTCGGTCTCGACGCGAATGCCAGGTACGACTGGGGCGCGCCGGCAGGAACGCCGATCTTCTTGAGGCTGCTGCGATAGCTAAGCGCGCTCATCGAACGGCCTCCGGGCTCACTGCAGGGCAATGACGATCGGGATCAGCCCGGTGCCGTCGTGATGCGCGCCAAGCGCCTTGCCCAGCACGGCACCGAAAGCGCGGCGCTCGTCGACGGCTTTCATCGCGTGCCCTGGGGTGGGCGACGTGGTCAGCAGGTCGCCGGCGGCGATGGCCCCGTGGCCGGCATCAACCCTGGCATACGCTTTGCCCACCATCGCCAGCGCTGCGCGAGGCGATGCCGAGGCTCGCCGGTCGAGGACGATACCGGGCCGGTACTCACCGGCGCCGGACACGACGCCGGCCACCCGGCGGTCGTACGCCTCGGTACAGTGCCGGAGTCGGCCGTCCTCGGCGATGACCATCACCGCCCCCGGCTCGGCCGCCTCGGTCTCGGCCACGTCGAAGTCCTCGGCGCAGTCGGCATTTTGCAGCACGATGTCCCCTTTGTTCCCGTCGAGGAACATCGAGGCTTTCGTCGTGTCCGTGACGTTCTCGACGCCGGCCGGAAAGAGCGTGAGGAGCCCGGCCTGGCCGTTGCCACCCAACCAGACGTGGCCGTGACTCCCGATCAGGCGCATCTTTGCCTTGCCCTTGGCGTCGAGCAGCACCACGTCGCCGTCCTGACCGGCACCGCCCACGCGCACGATGGCATCCTCGGCGCGCAGGTGAATGGTGGCATGCGCAGCGTCGTGTTGCGTCGCCGTGGAGCCCAGCAGCACGAGTTCGCCCCCGACTCCGCCGCCGCCGATCAATAGGTCACCCGTGTCGGCGTCGAGCCTGATCGTCAGCGCTCCCATGAGGGCGCCCATGCCTGTGGTGCCGGCCGGCGGCAGGCGGTGAAGGTGCACGTTTCCGTTGTTGGCGTTCAGGCCGATCCGGATCACCCCGTCGGTGGTAGAGAGGAGGAGTTGGCCGTTCGCTCCGTGCCCTCCCGTCGAGATCATCCCGTTGTCGCCGTTCAGCGTGATCGTCGTGTCGGGTCCGTTGTTCACGATGTCGACCTTGCCGGGCATGCCTCTCCCCCCTTTGGTAGCACGTCGGCCGCCTCGGCACCGCCGTGACGCGCCGCCATCGTCCGAAGCGGCCCCCCGGGGGTTCCGTGGTAGGCAACGGGACGGCGCCAGTCCCAACCATCGGCAAGCGTTGGCTGCCGAGCGCGTGTTTCGCGTGAAAGCGCCCCGGCCCGGGAAAAGGGGGCGGTCGGTGCCGAGGCGGTGGGCCTGCCGGGGCGGCGCGCTTACACCCAGGACGCCCGGCCAGTCGAGACCTGGTCGTCGCGAACCGACACGCTCGTCGGTCGCATGAACTACACGAAGGCGGCGGTACGCTGCCCCAGATACACCAGATGTGATGCCAGATCATCCCCCCGATGGTCCCACGGCAGACCGTCCAGTAGTCCTAGCACGGTCGGGGTGTGCCTGGCCTCCACGGCTGTCGCCGAGGGGCGACATTCTGGGCAACCGCGGGGAAGGCGAGCCTGAAGACGCCGCAGCGGGCACCGCGCGGCGGGACTTACCGCCGTGCCGGCGCCTGCCCGCGCCGCGCGAGGGAGACCGGTGTGGTGCGTGGCCACCGGACTCCGCGGAACGTCTTCCCTCCCAGCGGCTACAATCTCGGCCGCCGGCGTACCGGCAACGGGCAAGAGGGGGGAGGGAGATGGCAGCGATCGAGCGCACCGGAGAGGCATTCGAACTCGGCGAGCAACTCACCGTCGTCGGCGCCAGGCTGCAACCCGGCGATCCGGCGCCTCCCTTCGCGCTGGAGCACTTCGATCCGACGGCGGGGGCGATGGGGGCGGTGCGCCTCGCGGACACCGCCGGTCGCGTCCGTCTCCTCAACGTGATCAACTCGCTCGACACGCCGGTCTGCCACGTCGAAACGCGCCGCTGGGAAAACCTGCGCGCCGATCTCCCGCCCGACGTGGTGGTCTACACGATCAGTATGGATCTCCCCTTTGCCCAGGCCCGCTGGCAAACCGCCGAGGGCGTCAGCCACGAAGCGCTCTCGGCCCACAAGGACGAGGGATTCGGCCGCGACTACGGCGTCCTCATCAAAGAATGGCGCCTGCTCCAGCGTGCCGTCTTCGTGATCGACCGCACCGACCGCATCGCCTACGCCGACTACGTCGCCGATCAGATGCTGGAGCCCGACTACGACGCCGCGGTCGCGGCGGTGCGGGCGGCGGCGGCCAGGCAATGAGTCGGCACCGATTCGAGCGGGCGCCGATCTCACCTTCCCGCTTCTCGGATGATGGGGCGACCGGCGCTGCCCTGGCAGGGTACGAGCGAGGCGAGGTACACCTCCTGGTCCCCCTCGGCCCAGTAATGGGCGTCGAGCACGAGCGGTATGCCGATTTGGAGGTCTTTCGCGAAGGAGAGGCGGACGATGCCGCGCTCGTGGGGAGCCAGGGTGCGCGCGACCCCATCGGCCGGGTCGCCCGTTTCCCACTCGGCGTCGCTGGGCCAGGAATCGCCGGCGCCCCAGACGACGACGTTTCGCGGGTCGAACGTCCATGGCGAGTTGCCGCTGTTCTCGACGGCGAGCGTCAACTGATCGGCGGAGGACGCATCCAGTCCCGAGAGGTCGATCACGGTAATCAGGGCCCGTTCGGTCCCATCCCGGTCGAAGACGAGGACCGGAGACCGCGGGTAGTGCAGGCAGTCGTAGTATTCGTGGTCGAGCGGACCGACACGGCCCAAACGCGGCCGATACGAGGTGATGATCCGCGTCCCCATGCCGAGCGATGCAAAACAGTCGCACTCGACGGCACTCACCCGCGCGCCATCGGCCACGGCGAACCAGCCTTCCGCGATCGCCTCCGATCCACCCGGCAGCGATTGCACCTGCGCGTCGGGATCGCCGGGCGCGCTGTCCCAGCGGTAGTAGGCCGAGGACGTCACCACGCCGAATTCATCGACGACGTACGGGGCACCGGCATCGGCTTCCAGCGAATCCCGACCGGTGTTGCGGAACTCGATCGTCGCTGCGACCCAGTGGGTCCCGGTCGGTGCCGGTGCCGGCAGGTCGGCGGACGGCGCCTCGTCGAGTGCGGTTACGGCGATGCTGCCGGCGTCGGCACCGTCGTTCGAGTAGGTCATGTTTTCCGCCGGGTAGAACGTAGGGTCGGGGGTGGTCGACTCGTCGACCGACCGACGGGCGAGGACGACCGCGTGCATCAGCGTGTCGGCGCTCGGGAGGGCCTTGTCGTACGCGGCGAGTGGGACATAGTGCCGGACTTCGAGCACGGCGGAACCGGGGATGAGCGTCCGGCAGTCGATGGTGAGGGCCATCGGCGTTTGGGTCCCGCTCGCGTCGGACGCGACGAGGGTGTAAATCCGGTACGCCCAACCGGGCGCGTGGACCTCGGCGGCGTTGCCGTCGTCGTCGGTGGCGACGGCGAAATCGCTCACCGTGGGATCGCCCGCGACGCGCGACTCCTCGCCGGCGAGGCATGCGTCGGGACTGCCGCCGTATCCCGTGTAGCCATCGAAAGCGACGAGACCGGCCGGTCCGGTCAGCACGAGTTCGTCGGCGTTGCCGGTCGATTGCTCGTCCGTGATCTGCCAACTCGGGTCGTCGAGGCGAATCAGGTAGCCAAACGTCGGGCTCTCGTAGTAACCCGCGGGCACATCGCCGGTCGGGGACGCACCCGCTTTTCCGGCGAGTCCCCCGTTGACCACGAGGAGCACGGTGACGAGGGCGATGAAGAGCAGGCGCCGTGGCTTTGGGCGAACACACATCCGTCGTTCTCCGCTCGTGGCACGAAGGCTTTCTATCAGCGGGTGCACGTTATCGCATCGAGGAGGCGACCGCAACAGTGGCGGCACCTCCACCGCTCGGTGCCGAGTCCCAGACTCCGGCGAATGCCGACGCCGCGACGGCGAGCGCCTCCTGGACGGCGTGCTCGGCGCCGACCGCCTGTCCGGTCTTCCAGGCATCCGCGAACTCGTCGGCGCCGAGTTGCCCACGAAGCGAGGCGACGGTCCGGTCGACGCGTGCTTGGAGCAACGGCGATGCCGGTGACCCGAGTTCCTGCCGAATGGCGTCGGCTGCCCCCAGCCAGCGGGCGGCTTGGGCATGGGCGCCGTGTGCCTGCGCCACCATCGCCAGGGCTTCCAACGCGGTCGCCACGCTCTCCCGTTCGCCAAGCGCGGCGTTGATCCGGAGGGCATCGCGGCACAGGTCGGTTGCTCGGAGGAGATCATTCTGCTCAAGGACGAGGAGACCGAGGCTGCCGAGGGCCAGCGCGATGCCGCTCTCGTCGCCAATCTCGCGGAAGAGTTCGAGGCTTTCCGCACGCAAGGTGGCCGCCTGCGCCGGATCACCCGCGGCTTCGGCGACCGCGGCCAGCTCAGAGAGCGCCAACGCCTCCGCCTGCCGATCGCCCAGCGTGCGGCTGAGGGCGAGCGCCTCGTCACCCAACCGTCGGGCCTGGTGCTGCTCCGTGGGAAGCGACGCGACCAGGGAGAGCAGGTTGAAGAGCATCTCCATCACCCCCTGGTCGTCGCCGAGTTGCCTGCAGATCGCCAAACCGGTCTCGTAGCGCTCGGCGGCTCGTTCCCTGTTCCCTCGATACTGGTCGATCGCTCCGAGATTGCTGAGCGCGATCGACGCGAGGTGGCGATCGCCCTGCGCCTCGGCCCAGGCCAGGCTCTCCTCGAAGCGCTGATTGGCCACGTCGAGGTCGCCCCAGGCGAGCGCCACGGCGCCGAGGTTGTTGAGAAACGCGGCGACGCCAGCGTCGTCGCCGCGGCATCGAGCGATGGCCAACCCCTCTTGGTAGAGGGTGTGTGCCCGGCCGTAATCGCCTTGGGCGCGGGCAAGCGCACCCGCACCGGCCAGGGCTCGTTGTCGCTCTCCGGAGCGGCCGTGCTGATCGCTCAATGCCCGCTCAAGCCATCTCCGGCCTTCGCTCAAATGACTGCGCATCCTCCAGAAGCGCCAGAGCGCGGCGGCCAGGCGGAGCAGCGCAGATTCGTCGTGCGACTCAAACCAGCCCAGGGCCGCCCGCAGGTTGTCGTGATCGGCCTCCAAACGGTCGAGCCAGGCGATCTGGCGCGGACCTGCCAGTTCCGGCGCCGCTTCCTCCGCCAGCGCCAGGAAGTGCGCCGCGTGTGCCCGGCGAACGGCTTCGGCGTCCTCGCCGGCGTCGAGGCGTTCGAGGGCGTAGGCGCGGATCGTTTCCAGGAACCGGAAGCGGGGGTCGCCGTCCGGCTGCTCCTCCTGGCGCAGCAGACTCTTGTCGACGAGCGAGGCGACCTCCGCGAAGAGGTCGAGCGTGCCGTCGGGATCGACGACTGCCTCGGCGGTCGCGAAGGAGAAGCCGCCGGCGAAGACGCCGAGACGCCGGAAGAGCGTCTGTTCCGTGGGCGAGAGGAGGTCGTGGCTCCAGGCGATCGCCGCCCGCAGCGTCCGCTGCCGCGCCGGCAGGTCGCGGGCGCCGCCGGTGAGCAGCGCGAGCCGGTCCCCCAGCCGTGCCAGGAGGGCGGCCGGCGCCAGGAGTTTGGTCCGCGCCGCGGCGAGTTCGATCGCCAGCGGCAGCCCGTCGAGGCGGGTACAGATCTCGGCCACCGCCCGCGCGTTGCCGTCGGTGAGGAGGAAGCCCCGCTTGGCCGCCGCGGCCCGTTGGACGAACAGGGCGACCGCCGGGATGCGCGCCAGGTCGGCGAGCGGCGGCAACCGCCGCAACGGCGGAACCGCGAGGGGCGACACGGCGAACTCGCGCTCCGCCCGCAGCCGCAGCGGCGTCCGGCTGGTGGCCAGCACCTTCAGCTCGGCACCCACGGTCAACAGGTCGGCGACGACCGGCGCGGCGGCGACCACCTGCTCGCAGTTGTCCAGGACCAGCAGAAGGTGCTTTCCGGCCAGGTACCCGACCAGCGCCTCCCGCGGCGTTTGACCGCCGCCCTCGCGGACGCCGAGCGTTTGGGCGATCGCCGGGAGGACGAGCGAGGGATCGGCGACGGCCGACAGATCGACGAAGAAGGCGCCGTCCGCGAACGCATCGAGCAGGTCGGCCGCGGCTTGGAGGGCCAGCCGGGTCTTGCCGACCCCGCCGGGGCCGGTCAGGGTGACCAGGCGGACCCCGGCCCCGGCCAGCAGCGCCCTGAGATCGGCGAGGTCGTCGTCCCGCCCGACGAGGTCGGTCGGCTGCACCGGCAGGTTGGTCGGGTGGCGCTCCAGGCTCTTGAGCGGTGGGAAGGTCGCCGGCAACCCGGCGATGGCGAGTTGGGCCACCCGCTCGGGGTCGAGCAGGTCGCGCAGCCGGTGGCGGCCGAGGTCGACGAGCGTCACCCCCTCCGGCACGCGGCCCTCGACCAGGCGCCGGACCGCCTCGGTCAGGAGGACCTGGCCGCCGTGGCCGGTCGCCAGCAGCCGGGCCAGGCGGTTGAGGCAGGGGGCGGTGTAGTCGCCGTCCTCCGGGCGGGCCTCGCCGAGGTGGACGGCCATGCGGACGCGGATGGGGCCGGTCTCCGGCCAGGCCGCGGCGGCGAGCGCCCGCTGGGCGGCGACCGCGGCGGCGACC
>DATBFX010000416.1:0-17739 GCA_036558305.1 Thermomicrobiales bacterium | reverse complement strand
GTCGGACCCCGCTCGGCCACCAGGCGCAGCACCCGGCGGCGGGTCGGATCGGCAAGCGCGGCGAAGACCGCGTCGGAAGCCTCCATCAGCGTACGGCCAGATACTGGGCCAACGCGCCGAGCAGACGCTGCCACCCGCGCGTGTTGCGCTCGTGGCTGCCGCCGCGGAGTTCGGGTGGCAGGCTGGCAAAGCCCGACTCGACGAGGCGCAGACGGGTGCCTTCGGGATGGGGTTCGAGCGTGAACTCGACGCGCGTCATCGGCAGGAGGTCCGGGTTGGATTGCCAGCGGAACGCGAAGCGATGCGGCGGCTCGATGGTCTCGATCACGCCACGGTTGGTGTGAGGCGGTCCCGTCGGGCCCTCCCAGGTAAAGACGACCTCGCCGCCCGGCCGCAGATCGATGCTCGCCCGCGTCCCGAACCAGGCGCCGAGCTGGTCGGGTCGAGTCAGCGCCGCCCAGACGCGCGCCGGCGGCACCGGCAGGATGAGTTCGCGTTCGATCGTGTCGGGGACCTCCACGGCGACCTCCCGGTTTGAACCTGCAACCAAGTGGTTGCACGAACGCGGCGTGCGCTGCTATAGTGCAACCGATCGGTTTCGGTTGCAACTCGACCGAACCGCGAGGTGCCCGCAGTATGCAATCGTGGAACGCGAGGAGGACTCGAGTGGTCGCGCACAAGGTGGTTTCACACGACGAATGGGTGGCGGCGCGCAAGAAGCACCTGGCAAAAGAAAAGGAGTTCACGCGCCTGCGCGACCAACTGAGTCGCGAGCGCCGGGAACTTCCGTGGGAGCTGGTGGCCACGGACTACGCCTTCGAGGGCGAGAGTGGGAAGGTGTCCCTGCACGATCTCTTTGAGGGACGCAGCCAACTCGTGGTCTATCACGCGATGTTCAATCCCGACACCGCCGGTCCGAACACGCCCTGGACCGTCGACGCAGCGTGCCCTTCGTGTTCCTGGTGGATGGACAACTTCAACGGCATCGCCGTCCACCTGAATCATCGCGACATCACGATCGTGGCGGTGTCGCGCGCCCGGTATCCGGCGATTGCGGCGTACAAGGAGCGGATGGGCTGGAGTTTTCCGTGGTACTCGTCCGCTGGCAGTGAGTTCAACTTCGACTATCGCGTGTCGTTCACGCCCGACCAGCTCAAGGCGGGCAAGGTCGACTACAACTACCGCGATTCTCAGTTTTCGGTGTCCGAAGCGCCGGGTATCAGCGTATTTCTGAAGGACGGCGACAGCGTCTATCACACGTACTCCACGTACGAACGCGGCATCGACATGCTGAACGTCGCCTACCACTACATGGACCTGGTTCCGAAGGGGCGCGACGAGGCGGACGGCGGAGCCGGTTGGCTGCGGCGCCACGACGAGTACCCCGACTGATGTCGCTCGCTCGGGTGCTCTCCGCGGTCGGACTGATCAGAACGTCGCGGCGCCGCGGATTCTGTCCCGCCTGCCGCCTCTTTCAGACCGGCGATGCCCCCCAAGAGGTCGCCGCGCCGGCCCTGATCGTGCTTGCGTTTCTCATCGTTGCCGCCCTCGCCTGGGGCCTGACGATCGCGCGGATGGGCTCGATGGGCGCCATGACCATGGGGCTCGGCTCGTTTGGCCCGTTCGTCGTGACCTGGACGGCGATGATGGCCGCGATGATGATGCCCTCGGCGACCCCGCTGGTGTTCGAGTTCGCGCGAAATGCCGAGGGTCGGCGCGGCTGGCGCGCCGCGACCGCGTTGCTCGGCGCGACCTACCTCGGGGTGTGGCTGGCGTTCGGCGTCGCGTGCTACGCGCTCTACAACCTTCTGGGAATGCCGTGGCCGCACCAGGGGCTCATCGGTGGCGGCGTCCTCGTCCTCGCCGGTCTCTACGCATTGACCCCCATCAAGCGCGCGAGTGAGGCGTGGTGCCGCGAGCTGTGCGCGCTCCATGGCCCGCTGCCGTTCAACCTGATGCGGAGTGCGGTCGTCGCCGGAGGCCGATACGGGTTGAGTTGCCTCGGCTGCACCGCGGGGCTGATGGTGGCGATGGTGCTGATCGGACTGTCCAATCTCGTCTGGATGATCGCACTCACCGCGATAGTCCTGGTCTATAAACTTGCCCCCGCCCCAACGCCGCGCGCGATGGTGGCGCTGTCGGTCGCGGTGGTCGCGCTCGGGGCGCTCTTCGCCGTCGCCGGCTAAGAGTGGCTTTCACAACCCGTGGTGCCGCCTCGGAGCGGGGCTAAAGCCGCCGCGCTCAACCGACGAAGCCCCGTGAACGGGGCTGAGAACGATGGGGGAAGGCGGGTTTGAAAGGCGCTCTTCGTCGCAGAGATTGGGACTGGCTCCGTCACGAATCGCAAAAGAGAACTCAGTCCCCGTGAATCAGGCACGGGAAGCCGGTATGGTCGCTTCCGTCTTTGCTTCCGTCGTGAGAGGATCGCCGCGAAGCGGGATGGGCGGGACGGATGGACCGATTCCGGCCCCAGGCGCATCGCGGAGGATCGCCGTGAAGGTTGGTGTCAACCTGCCCAACTACGGCCCTGGCGCCACCCCCACGGCGCTGGCGCGCTGGGGGCGGCTGGCCGAGGGGCTCGGCTACCACCTGTTGATGATCTCCGACCACGTGGCGGTGACGCCGGACGTGGCGCGGTACTACCCGGCGCCGTTCTACGACCCGTTCGTGACGCTGTCCTGGCTGGCGGCGCTGACCGAGCGGATCGAGCTGGGTACGACGGTGGCGATCCTGCCGTATCGGCACCCGCTGTTGGTGGCGCGGATGGCCGCGAACCTCGACCAACTCAGCGGCGGGCGGTTCATCCTGGGGGTGGGAGTCGGCTGGGCGGTGCAGGAGTTCGCGGCGCTGGGTGTGCCCTTCGCCGAGCGGGGCCCGTTGAGCGACGACGCCCTGGAGGCGATCCGGGTGGCCTGGACCGGGGAGCTGGCGTCGCACCGGGGGCCGTTCGTCGACTTCGACGACGTGCAGACCGGGCCGCGGCCGGCGCGGGCCTCGGGTATCCCGCTCTGGGTGGGCGGCAACGGGGCGGCCGCCCGGCGGCGGGCGGTGCGCTTCGGCGCCGCCTGGCACCCAATCGCCTTCCGCATGGGCTGGTTGACGGGTACGGCGCTGCCGGACCTGTGGGCGGCGGCGGCGGCGGCGGGCGTGCCGGTGCCGCCGCTCTGCCCGCGTATCCGGCTGCGGCTGACCGACGGCCCGCTGGACGAGGAGGAGCGCCTGGCGGGCGAGGGGTCGCTGGAGCAGGTGCGGGCGGATCTGGCGGCGCTCGACGGGCTTGAGGCCGAATACGTGCTGCTGGACACCTACCGGGGCGATCCGGAGGAAACGCGCCAGCCGGAGCGCGCCTGGGCGATGCTGGCGACGGTGGCCGAGCGGGTCGTGGACCTGGAGCAGCGGCGGTTGCGCTGAGCCGGTAGCCGGTAGCCGGTAGGAAAACGACGGGCGCGGGGCTGGGGCTCGTCCCGCGTCGTTTGTGGCGCGGGTGGAAGATGGCGTAGGCCCTCCGGACGGGACAATTCTGCTCGGTCACGGCGCCATTCGGGTGGGGCAACCGGCATCGGCGGTTTGCACGTCCCTCTTGACAAGCGGCTGGTCTCGTTCCTATCATGGATCATCGTTCCATGATCTTGTGAAGGGGGCGGGGCCGCCCGGCGAGACGGCGGCACCGCCAGGGCGAAGGGGATGCCATGGCTCCGCGGGAACCGCTCCTTTGGGGGCTCCTCGTCCAGATGGGCTACAACACCTACGCCGATCGCGACGATCCCGCGTGGTGGGCCGGCGCCAAGAATCCGTACCTCAGCGTGAGTTCGGCCGTGCGCTTCGACCGAGGGACGTGGAACGAGATCGTCGAGGCGATGGTCGCGGCCGGGATGAACGCGGTCGTGATCGGGATGGGGGAGGCGGTGCGCTTCGAGTCCCATCCGGAGATCGCGGCCGAGGGCGCCTGGTCGGTTGGGGAGTGGCGGGAGGAGTTGGCACGGTTGCGGGGTTTGGGGATCGAGCCGATCCCCAAGTTCAACTTCTCGACCGGCCACGACGTCTGGCTCGGTCCCTACGCGCGCTGCGTCTCGACCGAGCCCTACTACCGCGCCTGCGCCGATTTGATCGCGGAGGCGATCGCGGTCTTCGACCAACCGCGCTTTTTCCACCTGGGCTACGACGAGGAGAATCTGGAAAACCAGCGCACCTACGACTACGTCGTCATCCGCCAGCACGACCTCTGGTGGCACGACTTCCTCTTCTTCGTCGAGCAGGTCGAGCGGGCGGGTGTCCGCCCCTGGATCTGGTCCGACTACCTCTGGGACCACCTGGACGAGTTCGCCGAGCGGATGCCGCGCTCCGTCGTCCAGAGCAACTGGTACTACGACCCCAACTTCGACCTCGCCACCGACGAGGCGAATTACCTGCGGTCGCGGGCGACCCACGGCAAGGATCCCGTACGCGACGTGCGGACGCGGACGACGCCGTTGCATGCCTACCTCGATCTGGAGCGGCTCGGGTTCGACCAGATCCCGGCGGGGAGCATCAACCACACCTACGGCCAACCGGTCGACAACTTCGAGGGAACCGTGCGCTTTTGCGCCGAGCAGATCGCGCCGGAGCGTCTGCTGGGGTTTCTGCAGACGGTCTGGCGACCGGTCTTGCCGGAATTCCGCGACCGGCATTTGAACGCCGTGGAGATGGTGGCGCGGGCGAAGACCGCCGCCGGGTGGTGACGGCGCCCGCGCCGGAGTTCGGAAGGGAGGGTTGCGACTACCGCGCGATTGCGAACCAGCGGTCGATCGTTTTGTCCCACGGGGCAACGAGCACAAGAGGAGGATCAGATGCACGCGAGCGATGCAAAGGTTTCTCGTCGCCGGTTGCTGGGATACGGAGCGGTCGTCGGTGCCGCCGGCCTGGCCGGGGTGCGTCCGGTCGTCCGCGCCGGCGCGCAATCGTCCGTGGAAATCCGGTTGGCCCTCTACCAGACCAACGATCAGTGGGCGCAGACGTTCGGCAAGGTCGTCGACGCGTTCCAGACCGCCAATCCGGCGGTCAAGGTCAAACTCGAGTACCGGCCCGGCGACCAGTATTGGGACAAGTTGCAGACCGAGTTCGCCGCCGGGACCGCGCCGGACGTGACCGTCAACCAGATGGACTGGGTGGTGCCCGGGGCGGCCCGCGGCATGTTCGAAAGCCTGAGTCCGTACATCGAGCGGGACAAGGTCGATCTGAGCCAGTACTGGTACTCGCACGATCTCGAATGGAAGTGGAAAGACAACATCTACGGTGGTCTCCTCTATGCCGGTGGTCAGGTCCTCTACGTGAACAAAGACCTGCTCGACGCCGCCGGCGTCGCCTTCCCGGCCGACAACTGGACCTGGGACGACCTGCGGACGGCGGCCAAGACCCTGACGATCCCCGACAAGAACCAGTGGGGCCTGCACTTCGACTTGATCAACCCGCCCTACTGGGGCGCGTCGTTCATCCACGAGGCCGGCGGTACCGTCCTCAACGACGCGCGCGACGCCTGCACCCTGACCACGCCGGAGGCCCAGGCCGGACTCCAGTTCCTGGTCGATCTGATCCAGAAAGACAAGGTGATGCCCGTTCCCGGTTCGATGGAGGGGCAGGAGAATCCGTTCGTGACCGGTAAGGTCGCGCTCTTCTTCGGCGGTACCTGGAACGAGCCCGCCATCCGCTCCGCCGGGTTCAATTGGGACTACGCCCACATGCCGGTCCACCCGGCGACGGGCAAGCGCTCGGTCCAGATGGGTTCGAACGCCTGGTCGATGCTGAGCACCAGCAAGCACAAGGACGAGTCGTGGGAGTTGATCAAGTACCTGATGACCGAGCCCGGCCAACGGGGCATCATGTCGCTCGGTCTCCCCGGCATCACCTCGCTCATCGAGAGCGAAGACTTCAAGGCGCTCCACGCGCCCCAGAACATCGACGTCATGGTCGGCGACCTGCGCTCGTCCGGGCACAACTACTACGGCACCCCGGACGCGAACGAGTGGTGGAACGCCGTCGATCAGGAACTCGCGCCGATGTGGTCGGGCGAAGCGGACGTGGCGACCGCGACCGCGAGTGCCTGCGACCGCATCAGCGAGATCTTCTCGCGCCGGCCGCCGGAATACCAAACCTCGTAGCCGGAATGGGTAATGGGCAAGCGAGCAGGAGGGCGTCGCATCGCCCTCCTGCTGGACAGGCGCGACGGGCCGCAGGAGAGACGGCCCTCGCGGTAAACCGTAGGGGCGGACCGCCGTGTCCGCCCTCGTGCGTGAGCGCAAACGTGGCAGGGCGGACACGGCGGTCCGCCCCTACGGTTGCGACGCCGTAGACTGGAGAGCCCGACGTGGCCATCAGCGTGCCGGTGCGGACGCGGCGGTTGACCATGGCCCGGCGGGAGGCGATCGCCGGGTATCTGTTCATCGCGCCCTGGCTGATTGGGTTCGTCGTCTTCCTCCTCGGTCCGATCATCGCCTCCTTCTATTTCAGTCTGACCGATTACCAGATCGTGAAACCGCCCGTCTACGTCGGTCTCGACAACTACCGGGTGATGCTCCACGACGATCTGGTCTGGAAGGCCCTCAAGGTGACGACGATCTACGTCGTCGTCAGCACACCCCTGATCCTCGTCCTCTCGTTCGCCGTCGCGGTCCTGATGAACCAGCGGGTCAAGGGCGTGGGGCTGTGGCGGACCATCTTTTACCTGCCCAACCTGATCCCGCTGGTCGCGACGACGATGCTCTGGCTGTGGCTGTTCAACCCCCAGTTCGGTCTGATCAATTTGCTGCTGCGTGAGGTCGGAATCACCGGTCCGCTCTGGTTGCGCAGCACCCAGTGGGCCCTACCGTCGCTGATCCTGATGAGTCTGTGGAGCGTGGGCGGGCCGATGCTCGTCTACCTGGCCGGGTTGCAAGGCATCCCGACCGAGCTCTACGACGCGGTCTCGGTCGACGGCGGCGGCGCGCTGGCCCGGTTCTGGACGATCACCGTGCCGCTGATGACCCCGGTCATCTTCTACAACCTCGTCCTCGGCATGATCGCCGGGTTCCAGGTCTTTGCCCAACCGCTGATCATGACCAACGGCGGACCCCGCTACGCCACCTATTTCTACGTGCTCTACCTCTACGAAAACGCCTTCAAGTACTTCCGCATGGGGTATGCCTCGGCCCTTGCCTGGTTGCTGTTCCTGATCATCCTGGTCCTGACGATCGCGATGTTCCGGTGGTCGGCCTTCTGGGTCTACTACGAAGGCGACCCACGGCGGAGGCGTTGAGGTGGCACGATCGACGAGCTCGGAGCCGCTCGGCGCCGCGTCGGTGCTGGCACCGGGGATCGGTGCCTCCCGACGGAAGCGCGTTGGGAGCCCCGCGGTGCGGCGGGTGATTCGGGCCTTTGCGCTCTACGGCATCCTTGTCGTCGGCGCGATCGTGATGCTCGTGCCGCTGGTCTGGTTGCTCTCCTCCAGCCTGAAGGATCAGGGGAAGATCTTCCTCTATCCCCCGCAGTGGATTCCGCAGCCGTTTCGCTGGGAGAATTACCGGAGCGTTTTCGACCGGGTGCCCTTCCTGCGCTTCTACCGGAATTCGATCGAGGTGACCCTGCTGGCGACGACGGGGCAGGTGGTCTCGGCCAGTATCGTCGCCTTCGGGTTCGCCCGGCTGCGGTTTCCGGGGCGGGATGCCCTCTTCCTCGTCCTCCTGGCGACGGTGATGATCCCCTACCACGTCACCCTGATCCCGACCTTCGTCCTCTACCGGAAGCTCGGCTGGCTCGACACCTACCTGCCGTTGATCGTGCCGACCTGGTTGGGCGGCTCCCCCTTCTACATCTTCCTGCTGCGGCAGTTCTACCTGCGCCTGTCGCCGGAACTCGACGACGCGGCTCGGGTCGACGGTGCGGGGGTCTGGCGGATTTACAAGGACGTCGTCCTGCCGCAATCGAAACCGGCCCTCGGCGTCGTCGCCGTGTTCGCCTTCCTGACCCACTGGAACGACTTCTTCGGGCCGCTGATCTACCTGAGCACGACCGAGAAGTACACGCTGCCCCTCGGCCTCTACCTCTTCCGCGGGGTCGAGCAGACCTCGTGGCACCTGCTGATGGCGGCCAGCGTGATGACGGCCATTCCCTGCGTTTTTCTCTACTTCGTCGCCCAGCGCTACTTCATCCAGGGCATCGTTTTCACCGGTTTGAAAGAGTAGGGGGCGAGCCTGCCCGCGCCTTGAGGAGGAATTCGCGGATGTTGTTGGTTCATGCCCGGCGCGATCCGCGCAGCCGGTTCAGCGGTTACCTGGCCGAGATCCTGGCGATGGAGGGTTTCGGTGAGGTCGCCGCGGTCGACATCGACGATCTCGACGACGGCGCCCTGGCGAATGCCGGGCTGATCGTCCTGCCGCGCGTTTCGCTGACGGCCCAGGAAGCGTCGCGGTTGGTCGATTTCGTCGCCCAGGGCGGAAAACTGCTGGCGCTCCACCCCGATCCTTACCTCGGAAATCGGTTCGGGTTGCGCCCGGCGCAGCGGGCCACCGCGGTCGGCGCCGGCCACCTGTGGATCGATGCCGACGAGCCGGCGACGGCCGGTCTGTGCACGGAAGCGGTCCAGATCGTCGCGCCGGCGGTCGTCTGGGATACGGGGGATGGCGAGTCGGTCTCCGTGCTGGCGCGGGTGCGCGACGCGACGGATCCGGCGATCGATGCGCCCGGTGTGGTCCGGGTCGCCCGCGGACGGGGCGAGGCGATCTTTGTTGCCTACGACCTGGCATACGCGGTGTCGCGCTTGCGGCAAGGCGATCCGGCGTACGCGGACCTGTCACTTTCCGGGATGGACCACTTCATCCGGCCGCACGAGCTCTTCGTCAACCAGTTGCCGGCGCGGCGGCAATGGTTGCCCCAGGCCGATGTCCAAACCGCGCTCCTGGCGCGGCTGATCGAGGTACTCGAACCGCAACCGCGGTTCTGGTACTACCCGGAGGCGTCGCAGCGCAGCGTCCTGGTCATGACCAGCGACGACGATTGGTCAACGCTCGACCAGTTCGAGACGCTGCTGGGCGGGTTGGAGAAACGCGACGCGACGTGCTCCTTCTACATGGTCAAGGACACCCGCGTCACCGCCTCGTTGATGAGCGATTGGGAGCGGGCCGGGCACACCTTTTCGGTCCATCCGGCGGTCGCCGGGGACTACGGGGCGGGACCGCCGGTCGACGCGGCGCAACCGACCTTCGCCGCCCAGATGGTGCGGGCCAACGTCGAGCGCCATCGCCGGGAATTCGATCGCCCGGTGCGGACGGCGCGCAACCACGCGATTCGCTGGCTCGGCTACGTCGACATGGCCCGCGTCTACGCCGACCTCGGGATCCGGCTCGAATGCAACTACGTCAGTGTCCATCCGCTGGTGATCGGTCACCTCTGCGGGACGGGCCGCCCCCTCCCCTTCGTCGACACCGGCGGGTCGCTGATCGACTGTTACCAGCAACCGACCCATTGGACGGAGGAGGCGCTGGTGCATCCCCGGCATCCCGGCGGCGCCCACTGGCAGTACGAGCGGGCGATCCGCGAGACCGATCGCTTGATCGAGGGCGCGGCCCGCACCTTCTACACCCCGATCTGCCTCAATTCCCACCCCGTCAGCTTCGCCACCTATTCCAGCCCCTTGATCGAGGCCAACTGGGATAAGGCCCGCGCCGAGGGGATGCCGATCCTCTCCGCCGACCGCTGGCTCGACTGGACCGCGGCCCGCCGGGCGCTACGCCTGGAAACGCGCGCCGACGGCTGGACGCTGCACAGCCCGTGCGCGGTGCCGGCCGCAACGGTGCTTTTGCCCGGCGACTCGGTGCCTAGCGCCGAGGGTGCCGACGCCAGCAGTCAGGTCCTTTGGGGGCGCAATTACCTGGCGTTGACGTGTCGAGACCTTGGTGAGGGAGAACGGCGGTCGATCCGTCAGGGTGCGGCACCGAAGTGAGTGGTAACTCTACCCTTGGTTGGCTCCCAGCGACGCCGACGGGAGGACGCGGCCAACCGCCCGGGACGGACGAGCGATGGTCACGAGGACGAACTCGAACTATCAGGTCCGGGCCCTGGAGCGGGCCCTCGACATCCTCGACGCGTTCAGCTTGGCGACGCCGGAGTTGTCGGTGACGAGGCTCGCCGAGCGCGTGGACCTGCCGAAGTCGACGGTCGTCCGGCTCGTGGCGATCCTCGTCGAGCGCGGCTACCTGGAGCGGGTTCCGGAGACGGAAAGCTTTCGGATTGGGGTGCGGGCGTTCGAGGTCGGGTGCGTCTACATCCAGAGCACGTCGCTGGCGGCCGAAGCGCGGCCGATCATGGCGCGCTTGGCCGAGGCGACCGGCCAGACGGCCAACCTCGGCATCCTCGACCGCGGCGAACTCGTCCACCTCGCGATCGAGGCGCCCGATCGACCGGTGCGGTACTGGGCAACGACCGGCAAGCGCGAGGATCCCCATTTCACCGGGCTGGGGAAGGTGCTGATGGCGGGATTGCCCGAGGAGCGGCTCACCGCGCACCTTGGCCGCCGGGTCCTTTCGGGGCGAACGCCGCGGTCGATCACGGAGCCGGGGCTCTTGCGTTTGGAACTCGACCGCGTCCGCGCCAACGGCTACGCGATCGACGACGAGGAGTCGAACGACGGGGTCTGCTGCGTGGCGGCCCCGATCGTCGACGGGTCGGGGATGACCGTGGCGGCGGTCAGCATCTCGGGGATCAAGGCGGAATTCGGCGAAGATGCGATGCCGCGGTACGTCGCGGCAGTCGTAGAGGCCGGCCGGGCGATCTCCGCCCGGATCGGCGGCGCCTTGCGGCGCGGGGGGACGGCGTGAGTGTGGTCGGAGTTGGGGTCGTCGGACTGGGTCAGGGGCGTGCCCACGCGCGGGCCTTCCAGTTGTTGGAGGCGAGCCGGGTCGTGGCCGTTTGCGACCTTGATCGGGAGTTGGCCGACCGGTTCGCCACAGAGTTGGAAGGACCGCGGGTTTGCGCGACGTACGACGAACTGCTCGCGGACCCGGCGGTGGATCTGGTCGTCGTCGCCACGCCGGACCACCGCCACGGCCGCCACGCCATCGCCGCGCTCGAAGCCGGCAAACACGTCCTCTCCGAGATTCCGATGGCGACGACGATCGACGAGTGCGCGCGGATCGTCGAGTTGACGCGGCGGACGGGGCTGAAGTACCAGATGGGCAACCAGGTGCGCTACGCCCATTGTCTCCAGGACACGCGGCGGTTGATCGCCGACGGTGCCCTCGGCGAGATCTTCTACGGCGAGGGCGAGTATCTGCACAACATGGGCGACGTGATGAGCCGGCGCGACGACGCCCACTGGCGGGTCGACCTGGCAGAACCGCAGACGACGCTGCTGGGGGGCGGGCCGCACGCGATCGACACGCTTCGCTGGTTGATGGGCGTCCGCTTCGTCGGTGCCCAGGCGTTTCACGCCGCGCAACGGTCGCGGTGGGGCACCCTCCACACGACGGCGGCACTCTTCCAGGCCGACAACGGCGCCGTCGCCAAGGTGACCGTCTCATACGGGATGGCGCGCCCCTATTGTCTCTATTACTCCGTCTACGGGTCGGCCGGCAGTTTCGAGCGGACGCGGGAACAGGGGCCGATGGGCGAGGAGACGACGAATCTCTACGCTCACGAACGGCTCGGCGGTACCGACCGCATGATTCCCGTACGGCTCGGAAACTTCGCCAACCCCCAACTGGCGAGGCAAGGCATCGCGATGGGCGCCGGACACGGCACGATGGAGTACGAGCAGGCGGCGGACCTCCTCTCGGCGATCCTCGACGATCGCGAGCCATCACTCGGCCCGGCCGAGGCGGCCGCCTCGATCGTGCCGGCCATTTGCGCCCTCGCCTCGGCGGAGCAGGGGGGCGGGCTCGTTCCGGTGCCGTCCCTGGGCTGACGAGGGGCAGAGCGGGCACGCGGAGACCAGCGCGGACTGGGGTCGCTCAACTTCCTGAGCGAGACGGCAACGATCGTCGGGACCGGCAAGGTCTCGTGCGAAGAGCGACCGCCCGACCTGGTCTCCGCGTGATATCGACACGACTTGTCCGTCATTTGTACGACGCGAACTGTCGACCGTTGGCGCATGATTGGCGCGCACGTCTCTGTGGCACTGCGCAACGCGCGGCGCCCAGTCGCTTCGTCGCATGATCGAGGCGGGGTCTGCGTCGCTCACTGCGGGTAGCAGCGATCTCGCCGGTTCGTAATTGCCTGATCCGATCGGTCTTCTCGCGAATCCTGTCGTCGATCGACCGCTCTGTTGGTCACGCGCACGGCGTAGCCGGGTGCTCCACACGGTCAACCGCGGCGCAAGGAGTGCTCAACCAGATGATTCACCCGCACCGCTCCTCTTCGTCTGTTATCACTCGCCGGCGGTTCCTGGGGACCGTTGCGGGGCTCGGCATCGGGGCGGCCTTGCGTCGGGGGTTGCAATCGCGGGCGGCGGCGCGGTTCGACGCGGAGAGCCCCATCACCGTTCTGGGCCCTCGCCCGGACTGGGCCCCTGGGATGAACCTTGTCTTCGACGCGTTTCGGGACAAGTTCGGCGTTGGGGTCGACTTCGAGCCGGCCGCGTTCAGCGACCTCCAGGCCGAACAGGAGGCCGGCTTCGCCTCGGGCAACCCCCACGACGTCGTGGCGTTCCTCGAAGGCCGGCAAATCCGCGACGCCGCCGCGAATAAGCTCATCCTCGATCTCACCGGGGCCGTCTCGATCGATCAGATCATTCTGCCCGCGCGAGATCAGTTGGTCTTCGACGGCGGCTTGTGGGGCGTGCCCCTGGCGTCGTACACATGGGGCATTTTCTATTGGAAGCCGGCGTTCGCCGCCGTCGGCGCATCGGACCCCAAATCGTGGGACGACCTATTCGTGGCGTGCCAGCTGCTACTGGACGCCAAACAGACTCCGATCCTGATGCCTGCCGCCGAGGGTGCTGTGCCCTACTTCGCCTACATCCTCGCGGTGTCCTCCCTCCTCGGCGTCGATGGTTGGCCCGAATTGCTCCAGGGGAATCGACGGCTCGACGATGGTGACCTCGTCGGGGCGGCCCAGTTGCTCGTCGATCTGGTCCCCTACTTCAACCCCGACTTCGCGAAGCTGGACTTTCCGACCGCACGCCTCCAGTTCATCAAGGGCCTAGGGGCGATGACCGTTGGTAGTTCGCTGGATTACACCCGGCTGTCCAACCCCGCCCAGGTCGGCGGCAACTCCGATCTCGGCTTTCTGCCGTTCCCCTCGCCAGACGGTACCAGACCGCCGGCAACGGTGACCGGCGTCGATGCGCTCTACACGGCGACCGCTGCGCGCAACCGCAAGGAAGCGATTGATCTGCTCGCCTGGCTGGTCCAGCCGGAAGCCCAGCAAATCGTGGCGGACAATCTGGCACTTCCGGTCAATGCGACGACGACACCGAGCACCGATCCGCTGAGCGCGATGGTGGTCGCAGTTCGCCAAGGGGCAACCGACCTGCCCGTCTGGTACGCCATCCCCGCAACCGCCGATACGTTCGCGGGCGCTCAGTCGTTGCTGGGTCCGTTGCTCGAGGGAGGGCTGAGCGCGACCGACTTCGCCGCCAAGCTGCAAGAATCGATCGCCGCGCCGCAGCCGAACGCGTAGCCAACCGGCCACGGGCGACGCCGGTACCACGAGGTCAGGCGGGATGGACAGCTTCCTCAACACGGTCAGCGGGGGAACGGGTTTTCCGGTTCCGTCGGCCACCGTCGTCGGTCTGGTGGCGGGGCCCTGGCAGTCCTTTCGGATCGACAGCCTGCTCGGGGCACTGACGACCGTCGTCGGTGTGGTCGGCGCGGTCCTGGCGCTGCTGCCGGCCGTGGTTCCGCCGAGGACCCCGAAAAACGAGTCGCCAGCCGGTGCCGGGGGAGACAAGGCGACTGGCGGTCGTTCGCGGCGACGCGAGGAATCCGCGCATCCGTTGAGCGTGGTGCGGAAAGTCGCGGCGGGCCTCGGGCTGCTCCTGATCGTGGGCGTCGCGATCGTGAGCGTGCTGCAAAATCGGCCCACGTACGGATTGAGCCTCGTGGTCGAATCGGGAGAGATCGTTGTCGCGTCGGGCGAGCGGACGAGACCGACGCTCGTTTCGCACCGCTTCACCAGCCACATTCCCGAGACCCTGGTCACCGATCCCAACCCCGACAAGGGCGCGGAGCAATGGCTAGGCAACTGGTTGGCGAGCAAGTACGCTCCCGACCGACCACCCTTGCCGTTCACCGTCGCCATCCCAGCCGATCTGCATACCGAGGCAATCGCCATCGACGGATTGCCGCGCGACTCCTATCAGCTTTCTTATGAAGTGAATCCCCCGGAGAAGATCCGGATCGAGGACATCGAGGACCTCAGGTTGTCGGCACCCGACACCGGCTTCTATCTCGTCGTCGACCGGTTCGGTTACGACGAGGAGAAGATCTGGGTGGCGGAGGAGCGCGGGGCGGCCGTCGTACCGCGCGTCCTCACGCCCAAGCATCCAGGTGAGGTAGTCATCGGCGTCGTCGAGTTCGTGGGCGATCGGTATGACCTTGCCGACGCCGTCAGGGGCTTCTTGGCGAGCGTCGACGAGCACTTTACGGTGCTCCGCAAATCGGGGACCGCCGTGGCGACGCCCGCCACTTCGTCGGGTAACCCCATCCTGGACCTCAATGTGGAAGAGGAAGGGCTGGGCATGGACCTGCTTGTTAGCGGCACGTTTTCTGAGCATTAGCCGCTCCTTGTCGCGGGAGCGAGATTTGAGGCGTGCGGGATGGATTGGACAACGTAACGCTGATGATTTTCGCTCGTTGCCTTTGTCGGGCGAAGTCGTTGGAGCGGCCGGTTTGATCTGAACGCGGTCTCAGCGTCTTGACGAACGCCGATGTGCCCTCTGTGTCGCCCTGGCGTATCGTTTGCGGTGTGGGCGGTAGCCGGCCGCGACGGGACGGGACGGACGTGTCTGCCGAGTGGGATGGTGGAGGGCGCGGGTCCTCTCGCCAGCGACCTATTGAGTGCCGCCACGGTTGTGGTTGACGTGGCGTGAGCGGATGGGGAAACGGGGCGGCTCGGGATCGTCAGCGCACCGGATCGGGGGGCTGATCCACGGCCGCGATGGCTTCGGCGATGATCGCCTCCGGCGTGGCCCGGCCCAAGGCGAAGGCCGCCGCAAACGCTTCTGCTCCCACTGCGGCCTGGGCCGCTGCCAGCACGTCCCCGTAGGCCGGCGGCCGGCGAAGTCCGCCGCTCATCCGTTCCGCCAGGGCCTCAGCACTGCCGAGGAGCTGCGCGGCGCGTGTTGCGTCTCCGCCCGCCGTCAGGGCAGATGCAAGACCGACGACCGCGTCGGCGGTCGTGGCCGGATCGTCCAGTGCCCACCGCTCGCGAAGGCTCTCCCGGTAGAGCGCGGCCGCCCGGGCGTGGTCACCGCGCACGCGGGCCAGGTCGGCCAGGTTGCGCAGGACACGGGCGGCGCCCGCGCTGCTGCCCAGTTCGCGCTGCGCCTCCAGGGCCTCCTTGTACAGCCGCTCCGCCTGGTCGGTTTCGTCCTGGTCGCGGGCCACCATGGCGAGATTATTGAGCGAGCCCGCCACGCCCCGTTTGGCGCCAACCGCGCGATATTGGGTCAGGGCCTCCCGATGGTACGCCGCCGCTCCGGCCAGGTCGCCTCGGTGGCGAGCCACGATCCCCAATTGCGTCAGTACGTAACCCGTGCGCTCCGGTTCGCCGAGGGTCGCGAAGTGCACTCGCGCCTGGTTGAGGAGATCGGCCGCGCGGTCGAGGTCGCCGTCGCGGTAGGTGGCCACGCCCAGGGTGGCGAGGGCCAACGCGAGCCGGCGCTCGTCGGGCAGGTCGCGGCGCAAGATCAGACTCTCCTCAAGCAGGGCGCGGGCCCGGGCATGGTCTGCTCGGTCGCTGGCCAGGAGCCCCAGGTTGCCCAGAACATCGGCGATGCCCGCGCGGTCGCCGAGGGTGCGGCGGATCGCCAGGCTCTCGTGGTACAGGGCCTCGGCGCGTGCGAAGTCGCCCTGGTCGGCCACGACGTTGGCCAACGCGTTGAGGGCCAGGGCGCGCGCGGCGGGCTTCCCAGCGCCCGCATCCGCCAAGATCTGCTCCAGCCAGGCGCGGGCCTCGCCGAGGTGGCCTCGCGTCAGCCAGAAACCGGAGAGTGCCGTGGCGAGCCGCAGTGCCTTCTCGACGTTGTCCGCCGCACACAGCCAGGCAAGAATCGTCCGGAAGTTGTCGTGCTCGGACTCGAGACGCTCCAACCAGATCGCTTGCCCCGACCCGATCAACCGGGTCGCCGCCATCTCGGCCCAACCCAGGAAGTGCGTGGCGTGCGCGCTCCGGATCGTCGTCGCCTCGCCGCTTACCTCCAACTGCTCGAGGGCGTAGGCGCGGATCGTCTCCAGGAACCGGAAGCGCGGTTCGCCGTCCGGCTGCTCCTCCTGGCGCAGCAGGCTCTTGTCGACGAGGGAGGCGACCCCCGCGAAGAGGTCGAGCGTGCCGCCGGGATCGGCGACCGCCTCGGCGGTGGCGAAGGAGAAGCCGCCGGCGCAGACGCCGAGGCGGCGGAAGAGCGCCTGCTCCGCGGGCGCGAGGAGGTCGTGGCTCCAGGCGATCGCCACCCGCAGCGTCCGCTGCCGCGCCGGCAGGTCGCGGGCACCGCCGCTGAGCAGCGCGAGCCGGTCGCCCAGCCGTGCCAGGAGGGCGGCCGGCGAAAGGAGTTTGGTCCGCGCCGCGGCGAGTTCGATCGCCAGCGGCAGCCCGTCGAGGCGGGCGCAGAGCTCGGCCACCGCCCGCGCGTTGTCCTCGGTAAGGAGGAATCCGCGCTTTGCGGCGGCGGCCCGTTGGACGAACAGTTCGACGGCGGGGATGCGGGCGAGGTCGGCCAGCGGCGGCAGCCGCCGCAGCGGCGGTGTCGCCAGGGGAGCAACGGCGAACTCGCGTTCGCCCCGCAGCCGCAACGGTTCGCGGCTGGTCGCCAGCACCCGCAGGCCGGGGCTCGCGGCCAGGAGCTCGGCCACGACCGGCGCGGCGGCGACCACCTGCTCGCAGTTGTCCAGCACCAGCAGCAGCCGCTTCCCCGCCAGGTACCCGACCAGGGCCTCGCCCAGCGACTGCCCCCCGCCCTCCCGCACGCCGAGGACCTGGGCGATCGCCGGCAGGACGAGGGCGGGCTCGGTCACCGCGGCCAGGTCGACGAAGAAGGCGCCGTCGTCGAACGCATCGAGCAGGTCCGCCGCGGCCTGGAGGGCCAACCGCGTCTTGCCGACCCCGCCGGGGCCGGTCAGGGTGACCAGGCGGACCGCCGCGTCGGCCAGCAGCGCCTTCAGGTCGGCCAGGTCGGCGTCCCGGCCGATCAGCTCGGTCGGCTGCACCGGCAGGTTCGTCGGGTGGCGTTCGAGGCTCTGGAGCGGCGGGAAGGTGTCCGGCAAGCCCGCGATCGCCAGTTGGGCCACCCGCTCGGGGTCGAGCAGGTCGCGCAGCCGGTGGCGGCCGAGGTCGACGAGCGTCACCCCCTCCGGCACGCGGCCCTCGACCAGGCGCCGGACCGCCTCGGTCAGGAGGACCTGGCCGCCGTGGCCGGCCGCCAGCAGCCGGGCCAGCCGGTTGAGGCAGGGGGCGGTGTAGTCGCCGTCCTCCGGGCGGGCCTCGCCGAGGTGGACGGCCATGCGGACGCGGATGGGGCCGGTCTCCGGCCAGGCCGCGGCGGCGAGCGCCCGCTGGGCGGCGACCGCGGCGGCGACC
>DATBFX010000415.1:0-9740 GCA_036558305.1 Thermomicrobiales bacterium | reverse complement strand
TCCCCTCATTTCGCGACTCGCCACCCGGTTCTCTCCGACCGGAGGAGGACGGCGGGGCGTGCGTCGCGCACACTACGCCAAATCGGCGGCCTGTCAAGATCGCGGAGGGGACACGGCATCGGATCGCAGCGGGTGACGGCGCCAAGACGCCGAATGCTCCTCGCTTCGTCGGCCGGCCGATGGCGCGTCCTCCCCGGCTCCGTTCTTCGGGACGTCGGCCGCGCGCCCGGGGAAGGGTGCACACGCCGCGGGAGCAGCCGATCCCGAGTTCGCCATCGACGAGGAACTCGCGCGGCGGCACCGCGGCGGTGCCGCCGCGCGACCGCGATCATGGACGGCGCTTTACTCCTCGGCGAGGAACCCGACGACCGTCTCCAGGAAGAGCTCCGGGACGGTGTCCATCGCGATGTGCCCCTGACCCGGCAAGACCTCCAGACGATCGTGCGGCAGCGCCGCCGCGACGGCCTCGGTCGCCACCGTGAAAAACGGCGGGCTTTCTCCGCCCAGCAGCAGCAAGGTCGGCGTCGCCAGATCGCGGAAACGCGCGGGATCGAAGACGTAGTCCCCGACCGCGCGCACCTCGGCGACGATCGTCGGCGCCATCTCGACGCTTGCCTGCCACTCCGGCGCGGCGCGCCACATCGCGATGACGTCCTCCGGCACACCGACGATCTCCCGCGCAAAGGCGAGCAAGACCCCTTCCTCGTCGCCCGCCGCCAGGAGCGCCTCCAGCTTCGTCACCGCCTCCGGCGGGATCAACGGTTCGCCGTCCGGAATCAGGATGGGTGGCTCGTAGAGGACGAGCTTGCGCAGGCGGTCGGTCAGCAGCGCCGCCTCAAGTGAGCAGAGCGCCCCGAAAGAGTGCCCGAGGAGATGGGCCGGCTCGCCGATGGCGTCGACGACCGCCGCCACGTCCGCGAACTCGCGTTCGATCCGGTACGTCGCCGGATCGTAGCTGCCGCTGCCGCCGCGCCCCCGGCGATCGATCGCGTAGACGGTGAAGCGTTCCCCGAGGGCCGGTAGCAGCGGCAACCAGCGGTTGTGGTCGTCGGCGGTGCCGTGGACCAGGACGAGGGGCGGCCCGTCGCCGGCGCGCCGGTACGCGATGCGCATCCCATCGGGCGCAATGACCGATTCCATGCCCTCCTCCGCGTGCGGTGACGCCGGCGTCGCGTCGCCGGCACTGGCCGGAGCGGGCCGGATACCGGCCGCGGTCAATAGACCAGCCGCGACCCCGCCGGCGAAACCCCGCACCAGCCGTCGGCGCGATGCACGGCGATCCTGGATCGGCGAGTGAAGCTCGAAACGATCACCATGGCAACTGCCGACGCTCATCGCGCCGGCCGCGACGAAAGATGTCATCGATCCCTCCGTTCGGTGTGGTTGCGAGCCGGCGACGGCCGCTCCGGCGCCGCCCGGCGGATCGGCGCCCGGTTCTGCGCAGGCCGGACACCCGCTCGATCCGCTCCCACCGTAGGGGGGAGAACGATCGCGGTCATGCCTCCCGAGGGGTATGCAGGCAGGGTATTCGCGACGTCGCGGAAACGGGGTACCGCAGGAGCGCGGCGAGGGGGTGCGCCCGTCAGGCCCGGCGTCGAAACGCGCGGTTCCGGCGCGGACGCACCCCTTCGCCGCGCCCTAACCGAGCAGGCCCAGGACCCTGGCCCTGGCGGCGGCCTCGGTGCGGTGGCGGGCGCCCAGCTTGCCGAAGATGCTGGCGGTGTGCTTCTTGACCGTCTCCGGGGAGATGACCAGTTCGTCCGCGATCTCGCGGTTCGTCAAACCCGCGGCGAGCAGGCTCAGCACCTCCCGCTCCCGCGGGCTCAGCGGTTCGGGCAGCGCGGGCACCCCCGCGCCGGGGAGGGCGGGACCGGCGCCGCAGGCCGCCAGCAATTCGTCGACGCGGTCCGGCAGTACACCGCGGGCGCGGGCCTCCTGCAGCAGCCGGGCCATCGGCAGGCCGAGGTCGGCGAAGAGGCGCACGTACCCTTCCGGTTCGGCCAACCGCAGGGCACGCTCCAGATCGGTCAACGCGCCCGCCCGGTCCCCCCCACCCCAGCACGCCAGTGCCTCCAGCGCCAGCGCCTCGATCTGGATGCCGACCCGCCCCTCCGCTTCGGCGGCGGCACGCAGGCGTCTCACCAGCTCCAGCGCGCGCTCTCGATCGAGGACACCCCCTTCGGCAATCAGGACGCGGACCAGCGCCAGCCGAGCCGTCTCGCCGTCCGGTCGCCCCTCGAGCGCGCCGCTTCGCAGCACGTCCTCGGCCCAACCGACCGCGGCCCGTAGCCGGTCCTGCGCCAGCCACAGGTCGACCTGCACCCGCTCGAAGCGGCCGGTCCAATCGGGAAACGGGGCCTGCTCCACCAGGGGCCGTGCCCGCTCCACGTAATCAGACGCCGCCGGGAGATCGCCTTCGGTCAGTTTCAAGCGCGCCGCGTTCACGCAGCCGGCGATCAGCGTCCGCACGTCGCCACCCAGTTCGGCGCGTTCCAACCCGCGCCACAGGTGGTCCCAGGCCTCCCCCAGGCGGTTCCACTCGTACAGCAGCTCGCCCATGCGAACGAAGACCCAGCCGACGACCGGCTGTTCGACGCGTCCCCAGCTCTCCGGTTGCCGGATGGCCGCCAGCGCCTTTTGCCAGTAGTCGCCGGCGTTCCGCAGATGCCCCTGCCTGAGTTCGAGGTCGGCCAGGGCCCCGAACACGTGCACCGCCTGCATCGCCGCCTGGATCCGGTATTCCGGCGCCCGCGTGCTCGCGGACACCTGGAGGTAGCACGCCTTCGCTTCCTCCCAGCGCGCGTTCAGGCGGTAGGTATCCCCGAGGGCGTGGTAGATGGCCGCCCGGAAAGCGCCGCTCTCGTCCCGCAGGTCCCGCAGCGCCCGGTCCGCCAGGACCTCCGCCTGCGCCAAGTCGTTCTGGATGCACGCAATGTAGCAGCGCACCGCGGCGACCAGCGCCAGTTGCCAGCGCGTCTCCTCGCCGCCTGCGCGCTCCAGTCGCTGTTCGACGTCGTCGATGCAGCGGAGGCAGTCGTCGAACGCGCCGGTAAACATCAGGAAACCGGCCCGGCCGAGATCGAACAGGGGGTAGGCGGAGAACCACCCCGGCGGCAGTGCCTCGAGCCAGCGCGCCACCTCGTGGAGTTCGCCACCGTTCAGCTTGACGTTGATGAAGCGTTCGAAGACGCGCCCCGCGAGTTCGGGGTCGTCCCCTGCCACCGCGTGATGGAGGGCCCGGTCCGGCAGGTCGTGGGCCAGGTGCCAGCGCGCCGCCCGGCGATGGAGGTCGGTCACCTCACCGGCATGGCGGCGTCTGAGCTCCTCCCGGAGGAAATCGGCGAAGAGCCGATGGTAGCGATACCACGTGCGGTGGTCGTCGAGGGCAAAGAGAAAGAGGTTCGCTCGCTCCAGGCGTTCCAACATCTCCTGCCCGTCGTCGCGCCCGGTGACGGCGTCGCACAACGGGCCGCAGAGGCGATCGAGGATCGCGGTCTGGAGCAGGAAGCGCCGGGTGTCCTCGGACAGACCGCCGAACACCTCCGCGGTCAGGAAGTCGGCGACGAAGCGGTGCCGGCCGCCGACGACCGGTGCCACCGTTCCCGCGGGGCGCCGCCGAAGAGTCAGCGCGACCAACTGCAGCCCGGCGACCCAGCCTTCGAGCCGGGCGTGCAAGGGGTCGATCTCTGCCCGGGGAAGGTCGATCCCCACCAGTCGATCCAACAACTCCGCGGTCTCGTCCGCGGAAAAGCGGAGGTCCCCGGCACCGAATTCCAGCACCTCCCGGCGCCCCCGGTAGCGGGCCAGCGGCAGCGGCGGCTCGGCCCGCCCGGCCAGCACGAAGCGGAGCGTCGGCGGCAGGTGGTCGAGCAGGAAGGTCAGCGCCTGGTGGACGGCCGGTTCGTCGATGAGGTGGTAGTCGTCGAGGACGAACACCGTCTGCTCGGGGAGGTCATCGGCGACGTTGACGAACGCCGCCAAGACGGCGTCGCGATCCGGCGCCATCGCGCCGAGGAGCAAGCCCAGCGGACTCTCGCCGACGCCCGCCTCGACCCGCTCCCACGCCCGCAGCAGGGAGCGGAAGAAGCGCTCGACATCGTTGTCCTCCTCGCCGAGCGACAACCAGGCGACCGGGAAGCGACTCGCTCGGGCCCAATCGACAAGCAGCGTCGTCTTGCCGTAGCCGGCGGCAGCCGCGACCAGGACGAGTTTGTAGTCGGGAATGCCGGCTTCGAGGGCGTCGACGAGCCGGGTGCGGCGCACCAGGTGGCGGGGCTGCGGCGGAATGCGCAGCTTGGTCGCCAGGAGAGAGGAATCCATCACCGGCCGCCTCCTCCCATTGGCCTTCGTCGGCGCCCACTCTATCACCCCCGAACAAGCCCCGCGCGTCGAAGCGGCAAGTCGACGGGTGAAACGCGTCTCGTCGTGGAGCCCGGCGCCGTCTGTGATCTCACCTCGTCGCTCAACGCGCATGCAACAAGCTGGGTTGTTGGCGAGAAGGATCGAGACGTTCGAGACGGTCGCCGCCGGCCGGGTGGTACGTAATTCTGAGGATGTTGAGCACAGGAGAGCATGCGACACTCCCGAGGAACGCCAACGTCGCAAGGGCTACGATTTTCCGCACCGCGCCTCGACGGGTGGAGGCCTGGGATCCATGACCGAAGCGAACGAGCACCTCGTACGGATCCCGCGATGGCGCTGGACCCTCCTGCGCCGAATGGTGCGCGCACTGTTCCGTTTGGCAGCCCGGATCGACGTGTCCGGGCAGAATCAAATACCGCGGGCTGGTGGCTGCGTACTCGTCTTCAACCACCTCAGTAACTTCGATCCGCCCCTGCTGTTCGCGGTGATCGACTATCCGCGCCTGACGGCGTTGATGGCCGCCGAATACCGGCAACGCCGTTTCCACCGGTTCTGGCTGGATGCGGCCGGGACGCTCTGGATCCGGCGTGGTGCCAGCGACCGCGCGGCGCTGCGACAGGCGTTGGCTCACCTCGAACACGGCTGGATCGTCGGGATTGCGCCGGAAGGGACGCGCAGCCGTGACCACGTCCTCCACGCCGGGAAACCCGGTCCCGCGTTCCTCGCCGCCCACGCCGAGGCGCCGGTCCTGCCCGTGGGCATCACGGGGACCGAATCGCTCGGTACGAACCTCAAACGGTTGCGACGCGGCACGATCACCGTCCGCTTCGGAGAACCGTTCCGCGTGCCTGCAACGTCCAGCCACTCGAAGCAGGATTTGCAGGCGGCGACCGACTTGCTGATGTGTCGGGTGGCCGCGCTCGTCCCGCGGACCTACCGTGGGGTCTACGCCGACCACCCGCTGCTGCGCGACTTCGAGAGCGGTTCCCTGGACGCGCACGCGTGCGCAAGCACGGTGGAGGCTTAGCATGATCCCGCGAGGCAGGCTCGACATTCGCTGGCGCGACATCCTCTTCGGAATCTGGGCGTGCCTGCGGCCGGGGAACCGCGCCCGGATGCAGGCGAGGGTCGAGTGCGATGCCTTCGTCGGGGAACACGACCTGGCGTGCCTCTCCGTCCGCACCGGGTTCGACGCCTTGTTGACGACGCTGGACTATCCGGCAGGCAGTGAGGTGTTGGTCTCGGCGCTGACGATCCACGACATGGTTCGCATCGTCCTGGAACACGATCTGGTCCCGGTACCGATCGATCTCGACATGGACATGCTGGCGGTCGACGAGGCGGCGTTGCACCGACTGGTGAGCGAACGCACGACGTCCCTCCTCGTTGCCCACGTCTTCGGCGCCGATCTGCCGTTCGACGACATCGCGGCGTTTGCGCGGCAACGCGGGCTGTTGCTCATCGAGGACCGCGCTCAGTCGTACGCCGGGGGAAGGGACGAGGGTCACCCCGCGGCCGACGTGGTCCTGTTCAGCTTCGGACCGATCAAGACGAATACGGCCCTCGGCGGTGCCGTCCTCCGCTTCCGCGATTCCGGCTTGCGCGACCGCGTACGCGGTGTCCTGAGTACCTACCCCGTCCAATCCCGGCGTCGATTCCTCAAGCGCTTGCTCAAATACGCGGGCCTCAAGGCGCTGTCCAATCCGTCGCTCTTCGGCGCATTCGCGCGGGTCGCGCCGCATTTTGGGACGACGCACGACGAGGTAATCAGCCGGGCACTGCGAGGGTTTCCGGGTGAGAAGTTGCTCGTCCAGATACGGCATCAGCCAAGCTATCCCCTCCTGGCCCTGTTGCACCGCCGGCTGGTCACGTTCGATTCGCGCCGGATCGAGCAACGTCGGCTGGTCGCCGAGCGCCTGGCGGCGTTGCTTCCCGGCACGCGACGACCAGGCCAGGCGTCGCGCTCGCACACCCATTGGGTCTTCCCCATACGGCATGCGGACCCCGACGGATTGATGCGTTACCTGTGGGCACGAGGATTCGACGCAACGAGGGGGGCGTCCAGCCTAGGGGTGGTCGCACCACCCAGGGAGAAGCCCGATGCGGCGGCGAGCGAAGCGCAGGCGGCGATGGCCGAGATGGTGTACCTCCCGGTTTCCGCCCAGATGTCCCCGGACCAACTGGAACGACTCGCCACGGAGGTACGGGCCTTCGATGCCGCGACCACGCATGCCGGCTCGCGAAAATAGACGCTGCACGGCCCTCCCCACCGACGACCGCGAGGCATCCGCGAACACTCCCCCGCGGAAGTCGCCCGGAACCGTGCGGTCCGAATCGTGGGATCTCCTCGTCGTCGGCGGCGGCATCACCGGCGCGACGATCATGCGGGAGGCCGCCAGGCGTGGACTGCGGGTGCTCCTCGTCGAGCAGCACGATTTCGCGGCGGGGACATCCAGCCGTTCGTCGAAGCTGATTCACGGCGGATTGCATTACCTGGCACGGCGCCAGGTTGGACTCTCGCGCACGCTGGTCCACGAACGAGAGCGGCTCTTGCACACCGCGGAGGGGCTCGTCGAACCGGTCGAGTTCCTGGTGCCGTTGTTTTCTGGCGACCGTCTTCGCCGTTGGGGGGTGGGGGCAGGGATCTGCCTGTACGAGGCGTTTGCCGGAAGATTGAGGGTGCCACACCACCTCGATCGTGCCGGACTCGATCAACGGCTCGTCGGGTTGGCCCCAGACGTCGTCGGCGCCATCGCCTTTTCCGAAGCGACCGTCGATGATGCCCGCCTCGTGATCCGGACGCTGTCGGAAGGACGCCGCTTGGGCGGGTATGCCCTCAACTACGTCGCCGCGACCGGGTTGCTTCGTGACCGCTGCGGCCGGATCGTGGGGGCCGTGCTGCGGGACCAACGACGGGACGCAACGCTCGAACTGCACGCGCGAGCGGTCGTGAACGCGACCGGGGCCTGGTCGGATGGATTTCGTGGGCAAACGATCCGAGCGGACGGGGTGCGCCTGGTCCGCGGCAGCCACCTCGTCTTCCCGAAGGACCGGCTACCCGTGGACTGCGCGGTGGCCGTGCGTCACCCCGAATCGGGGGAAGCCTTCTCCGCCGTGCCGTGGGAAGGCGCGACCATCGTCGGCAGCACGAGCGTCGACCACGACGGCACCGTGCCGGACGACCCACGCCCGAGCGAGGCCGAACTCGCCTACCTCCTGCGGGGCGCCCGCTGGCTCTTCCCATCGTTGGATCTCGACTGGCCCGACATCCTCGCCGTCTTTGCCGGGATTCGGGCGATCACCGACCGCACGACACGGGAAGCGCCGCGGGCATCGCGGGACTTCGCCGTCCGGGCCGACGATGGGATGTGGACGGTGGTCGGAGGCAAACTGTCCACCGCGCGATCGGCCGCGAACGAGGCGCTGGACGCCATTTTCGGCCCTGCACGCCGGCAACCCACAGAGCGATCGGACCAGGGCATTGCGCGATGGGAAGGCGGTGCATTTGACCAGGAGACTGCGCATCGGTTGGTGGCCCGGTACGGGCTCGACGGATTGGAGGCCATCTCCACGATGCGACCCGACGAGCGCTGCCCGATTCCCGGGCACCGGGTACTCTGGGCGGAGTTGCGTTGGTCGGCCCGCCGGGAGGACGTTCGTCACCTGAGCGATTTGCTGCTGAGGCGGGTGCGCCTGGGAGTGACCTCGGCCGGAGGCGGCGCCTGCTTGCTCGAAGCCATCAGGCCAATCGTGCAAGAAGAGCTCGCGTGGGACGACGACCGTTGGGAGCGGGAGGTGCGATCCTACCTGGACGATTGGCACCACACCTATGGGGCGACGACCCCGGTCGTCTCGCCGGTGAAGATCGATGCGTCGTCAACCACCGATCCGTGTGCGGATGCAGACACGTGGGGTCCTTCTCCTGGCCACGCGGATCAGCAGCATCGACTTCCGCATTCTCGCCTCGCCCAGGGCGACGTTCCGCCGCCGAGGCGGCCTTAGCCATCCAGGAGTACCCGCCCTGGGAGACCGGATCGCTTTATGGGCTTCCCTTCGACTGCCGCCGTAGCGCCAGGAAGTAGACCTGCAAGATGCGGCGGGCGATGCCGGGCCAGTCGTAACGTCGAGCGGTCGCGAGACCCGCGGTCCGAAGGCGCGCCCGTAGATCCGAGTCACACAGAGCACGGGTGAGCGCTTCCGCCAACAGCGACGGACATCCGGGGGGAGCAAGGAGGGCATCGTGGCCACCGGTCGCCACGGCCGCGTAGCCAGGAATGGCCGTGGCGACCAGCGGCGTACCGCTCGCCATCGCCTCGAGCAGCACCATCCCGAAGCTCTCGCGGCCGGTCGAGGGGGCACACACGACGTCGCAACCGGCATAGAAGCCCGGCAAGTCGTCGGCCGGCACCTGGCCGACCAAATCGACGTTCCGCACCCCTGTTCGCTCCGCCAGTATGCGCGCGCGCATCGTGTCGCCGGGACCGACCACGACCAGGCGAGCCCGAGGAAGCGTCCGCTGCACGATGGCCATCGCCCGGCAGAGATCCGCAAAGCCCTTTCGGGGTTCCTCGAACCGACCGACGAAGAGGACGCGTGGCATCCCGTCCGGCGCCCGTGGGGCTTCGCTCGCGGTCGCATTTGTGCGAAAGCGCTCGACGCTGATCCCGTTGGGGATGATCTCGTACGCACCGCCGAAATGGTGGCGACACCCGGCCATCGCCACGGACGAGACCGCGATGCGCGCGTGGAGCCGACCCAAGATCGGCGAAAGCACCGGACGGGCGGCGAGATACCAGGAACGGTTGCCGAGGGCAGCGTGGAAGGTTCCGACGTTGGCAGCGTCGGACCAGAGAAGGGCCAGGTACGGGAGCAATGGGGTATGGGGCGCATGCACGTGGACGACGTCGAATCGCTCGCGACGCATCACGTCGCGCACGTCGCGTACCGCGGTCGGATCGAGGGTAATGCGCGCGCGCGACCGGTTGCTGGGCAAGGAAATCGCGCGACCGATCCGGTAGCCGTCGGCAACCCGCTCGATACGGCTTCGACGCGACCCCGGCATCAGCACGAGCGCTTCGTGACCGATTGCAAGCAACTCGGCGCGCAGAGCGGCGATGTGCTCCGCGACTCCACCGGGAACCGAGCCGTCGTAGGGCGTTACGAGCGCGATTTTCATGCCGAATTCCCATGTCCTACACGACAGGCGAAGCGCGGATCCTCGCCTGCTCCCACGCCATGATCGTACCGGAACCCGTCGCGCCCCCAACCACCGATGGTGTATCTTCCCCGCCTCCATTTGTCGGCACGCAGGCCGCACGCCTGGGAAAGGGATGCATCGCCGTGGTCACCGAAACGCCGACGAACGAGGCGGTCCGCGA